>NZ_JBQMWH010000038.1:0-1051 GCF_053470345.1 Thalassotalea agariperforans | reverse complement strand
CAAACAAAACAGCAGAAGTAAAAGCCCTATTTGCATTTAACAAATGCCAAAAGAATTTACAGCGAATGTTTGTTAAAAATACCAAACCACAAAGCTATTTTACCTACAATTCGTGGCGGTATATAACGCCTCGTTAAGAGGCAATAAAATAGTTGGCTAAAATTAGCGACGAAGGAGCAAAAGCCAACTGTTTTTTGTCCTGCTTTAACGACTTGTTATGTGTTTTTTCACTGACTAATTGGTGGAGCATGGGGGATTTGAACCCCCATGGCGCGCTCCTAGGTAAATTACAATTCATACTTTCTTCTCTGCGACTCGCTCGGATTAGAATCTGCAACCAGCTGCTCCAGTAACGCCACGATCCCACCTTTTACGTTTTTCATAAAGTTCCCCTTACTATTGCTCTTCATTTTACTTTTCTCTTGCTCCATTGTTGCCTTTGGAGCCGTCACAGATAATTCCAATCCGAGCGAAGCATCTAAATCAATATTTGTCGTAATTCCTGTTCCTAAGTTGGTACATTAAATTTATTAGTTTATCGCCTAAAGTCGAGAAACACATAACGCCTCATTAAGAGGCTAAAAATTGTTTGCTAAAATGTGAAGCGAAGCGGAACCGAGCAAACTGTTTTTAGTCCTGCTTTAATGACTTGTTAGGTGCTAGACCAATACTGGCGCGGTTTACCGCCAAAACACTCAACAAAGGCACAAATCTATAATTCAAAATTAAAGTGAGAAAGTTTAACCGAGAAAAGAATACTTGATTTGAAAAGTCCTTTTCACTGAGGTTAATGATTTTCCCTTAATCACCTGATTTTGATAAAACACAAAGTTAAAAACTTAAAAGTTTAACCTTGTTAACAAAGCATAATACTTTAAATTCAAAGCCGATTTAAAACAACAATAAACATAAAGAAAAAACACCTAACGCCTCGTTAAGAGGCAATAAAATAGTTGGCTAAAATAAGCGACGAAGGAGCAAAAGCCAACTGTTTTTTGTCCTTTTAAACGACTTGTTAGCTGTACTATTCTTCTCGCTGTAGCTCGAAAAA
>NZ_JBQMWH010000037.1:0-1064 GCF_053470345.1 Thalassotalea agariperforans | reverse complement strand
TGTTTACTCTCGTAAAACCACTTGGGTGTTGTATGGTTAAGCCTCACGGGCAATTAGTATCAGTTAGCTCAATGCCTCACAGCACTTCCACACCTGACCTATCAACGTTGTAGTCTCCAACGACCCTTCAGGGGACTTAAAGTCCCAGTGAGAACTCATCTCAAAGCCTGCTTCCCGCTTAGATGCTTTCAGCGGTTATCAGTTCCGAACGTAGCTACCGGGCAATGCCATTGGCATGACAACCCGAACACCAGAGGTTCGTCCACTCCGGTCCTCTCGTACTAGGAGCAGCCCTCTTCAATTCTCAAACGCCCACGGCAGATAGGGACCGAACTGTCTCACGACGTTCTAAACCCAGCTCGCGTACCACTTTAAATGGCGAACAGCCATACCCTTGGGACCGACTTCAGCCCCAGGATGTGATGAGCCGACATCGAGGTGCCAAACACCGCCGTCGATATGAACTCTTGGGCGGTATCAGCCTGTTATCCCCGGAGTACCTTTTATCCGTTGAGCGATGGCCCTTCCATACAGAACCACCGGATCACTATGACCTGCTTTCGCACCTGCTCGACGTGTCTGTCTCGCAGTTAAGCTGGCTTATGCCATTGCACTAACCGTACGATGTCCGACCGTACTTAGCCAACCTTCGTGCTCCTCCGTTACTCTTTGGGAGGAGACCGCCCCAGTCAAACTACCCACCAGACAGTGTCCCCAACCCCGATCAGGGGCCTAGGTTAGAACATCACGCATACAAGGGTGGTATTTCAAGATTGGCTCCACAACATCTAGCGACGCTGCTTCAAAGCCTCCCACCTATCCTACACATGTAGGAGCAATGTTCACTGTCAAGCTATAGTAAAGGTTCACGGGGTCTTTCCGTCTAGCCGCGGGTATACGGCATCTTAACCGCAAATTCAATTTCACTGAGTCTCGGGTGGAGACAGTGTGGCCATGATTACGCCATTCGTGCAGGTCGGAACTTACCCGACAAGGAATTTCGCTACCTTAGGACCGTTATAGTTACGGCCGCCGTTTACCGGGGCTTCGATCAAGAGCTTCGC
>NZ_JBQMWH010000036.1:0-1179 GCF_053470345.1 Thalassotalea agariperforans | reverse complement strand
TGGCGGGAACTTTAAGGAGACTGCCGGTGATAAACCGGAGGAAGGTGGGGACGACGTCAAGTCATCATGGCCCTTACGGGATGGGCTACACACGTGCTACAATGGCGTATACAGAGTGCAGCGAGACCGCGAGGTGGAGCGAATCACACAAAGTACGTCGTAGTCCGGATTGGAGTCTGCAACTCGACTCCATGAAGTCGGAATCGCTAGTAATCGTAGATCAGAATGCTACGGTGAATACGTTCCCGGGCCTTGTACACACCGCCCGTCACACCATGGGAGTGGGTTGCAAAAGAAGTGGCTAGTTTAACCTTCGGGAGGACGGTCACCACTTTGTGATTCATGACTGGGGTGAAGTCGTAACAAGGTAACCCTAGGGGAACCTGGGGTTGGATCACCTCCTTATCTTGAAGAATTACCATTGATGTTGAGTGTTCACACAAATTGTATGATAACGAAATTAGAAGAAGTCCTAACATGTAAGCTTCGGACGGATAATATAGGTCTGTAGCTCAGCTGGTTAGAGCGCACCCCTGATAAGGGTGAGGTCGGCAGTTCAAGTCTGCCCAGACCTACCAATTTAAGCGATATACTGCGTTAAATTAACACTCATGTGCTGCTACGCACACATCGTATTAATTTGCCTTGTCTCTCACTTAAATGCGTTGTAACTACATGTACACTCTCTTTGAGTATAAAGAGGGGCTATAGCTCAGCTGGGAGAGCGCCTGCCTTGCACGCAGGAGGTCAGCAGTTCGATCCTGCTTAGCTCCACCAATACTTCTTCAATAAAGAAGAAACCAAACCTAAGGTATTCTTTGTTACTACGGTAATGAGAAATAAATTACGTTTGGTTTTTTAAACCAAATTTTTAGCCGAATGCGTGCTAGAAATTGTTCTTTAACAATCTGGAAAGCTGATATAAATACCCGGTGTTTATAAGGCAAAAGACGTGTCGCGCGTTCTAATGCATCACTTATAAATACCAACAGCGAATGAGATAATCTTATCGTTTATCCTCATGAGCTGGTCAGGTTTAACTAAACCCCTTTATTGGGAATATCCTCCTCGGATAGTTTAGGTAAAACTGACGAAACTCTTATTCAAGTATACTCCACATTAATGCAAGTTAATGATGAGTACGTGAAAATGTCAGGCTTTACAATTACTGTGGTTTAG
>NZ_JBQMWH010000035.1:0-1271 GCF_053470345.1 Thalassotalea agariperforans | reverse complement strand
TGAAGTGGTCAAGTCATATTGGCCACGTATTTGTAGTTTAGCCAGTATCTTTTCTCTGACTCATTTGGACTTAAACCAGCATTGTATCTATGTGGCCTAGTCTGATTGTAATAACCAATGATGTAATTGATTATTGCTTTTTTAGCTTCAGTAAAACTCTTAAAGCCTGTCGTTGGTATCCATTCTGTCTTTAAACTTCTAAAGAACCGCTCCATTGGGCTATTATCCCAACAATTTCCACGACGACTCATACTTTGTGTTATCTGGTATCGCCAAATTAATTGCCTGAATTTCATGCTGGTGTAATGCGAACCTTGATCTGAATGAAAAATAACATTTTCCGGTTTGCCACGACTTTCATAGGCCATCGTTAACGCTTTCATGGTCAATAGGCTATCAGGTGAATGGGATAATGCCCAGCCAATCACTTTTCGACCAAACAAGTCGAGGACAACTGCCAAGTATGCCCAGCGTGAGCCTGTCCAAATATAGGTGACATCACCACACCAGTAGCTATTGGGTTCGATCACATCAAATTGACGATTTAAAATATTCGGTATTTCAACATGCTCTTTATTCGCTTTTTTATAATTGTGCTGAGGTATTTGACAACTAACTAATTCAAGTTCAGTCATTAAGTTACCCGCTCGATAACGGCTTAATGGGTAGCCTGCTGTTGTTAGCATATCTGCTAAGCTACGCGCACCAGCAGAACCACCGCTCAACGCATGAAATCGCTTTATTTCAGCCCTAAGCTTTATTTGCTCAACGCTTAAGCTATTATCGCGAACAGCCCAGTATTTATAACTGCTACGATGAACACCAAACACGTCACATAGCAGGCTAATTCGGTATTTTCTTTTATGGCTCTGATTGAGTTTTTCGATTAATTCGAATTGTTCAGTGAGTCCGACATCAACAGAGCTGTAGCCTTTTTTAGAATTTCCTTTTCTAATTCAATACGTTCTATTCGTTTCTTTAATTCTCGAATCTCAATCTGCTCAGGTGTCATCGGTGTCGCTTTCGGTGATTTACCCTGGCGCTCTTCACGAAGCTGCTTGACCCACTTGCCGATGGTTGAATAACCAACATTCATCGCCTTAGCTGCTTCTTCGTGGGTATAGCCGTTATCAACAACAAGCTGTGCTGTTTCTAATCTAAATTCTGGACTGAAATTGGGTTTTCTTGGTTTAGTCATTGTGTCACCTAACGTTTACTGAGGTGCATGATAACACCTCTAAGTAGGTGGCCAAATTAACTATGCCACTTCA
>NZ_JBQMWH010000034.1:0-1438 GCF_053470345.1 Thalassotalea agariperforans | reverse complement strand
TAATGCCAGTCAGTTAAGCTGACTGGCATTTTTATTTTTGTTACTTGGGTACTTCGATTGTTTTGGTTTAATCCACCTGCGATACTTCCTTTCTTCTCGCCTTGGAGGTAATTTGAAATAGCTGAGTTGCTCAAGTAACAATGCATAATGCTTGGGTATATTACCCGGTGAGGTTAACGGTATTGTTGCAAAAAACTGAGTGACAGCCATAGAACAGCTAGCAAAACTCAATTGATTAGGCATAACACTATCAAGCTTACATGCCGCATTTGTCATGGCCTGCCTTATGAGATTGTATGCTAACAATACTCCCCAAAGCTCTTGCTCTATCATGTCTGGTCGTTTACTTCTTAGGGTATACTTGCTGTTTAACAAGGTTTGTTTCATTTCTCTAAAGCCAAGTTCTATCTCCCAACGATAACAATATAGCTCTACAATCTCCTCACTAGGAAACCGCATTGCGTCAACCATAGACGTTAAAATTCTATACGTTTTACCTTTTATAGTTTTTGTTACTAACCTTGCCTCTATAGAATCAGGGATACCTTTAAATTTTTTTCGTGCATGCGCTGTTGTAGTTAAGCGAATATGTAAATCATTAGGACTAACTTTCTGGATAATGTCATATTTTAAATCTTTGCGAGCGGGTATCATCCAGTGCCTTTGTTCTCCTGCTTGATGCCAACGGTTTAACAACCCCAGAGAATAGTAGCCTTTATCAAATATTGTCAGTGAGTTATCGGGCGTCTTTTCTATTAGCTCCTCAGCTAACATCATTTCATTGGTTCGGTAATCAGAGAATGCACTATTAATCAGTTGATGGCTTGTAACTTCCATATGACAAACCATGCGAATTTTAGGAAATATGTTTTCACCATGACGGTTACTTTGCGCTTTAAAAGCCTCATGATTCTCTGGCGTATCCGTTGTTCGCCAGACGACTCCATCAACCGCGAGTAAATTGAGACCACACCATGATTCAAACTTATTATTGGCATAACTGTGCTCCGCCATTGTTAAAAATACTTGCTTAACGGCATCAGCTCCCAGACGTTGCCTTGCTTGTACTACTGCGCTTGGTGCTACGAGTGGCTTTTTATCAGGCAGCATAACATCCATTTGAGTAGCAATATCGAACACTGAACGTTGCCTAAATAAGCTCATGCCTACAATTGACCACAAAACGGTTTCTAAAGGTAGTCGGCGCTTTCTAATTGTTGCAACGCCAGATTGTTCAAAGCCTTTTTCAATTAATTCTGGAGAAAGTATCTCTGAGAATTTTTTGAAAGATTGAAAGGTATTACAAGCTTGAAGTGTTGTCGCTAACTCAGTTTCTAAACGCATAAAAAATCCGGTATTAAATATTGATACCGGATTTTGAACTATGTAGAAGATCGGTCAATGGATCGTTAAATATTTCTTAACTGATCGGCATTAC
>NZ_JBQMWH010000033.1:0-1705 GCF_053470345.1 Thalassotalea agariperforans | reverse complement strand
GGGCGCTAGTGGAATGTTCTGGAAAGGACAACGATACAGGGTGATAGTCCCGTACACGACAGCAACCTTAAAGTGAAATCGAGTAGGTCGAGACACGTGAAATCTTGACTGAATATGGGGGGACCATCCTCCAAGGCTAAATACTCCTAACTGACCGATAGTGAACCAGTACCGTGAGGGAAAGGCGAAAAGAACCCCTGTGAGGGGAGTGAAATAGAACCTGAAACCGCATACGTACAAGCAGTGGAAGCCGGATTTAGTCCGGTGCCTGCGTACCTTTTGTATAATGGGTCAGCGACTTATATTCTGTAGCAAGGTTAACCGATTAGGGGAGCCGTAGCGAAAGCGAGTGTTAACTGCGCGTTTAGTTGCAGGGTATAGACCCGAAACCCGGCGATCTACCCATGGGCAGGTTGAAGGTTGAGTAACATCAACTGGAGGACCGAACACACGTATGTTGAAAAATGCGGTGATGACTTGTGGGTCGGAGTGAAAGGCTAATCAAGCCGGGAGATAGCTGGTTCTCCCCGAAATCTATTTAGGTAGAGCCTCGCACGAACACCATTGGGGGTAGAGCACTGTTAAGGCTAGGGGGTCATCCCGACTTACCAACCCTTTGCAAACTCCGAATACCGATGAGTGATATGCGGGAGACACACTGCGGGTGCTAACGTCCGTTGTGAAGAGGGAAACAACCCAGACCGCCAGCTAAGGTCCCAAAGTACTAGTTAAGTGGGAAACGATGTGGGAAGGCTTAGACAGCTAGGAGGTTGGCTTAGAAGCAGCCACCCTTTAAAGAAAGCGTAATAGCTCACTAGTCGAGTCGGCCTGCGCGGAAGATGTAACGGGGCTAAACTAGTCACCGAAGCTGCGGATTCATAGTTTACTATGAGTGGTAGGGGAGCGTTCTGTAAGCCGTTGAAGGTGTGTTGTAAAGCATGCTGGAGGTATCAGAAGTGCGAATGCTGACATGAGTAACGATAAGGGGAGTGAAAAACTCCCCCGCCGAAAGACCAAGGTTTCCTGTCCCATGTTAATCAGGGCAGGGTAAGTCGGCCCCTAAGGCGAGGCAGAAATGCGTAGTCGATGGGAAACAGATTAATATTTCTGTACTTCTATATATTGCGAAGGAGGGACGGAGCAGGCTAGGCAAGCATGGCGTTGGTAGTCCATGTGAAAGTATGTAGGTTTGAAACTTAGGCAAATCCGGGTTTCTTTAAGACTGAGATACGAGACGAGACTCTACGGAGTTGAAGTTGTTGATGCCCTACTTCCAGGAAAATCTTCTAAGCTTCAGATATATAGGAACCGTACCCCAAACCGACACAGGTGGTTAGGTAGAGAATACTAAGGCGCTTGAGAGAACTCGGGTGAAGGAACTAGGCAAAATAGTACCGTAACTTCGGGAGAAGGTACGCTCTCTAGTGTTAAGCCCTTGCGGTGTAAGCACAGGAGAGTCGAAGTAACCAGGTGGCTGGAACTGTTTATTAAAAACACAGCACTGTGCAAAATCGAAAGATGACGTATACGGTGTGACGCCTGCCCGGTGCCGGAAGGTTAATTGATGGGGTTAGCTCTGCGAAGCTCTTGATCGAAGCCCCGGTAAACGGCGGCCGTAACTATAACGGTCCTAAGGTAGCGAAATTCCTTGTCGGGTAAGTTCCGACCTGCACGAATGGCGTAATCATGGCCACACTGTCTCCAC
>NZ_JBQMWH010000032.1:0-2808 GCF_053470345.1 Thalassotalea agariperforans | reverse complement strand
ATTACATCATTGGTTATTACAATCAGACTAGGCCACATAGATACAATGCTGGTTTAAGTCCAAATGAGTCAGAGAAAAGATACTGGCTAAACTACAAATACGTGGCCAATATGACTTGACCACTTCAGAGCTTTTTAATGGTGATGAAGAGCTATTTGAAACTGAGCGAAATAGGTTGGGAGGGATACTTCTATTGAAGGGCAGAGATAATATTTCTAGTAACAATGAAGTGTTCAGTCAAAAATTGAAAACCTATGGAAATAGTTTGTACTGGAATGAAACACTACGAGAAGATTGTTACAAGAGTAAGTTAGATTTTACGAGTTATATTGCTAAGCATGAGTTGCCATTTAGCCATTACAGTAAATTCGGTCCTGATGAATTAGAAGCTCGTCACCAGTTGTTATTTGAGATATCAAAATCAATTTGGGCTTAGTTTTAGAAAACTTAAAAAGAATTTGAATAGAGGAGTTATTATGAGTTGGTTAAAAGTAGTAGGTGGAGCCTTAGCTGGAGTTGGTGCAATTGTAGCGTTGCCAATAGCTGGACCTGTTGGTGCAATTACCGCAACTGGTGCTGCTATAGCCGCTGGTGTTGGAGCAGCCGCGGGAGCCATATCTGGAGAAGATGATAACGAATACAAAGATGAGCTAGTAAAAGAAAGAGCAAACAATAAGAGAAACGTGGATACTGTTGATGATTTTCAAGAGTGTGCAAATAAAGCTTTGAGTTTGTTTGCTGTAGGTATGGCAGCAGCCAAAGCAGATGGATACATTTGTAAAAAGGAACAAGAAGCAATTGAAGTTTTTTGCAATGGGTTGAGAAAAGATAACTATCCAGAAAGTGTTATAAATAGTTTCGACGAAATCAGAGAACAAAAACCATCTCTGACAACTGCACTGAAAATCATGGAAGAAAAAGACCCAAACCCTGAGATTGATGTTTATATAGAGCTAATCAACTTAGTTATACATGCAAATGACAAAGTTCATGATAAGGAAGTAGCTTTTCTGGAGGCATTTAAGCAAAAAGTTGCTTAACTAATAATTAGATATGAGAAGAGATTTAAAAAAACTGCGCTCGCTTTACGAGGAGAATAAAAAAAGGAAGCACTTATCTGTAGTTGCAGATCCTGAACTGGTGAAAGAGCAATTAGAACAAGACCTAGATCATGAGTTAATTAATACGCTTAATAAACAAGCGAAAAAATTTAGCTCACGAATGACAGAATCTGAATTTGAAGAATTCATGAGGGAATATAGGGAGGAACTAAAAAGCAAAGGGATTGAAGCAACTGATGAAATCATTTTGAGGGAGCTAGCTTGTCAAACTACAAGAATCAGTGATATTGAAAACTACAAGCAGCTATTGTGGGATCCAGAAAAAACTGTAGTCGGTGAAAATACTGGGATTATAACTCGCAAGATTTCAGAGGTATCTCCATTTGGCAGGCTGGCGGACTTCAGAATAAAGAAAATAAAAGCTGGAGTAGGACCTGCTATTTTGGTTATCAACGGTTTTTTATCTCAAAATAGTTCTGAACAAGGTAAGGATTGGCTAAGCTCAATTAATGCCTCTCGCTACTCTGAATCTCCAGTATATTTGGTTGAGTGGGATTCAGGCAATGTTGCTAAGCTTTTTCCTGATTTTAAAGATGAAGCAGATTCAAAAGTAAAACAGACGATAAACCTTTTTACTGAAGTTGCACAAGTGATTGCTTTAGGTTGGGCTAAAGTACTCGGCACAAAAGCTACAGCTTTTTTACATGCGTGGTATACAGCTCTGATAAAGTCAGAACAGGTGGGAAAGTATCTCTCTTATATAATGCAATGCACAGATCATGAAGGTGGTTTCATTATTATGGGTCACTCTTTGGGAGCAAGGGTTTGCTTCCATACCTTAAAAAACTTAAGCGAAGTGAAGAAAACACTAGTGAATGAAGTGTATTTGCTTGGAGGTGCTATTACTCACAGTGATAATAAATCTAACTGGAATTCTGCTTTGTCTGCTGTGAAAGGGAGTGTGCATAATTACTATAGTGAGCACGATGATGTTTTGAGATATATGTATAAACTAGGCGCTGCAAGCATGTCTCATAAACCTATTGGTCTAGTTCCAATAGCAGATAAAAAAGTTATTAATAAAGATGTCAGTTATGACGTAAAGGGTCATACCGAGCATAAGGACAGATTTTCAGTTTGAATTATATAAACAGTCCTAATATATGCTTTATTAACTATATATCTAGAATTCAATTAAGACATAGAGACTGCCTACCAGACTTGGTATACAACTCTTAGATAGCTAATTACCTTAATATGTTGAATATCGTTTTTTATATATAATAAAAATGGCGTTATATGGTTTAATTGTAGGGGCGTAATGGCAAAAAGTGGTTAAATAATTTAGTTAAGTGATTCATCCACTTTATTGCTTATTGATTTTTTAATTGCCATACTGGTTAGTAAATACGATGGATGTAGGTAAATAAAAATGTTTCCGAGTAAAAGCTATAATGTGTCAACTTATGGTTGAACCCACAAATCGCATTTTGAGATTAACAAGGACCCTGTAACAAAATCTGTGTAACTGCCTATCATTAATACCCATGTAGGGTTTAGGATAGGCAGACTATGAATAAGAAAGAACTTGAAGCGTTTGCGAAGCAAGCCGCTAAATCAATTAAAACCGAAGCAGACTTAACTGACTTTCGTAAAATGCTAACTAAGGTAACGGTTGAAGCAGCACTTAACGCTGAATTAGACGAACACCTTGGTTATGCCCGCCATGAACAATCTGAGCATCAGA
>NZ_JBQMWH010000031.1:0-3937 GCF_053470345.1 Thalassotalea agariperforans | reverse complement strand
TAACTGGTTAACTTAGTTAAACATAAAAAATATATAACAAGGCATTAAAGTCGGACTAAAAACAGTTTGCTTCCGTTCGTGCCTCACTATTTTAGCAAACTGTTTTAAGCCGCTTAATGTGGCGTTAGCTGTACTTTTAGCTCTTCTTTAACAAACAAGGATGTCTATGAATCGCACAATTTATTTTCTCTTATTAATATTTATTAGCTTTAATTCTAATGCCAATGAATTACTTGGAAAATGGTCAATGAAAAAAGGCGAAAATTACTTTGTTATCCTATTTCAAGACAATTCTATGACCCAAGCAACATCACCAGATTTAAAAGACAATGCTCAAACGGTTAGCGTTAAATATGTAAAATTAAAAAATTCATATGGCATCGAGTTACTTGACGAAAAGGGTAAAGAAGTTGCTGCAATGATGGCTACGTTTATAAATAAAAATACAATTAAGTTTGGTGCGCCAGGTTCATTATTTTTCGAGCTACAGCGAGAAGAATAGTACAGCTAACAAGTCGTTTAAAAGGACAAAAAACAGTTGGCTTTTGCTCCTTCGTCGCTTATTTTAGCCAACTATTTTATTGCCTCTTAACGAGGCGTTATGTGTGTCGGGTCACATTGAGAATGTTTGAGAATATTATTCTAGTTATAATCCTTTGGGGTCTTAGGGCAATATTCCTATTCTGCCTCTATATTGGTGTAAAACGTTATAGATTGGCAATGTCTAGTATTGGATGGCCAATAGTAAAAGGGAAAATTATAACTTCCGAAAGTGACTATTATGTAAATCCAAGCTCTCGTAATGGTTATATACCAACCGTTAGGTATAAATATACAGTTGATCAAATGGATTACGAATCAGAGCGTATAGACTTTTCATTAAATCAAAGTGCAGGTAATAAAGAATACTCTAAATCTTTTACGAAAAAATATAGAGTAGGGTCTAGTGTGGAGGTCAGGTATAACCCTAATAGCCCTGGCCTATCAACATTGGAAACAGGAATAGATCTCTATCATTTTTATGGGGTAATGGGTATGTGTATCCTTATGCTTGGTATAACGTTTTATTTTACGTAAACACACATAACAAGCCATTGCAAAGGACTTTTAACAGTTGGCTTCCTTCGCTTCGCTCGTTATTATAGCCAACAATTAAAAGCCCCTGAATGGGGCGTTATATACCGCCACGAATTGTAGGTAAAATAGCTTCGTGGTTTTGTGTTTTAATAAACATTCGCTGTAAATTCTTTTGGCATTTGTTAAATGCAAATAGGGCTTTTACTTCTGCTGTTTTGTTTGGGTTTTGCAATGCCCATTCGCATAGCACCGCTCGTTATGTTGCTTTCTTTTCTAACATTGGAGTACGTGGCGGTGGGTGATGCAGTTCATATTGCAAATAATGGTTTAACTGGTTAACTTAGTTAAACTTAAAAAAATATATAACAAGGCATTAAAGTCGGACTAAAAACAGTTTGCTTCCGTTCGTGCCTCACTATTTTAGCAAACTGTTTTAAGCCGCTTAATGTGGCGTTATATGCTCCTCTAGTATAGAGAAATGATTCTCATTCAAAAGGAGCTTCACACTTTTAAAAATTAAGCAAACCCATTAACCTACAAGGATGTACTATGAACCCTAACGATAACTACCTAACCAATCCAAGTGTAGTTATAATAAATAAAGCTCTGAAATTGTTTGTCAATAGATTCACCACTAAAAGACACCCTTTCGAAATTAGTAGTTATTCTTTCACTAAGCAAAAGCACCCTTTTTGTAAATGTATTATTGAAGAAACTAAAAATACAAATAAAGAATTTGAGGTTTACTCTGAAAATCAGATAGTGTCTGTAATATACAACACTCTTATTAACTGTAACTACTTAACACAGGTTGGTGATAAATATTATCTTACAGAAGCAGGTTATAGGTATGGTTTAAAATCACTAAAACCATTACTATATTTTCATAGGTATTATTGGAAAAGCTATATTCCTATTACTATAAGTACTTTTGCATTAATTGTTTCAGTTTACGCACTAACCAATAACAAAACAGGTGATACCCAAGCTAACTGTAACAATAACAGCTATCAAGTCAAACCAGTCAGTAATATCCATAAGGATTCTCCTAAATAAATTAAAAATTAGCTCTTATTAAAAGAGCATATAACAAGCTGTTCAACATGACACCGTACAGCTTGTCCCAAGCTCCCCTTGCATGTTAACAAGGGCGTTATGTGTTTGTAACTAAAGAAAAAGAAACATTGAAAAGTTAAGTGGTGTGTTTCGCCATTGTAAGTTTGGTTGCCACCACTAATAAGCTTTACGCAATTACAAAACAAGTTTTGTGGTAAAGCTATTATTTCATTCGCATTTGGGCTTAAATGGCTCAAGGATAATTTTAATTAAGGGTAGCTTCGTTATTGTCCAGACTAAGTTTTAAACTTGGTTTTACACATAACAAGTTGCTTAATAGGACAAAATACAGTTTGCTCGGCTCGTACCTCGCCAATTATAGCAAACGGTATTTTGCCCATTAGCAAAGCGTTATGTTTACAAGGAAATTCGGCGTATGTTTAAAAAGCTATTTATATTATCGATATTGGTGTCATTATTCGGTTGTCAAAGTACCAATAATTCGAGCGGGGATAACGTAAATATTTACGGAGTTATATTTGCAGTTAAAGTAGATAAAGACGGTAAATTATCAAATCTACGCTTTTCAAAAGCAACTAACCCAATAAAAAATACCGATGTTAATTTTCAGCCACCTTCTAACTATGTTAAAAAAGTGGAAGCTAAATTAGCTAAGCGCCAATTCCAAGTACCTAAAGATGGTGCGGATTTAAATAAAGAATCATTTATTCCATGTTTCTACGTTAAATCAAATCCATCTGACATAAAGTGCTACGGTGATGAGTAAACATAACAAGAAAATAAACAAGGACTTAAAACAGTTGGCTTTTGCTCCTTCGTCGCTTATTTTAGCCAACAATTTTAAGCCTGTTATTTAGGCGTTAGGGTTGTAATCGAAATGGAGCCGATAAATAGAAAGCAGTTTTTATTTCGAATTATTATTGTTTGTGTGATTTTATCCTTTATTAAATACATGTTAATTCAGTTTGGTAATTTTAAATCACTAACAAGTTACCTAACTATGAGTGTGATTATTGATCTAATTGGAGCTACGTTTTTAGCACCATCAATCATTGCACGATTAAAAAGCTTAAATCTAACTAGTATATTTGTCCGTATTTCATTTGTAATGGTATTGTTTGTTAGCACGTTTACTTCAACTAAATTTTATCTTTTTCTGGTGTCGTTGCTAAACTTTCAAATCCCTTACTATTTCAATTATTTTTCATACTTTGGTTTAATAACTGGAGGTATGTTTTTATATTTAATTTTTGCTAGAGGTTTAGCTGTAAAACAACCCTAACAAGTCGCTCAAGAGGGAAAATTTACAGTTTGCTGTTTTCGCTCCGCTCAACATTTTAGCAAACTATAAATTTCCCCTTAGCGGGGCGTTATGTGTTTGTAACTAAAGAAAAAGAAATATTAAAAATTAAGTGGTGTGTTTCGCCATTGTAAGTTTGGTTGCCACCACTAATAAGCTTTACGCAATTACAAAACAAGTTTTGTGGTAAAGCTATTATTTCATTCTCGTTTGGGCTTAAATGGCTCAAGGATAATTTTAATTAAGGGTAGCTTCGTTATTGTTCAGACTAAGTTTTGTACTTGGTTTTACACATAACAAGTTGCTTAACAGGACAAAATACAGTTTGCTCGGCTCGTGCCTCGCCAATTATAGCAAACGGTATTTTGCCCATTAGCAAAGCGTTAGCTGTACTTTTAGCTCTTCTTTAACAAACAAGGATGTCTATGAATCGCACAATTTATTTTCTCTTATTAATATTTATTAGCTTTAATTCTAATGCCA
>NZ_JBQMWH010000030.1:0-4025 GCF_053470345.1 Thalassotalea agariperforans | reverse complement strand
AAGTGTTGTCGCTAACTCAGTTTCTAAACGCATAAAAAATCCGGTATTAAATATTGATACCGGATTTTGAACTATGTAGAAGATCGGTCAATGGATCGTTAAATATTTCTTAACTGATCGGCATTACCTACCTGTAGCCTCATAATTATCACTAAGTGGTTAATAACCTAATAGACTGGGTATTAACTATACTAATAGCGATATTCACTTTACTATTACCGTTTTATTACAATCATCAAGGAAAAATGGGTGCTATCGCGTTTATATGGCTTTATGCCGGGTTTGAAGGTTCTATTTAATTATCAAAGAGCATGGCTTGCTGATGATGTTAAAGCAGCATTATCTGTTGCTTCGGTAGCACTGCCTGTTGCGATTGCGTATGCCCAACTTACCGGTGTTAATGCTGCTGTTGGTTTGTATTCTTGTATTTTACCTATGCTGGTTTATGCCTTGTTTGGCACGTCAAAACAATTAATTATAGGCCCAGATGCCGCAACCTGTGCTGTTATCGCAGCCGTTGTTGCCCCTTTAGCAGCCGGAGATAGTGTTAAGTATTGGCAATTGGTTGTCACCATGTCTGCCATGACCGGATTTTGGTGCATTATTGCGAGTCGATTTAAGTTAGGGGTATTAGCTGACTTTTTATCAAAACCTATTTTAATGGGGTTAATCAATGGCCTGGCAATTACTATTATTGTTGGGCAATTTTCTAAAGTGCTCGGTTTTACGTTTGATGAAAAATATTTAATAGAGCGATTAGGTGGGGTGCCTACTTATTTTGCTCAAACCCATATTCCTACACTTTTGATGGCATTATTAACGATAGCTATTTTTTTTGCTATGAAGCGTTTTAAACCCGGTTGGCCGGCGTCTATGATCGCTTTAGTGGTTGGCACAACAATGGTTTGGCTTTTTAATTTACAACAGTTTGATGTTAAAACCATTGGCAATGTTGCTGGTGGTTTTCCGATGTTTCAAACGCCAAATTTTAATGTAGGTATTATTCGTGAACTTGTTGTGCCAGCGCTCAATTTAGCAATTATTAGTTTTGTTAGCATGATGCTAACCGCACGTAGTTTTGCCACCAAGAATGGTTATGATATTGACGCTGACCAAGAATTTAAAGCGCTGGGCATTGCTAATATTGCCTCAGCTTTATCACAAGGCTTTGCTGTTAGTGGTGCAAGTTCACGAACAGCTGTTAATGATGAAAACGGCGGAAAAACGCAATTAGTATCAATTATAGCGGCGGTAATTATTGGTATTATCAGTATTTTTTTAACGGCCCCTTTGGAGTTTATTCCAACCGCAGCCCTTGGCGTTATTCTTATTATTACGTCTATTTATCTACTTGATTTAAAAGCAATATGGCAACTAAAGTTTATTGATAAACAAGCCTTTTATTTAGCAGGCTGTACATTATTTGCCGTACTTTTTATTGGCATAATACCTGGAATTACGCTGGCGGTTTTATTAGGTTTATTTCAATTTATTCGTACCGTCATGCGTCCTACAGACCATATACTCGGTGTAGATATTGACGGTGTCGTAAGAAGTTTAGACAGCTCAGATAAAGCAAAACCAGTAAAAGGTGTGTTTATTTATCGCTTTAATTCACCGTTAACTTATTTTAATTCTAGCTATTTTAAACGGCGCTTATTAGAACAATACGCACGACAAAAAGATGATATTCACTGCGTTATTATTGATGCCGTACCTTGCCTTACTCACTTAGATTTAAGTGTGATGGCAATGTTAGCTGATTTAGAGGTTATTTTTAGAAAACGTGGTGTTCGCTTAGAGCTAGCGGGTAGGAAACGACAGTTATTAGCATGGTTTGAAACAGCGGGTATGAGATCAGGAACCGATGGCATTTATATTTGCTCCGATCTTTATATTGCGCTGAGAAAAAACGGTATTACGCAGGTACCCAATGAAGCGACAACTCTTGAGCCGAATGAAGAAAATGAACAACCCAAAGAAAGTTTAAGCATAAATAAAAACAGCTAACCTAAGTCCTTATTGGTGAGCCACATGCTCTGTTTTAAATGATTTTTAATAAGCTTGTGATAGCTACCTATCACAAGCTTTCAGTATAGTGTCAGCAATAATAGCTGACTAATTATGCTAACAGAGAAAGTGCAATACCTAGGTTATAGAATTTATATGCACTACCGTTTTTTTGTTATTATTAAGCGGCCACTCTATTTCTTGCCCAACCGACAACCCAATAAGCGCACTGCCTATTGGAGACAAGATAGAAATAGTACCATCACCCTTCATATCTTTGGGATATACAAGCTTTAAAGAAAAAACATCTTTGTTTTCAAGCACTGTAAATTCAACGGTAGAGTTCATTTTAACAACATTGTTTGGAACTTCATTTGTGTTGACAATGTTTGCTCTTCCTAATTCTTCAATTAATAAAGAATGGTTAGCGTTGTAAGGTTCTTTTTCAAGCAGATCATAAATTGTGTCACAATCCTGATTGCTAATAGTGATTATTGGTTTACTCATTGAGTATTCTCCTTTGTACTAATTGAATAATTATTTTTTATGTCAAAGTAATGCTTAATCGCTTTTGCTATCCCTTCTATTGTGAAATCTTTAGGGATTATCGTTACGTTTAAGCCGGCATTTAAACAAGCTTGTTTTGTAGTTGTGCCAATGGCGCATATTATTGCGCGTTTTTTGAGAACGCTTATGTTGTGCTGTGCATTAGCAGTTGCCATAAACGCCTTAACTGTTGAAGGAGAGGTGAAAACGAAACAATCAACATTATTTTGGTTAAATAAATCCTCAGTTTCGCGTGTCAGCACAGTGTTAAACTTTGTAATATATAAAACAGGGCTTATAACCTTATATCCCTTTTCAGTAAGTGCTTTACCTAGCTTTTTATCTGCAAGGTTGCCTTTGGGGAAGAAAATAACTGACGAGTTTTCTTTAATTTCAGGAAACAATTCACTAAACGTATCCGCATTATAAATTGATGGCATTATCTTTGGGTCAACGCCATATTCGGCTAATTTACCAGCTGTTCCAGGGCCAACTGAGCACATATTAATATTGCTAAGCTGTTCATTCGATATACCTAACTTTTTATAGTATTTAAACAATTCGGTAATGGCATATTGTGATGTGAACACAATATAGTTAGCCGTTACTGATTGATTGATATGGTTTATCAGCGATGCGCTTTCTTTTACAGGCTCTGTATATATTAAGGGGCAAGCAATAATGTTGAATGTTTTCTTACACAATAAGTTAGCAGCATCTGTTAACTGTTCAATCTTCCGGCTAAAAACAACATTAATAACTTTCTTTTTCATTTTAGGTTTTCTAAATGAACTTAAAGATTTTAACGATGAATTTATACGGGCGTATGCGTTAAATAAGTTTGTGTGATCAAATTGTTTTTTGTATAGAAAAACAATTGTTTCTAAAAGGTTATTAAAAAAATTATATTGCATAAAAGCATACTCAATTTTAAATAAATTAAGAGATATAAACACGCCTAATGAACCGAAAGTATGATGTTAAGTACATCAAACTAAACAAAAATTTAAGACAGGTTTTGTGATATTAAGAAGTAATTTTTAATCAGGACGATTAAGGGAAAAAGTACTTAATCGTCCTTAATTGGGAAAGATACGGACAGGGGTCATCCATGCCTTTGAAAGGCCAGAAAAATTAAAATAATGAGAGAAAGACAATATTTTTTTCATATCAGTTAATCTACCACAATGTTTACAAAAGTATAATATTTATATGTAGCGGCTTAGGAAATATCGGTTGATATGAGTATAACTAGGGTCTGTTGATCTTTGTTTATATTTTCAGCAATAGGCTATTTTAAGTGATAGCAAAGCAGAATGAACGTTGTTTGGTGATTCCAAACGAGTGAAATTCTAATGAAGCTAGCGCAGAAAATAGCCATTGCCCTGTGGGCTGAGGCTAAAATCGCTTTACTCGGCGTTAAAAATTATTGGTTTAGATGACTAAACGACATAATTTCAGCCTTGATT
>NZ_JBQMWH010000002.1:0-503046 GCF_053470345.1 Thalassotalea agariperforans | reverse complement strand
AGGGTCGTTGGAGACTACAACGTTGATAGGTCAGGTGTGGAAGTGCTGTGAGGCATTGAGCTAACTGATACTAATTGCCCGTGAGGCTTAACCATACAACACCCAAGTGGTTTTACGAGAGTAAACATTGAGTTGTATGAGACTGACATAAGTTTAAAAACAGAATATCACGTACTTACGAGTACTGAATAAGAGCTAAGGTATTTATGCGACGGTGTGATTGATAAACAACAACACACAATAAGCTTTCCAAGATTATTAATGTTGAGTGATACATCACTTAACAACATGTTTTTGTCTAGCGACAATAGCATTGTGGTACCACCTGATCCCATGCCGAACTCAGAAGTGAAACGCAATTGCGCCGATGGTAGTGTGGGAGTTCCCATGTGAGAGTAGGACATCGCTAGACTTCTATTAAAAGAAGCCCGCAACAATGTTGCGGGCTTTTTTCTTCCTGTCTTCATAATATTTATCAAAATTAGCTATATGAGATCATGAAGCTAGACTTCTAATTTAGTTTAGATAATGAAACGCAATTGCGCCTGTCGTTTCTAGGCATCCATGCCTCCACGACATTAGTGCTTCCTTCACGTCATGGTAGTGTTACTTATGTTACAGTAAAGCCCATGTGAGAGTAGGACATCGCTAGACTTCTATTAAAAGAAGCCCGCAACACTGTTGCGGGCTTTTTGCTTTTCTGCGGTTAATTCTTTTCTATAGGTATGTTATTAAGTGCTACTTTCCTATAGCAATGGCGAGTTGAGAGTAGCTTTTTATTTTATCCATAACTGCTACGGCAAGATCATAGCTTACATCAGCTTCAGGAATTAATAACACTGTTGTAGTGTCATTTTTAGCAAGGAATTGAGATATACGTGAAGGTACTCTTTCGATATCAACTAATTTATTATTAAAACGGATCAACCCATCTTCTGAAATATTAATCACCATATTTGGTTTATTGATTGTTTCTGTCGTTTTAGACTCAGGTTTAAGCACCTCAATACCTAGCTCTTTTACAAAGGAGGTGGTGACTATAAAAAATATTAATAAAATAAATACAATATCTAGCATTGGCGTCATATCCACTTCAGCATCATCATTAGCAACAAACAGTTTCTTTTTTGTCATAATTTTATCCTTATGATTTTTATATCTTTGTCTATTTACGATTTTATTCGTAATTAAGTTTGGTTGATAAAAATGAATTAATCAAATTAATAAAGATGATAAAATATTGTCACCTTTATTTTTTAATTGAACAGTAATCAAAGTAGTGTATGGCTAAAAATAAACCTGAGTTTTCAATCCAGAGTTATGGCATTTATAGTGAGTGGGATGCTAAATCAAAAGAACTTCCTAAAATAAAGGAGTTTACTACGGATATTCCGGCTGAAATTGATGTTGAGTTTGGCTATATTTTGAATGTTAAAAAAGGCAAAGGTTGTCGACTAAATTTTATTATTTATCATCCTGATGTTTTAGATAAAAAAGGCCATGTTATGGCACCTTTTGAGGATGAAATATATGTTAAAACAAATGATTGGGACTTTTTTTTAGGAGATACTATTTGGGCACCCATTGATGATAAAATTGGTCCGTGGCGTATAGTTATTGAATATCAGGGCAATATTATTACGGATAAAACCTTTGATATTTCTCTGGATTATTGTCAGCAAATGGATGATTTTGCGTTGTTAAATAGAAGAATAAAAAAGCGATAATAGTTAGGGTCTGTTTATCTTTGTTTAATAATTCAGCCGAGAGATAAAATCGTTTTAATCAAGGCTGAAATTATGTCGTTGAGTCATCTAAACCAATAATTTTTAACGCCGAGTAAATCGATTTTAGCCTCAGCCCTCAGCCCTCAGTGCACAGTGCAATGGCTATTTTTTACGCTAGCGGTATTAGAATTTCACTCATTTGGAATTCACTCATTTGAAATAAGCAAACAACCTTCATTCTGCTTTGCTATCACTTAAAATAGCCTGTTGCTGATAATATAAACTAAAATCAACAGACCCTAATTAAGTGAATTAATTCATTTATCCAAGTCAGAGGATGCCATAACGTCGTGTTACTTGGTAGAATGACTTCATTAAGATAAAACTATGTTGAATTAATCCTATGGCAATAAATTGGTTCCCTGGGCATATGCATAAAGCCCAAAAAGAGATCAAAGAAATTCTACCGCAAATCGATGTTGTGATAGAAGTTTGTGATGCTCGCCTACCGTTTAGCAGCGAAAACCCAATGATCACCGAGATCAGAGGTGATAAGCCGTTAATTAAAATTTTAAATAAAAGTGATTTAGCTGATCCTGAACTTACTCAAGTGTGGCTGAACTACCTTGAATCACAGCATAATGTTAAAGCCATTGCATTAACAACTGATAATCCAAGTGTTGCTAAAACATTACCTAGTTTAATTAAAAAGCTTGTACCTCATAAAGATGAAACAGGTAAACAAATTAATGCTGTGATCATGGGGATCCCCAATGTGGGTAAATCTACCTTATTAAATACTTTAGTAGGAAAAGCAAAAGCAAAAGTAGGTAATGAACCCGCAGTAACAAAAGGGCAACAACGTATTCGTTTAGAAGACGGTTTGTATTTATATGATACACCGGGCATGTTGTGGCCGAAAATTGTTAATGAAAGCAGCGGTTATCGTTTAGCAATTACCAGTGCTGTTAAAGATACCGCCTTTGATCATGAAGAGATCGCCTGTGTTGCTGCGGAATATTTATTATCCGCGTATCCTGAACGTTTAAAAGCTCGTTATCAAATTACTGACTTACCAGAGCAAGAAGTAGAATTAATAGAAGCGATTGGGCGTAATAGAGGTTGCGTTAAAAGCGGAGGTATTGTCGACTTCCACAAAGCATCCGCTATTCTTATTAACGAAATTAGAGATAAAACTTTAGGGCCGTTAACCTTTGAAACACCGGAGATGATTGAAGCAGAAAACATTCATTTTGCTGAATTAGAAGCAGCTAAAATTGCCGCAAGAGAAGCGAAAAAATTAGCACGTGGTCGCGGTCGTAAAAATAAACCGAAAAAAGGAAGATAAATGACTGACTTTATTTTACATCCAATGTTGGCCAACGACACGGTCACCCTTGCTGAATTGCCTTTATCTCGATTGTTATTAAGCAATGATAAACAATACCCATGGTTCATCTTGGTACCAAGAGTTAATGATATTCAAGACATTTACCAACTTGAATGGCAAGATCAACTGCAATTTCTAAATGAATCTAGCTTATTGTCTGAATTATTAATGCAGGTATTCAAAGGGGATAAGATGAATGTTGCCGCTTTAGGTAATATCTGTCCGCAGTTACATGTACACCATATTGTTCGCTTTAAAACTGATGCAGCATGGCCGGCACCAGTTTGGGGAAAATTGCCGGCAATAAAGTATTCAGTTGCTGAAATTGAAGAAATTAAAGCGAAACTGGTTCCGTTGTTAGAAAGTATTACAGCATAAAGTGTGAAACTGGGGTTAGGCTGTTAAGTTTAGCCGCCAATAAATTTCACTTTAAAGCCGTTTTTTTCTAATACCTGTTTTATTAATTCGCGTTTATCACCTTGTATTTCAATGGTTTCACCGACAACGCTGCCACCACAACCACAGGTTTTTTTGAGTTTACTGGCGAGATCTTTTAATGCTTTTGCATCTAGTCCTAAGCCGGAAATAGCCATAACGCCTTTACCTTTTCGGCCTTTGGTTTCACGTCTTACTTTAGCAAAACCGTCTGATGGGGTAATTTCAGGTTTAGCTTTTTCTTCTTTTATTCTGCCTCCATCTGTAGAAAATACTAATTGAGAAAGCTGATCATGCATCGACATAAGAAAAAAACACTTATTAAAAATTAATGATACGGTATTATAGAGAAAAGGCAGCGATAAAAAAACCAGCATCTTAGCTGGTTTATAGGGGGCCATTATTTGTTACTGCTTATAGCTTGTCAGCTAGTTCAGGTAAAACATCGAATAAATCAGCCACTAAGCCGTAGTCAGCTACTTGGAATATTGGCGCGTCAGGATCTTTATTAATAGCCACAATAACTTTAGATTCTTTCATTCCGGCTAAATGTTGAATAGCACCAGAAATGCCAACGGCAATGTATAAATCAGGCGCGACAATTTTACCTGTTTGCCCAACCTGTAAATCATTGGCAACAAAACCGGCATCAACTGCTGCTCGGGAAGCACCGATCGCACCACCGACTTTATCAGCAATATTTTCCAGTAGTTTAAAGTTTTCACCATTTTGCATACCGCGACCACCTGAAATAACAACAGGTGCACTACTGAGCTCAGGACGCTCAGATACGGTTAATTGCTCATTCACTTGCTTAACTTTATCTGAGTTAAAAATTGTTGTTATCGGCACAACGTCAGCATTACCGGTTAATGTTGCCGCATCAAATACCGTCGCCCTTACTGTTAATACTTTTTTTGCATCTAAACTTTTTACTTTTGCGATCGCGTTACCGGCATAAATAGGGCGATAAAAAGTATCTTCACTTTCAATACCGGTAATTTCAGATATTTGAGTAACATCTAACTTTGCAGCGACACGAGGCATAATATTTTTGCCTGTGGTTGATGCTGTCGCAATAAAATATTGATATTTATCCGCTAAAGAAATAATCAATGGGGCAATATTTTCAGCTAGTTGATGTTGATAAGCCTCATTATCAGCCAACAAAACCTGCTTAACACCGGTTATTTTACTTGCTTGCTCTGCTACTGTTTCGCATTTTAAACCGGCGATTAATAAATCTACGTTAGTATTTATTTGGCTGGCCGCATTAATGGTTTTTAAAGTTGAAGATGATAGTGTGTTATTGTCATGTTCGGCTAATACTAAAATACTCATGCGATCACCTTAGCTTCATTTTTTAATTTATCGATTAACATATCGACATCGTCAACAATAATACCAGCAGTGCGTTGGGCTGGTGTTTGAACTGCGAGTAGCTCTACTCTTGGGCTTAAATCAATGTCATAGTCGCCAGCATGTTTAACTGCCAATGGTTTGCGTTTAGCTTTCATAATATCAGGGAGTTTGGCATATCTTGGTTCATTTAACCTAAGATCTGTTGTTACCACTGCTGGTAAAGTTAGGGCTAAGGTTTGTAAGCCACCGTCAATTTCACGGGTGACAATGGCCTGATTATTTTCAATAACAAGTTTGGAAGCAAAAGTGGCTTGAGGTAAATCAGCCAATGCCGCTAACATTTGGCCGGTTTGGTTGTTATCTGAGTCAATAGCCTGTTTACCCAGAATAATTAAACTAGGTTGCTCTTCTTTCACCACTTCGTTTAATAGTTTAGCGATATTAAGAGAGTCTAGTTGCTGCTCTGTTTCTATTTGAATAGCGCGATCAGCACCTAAAGCTAGGGCTGAACGAAGTTGTTCTTGGCAAGCTTTATCACCAATAGATACCACAATAATTTCACTGGCATGGCCAGCTTCTTTTAATCGGATAGCTTCTTCCACTGCTATTTCACAAAAGGGATTGATCGCCATTTTTACATTATTTAAATCAACATCAGAGTTGTCTGTTTTGACTTTTATTTTTACGTTGTAGTCGATCACACGCTTGATGGGAACCAATATTTTCATGTTTTCCTCAACTTTCATCTATTGTTAACTTAAAACGATAAGATAATTATTAAATTCTTATTTAATTCTGTGTTTATTCTGAGAATTTATCCATTTGGTCTACGCTTTATCTATGGCTAAGTTTGTTATTAATTTGCTGTTTTATCATTTGTTTAATAAATAGTTTAGTTAGCTTTTGGTTTTGTGCAGGACAAATTTCTATTCAAAAGCGATTATTTAGTTAAATCTTATACTGGATATTATCAAACACTTGTTTTAAATTCAAACGAGTGTTTTAATTTTATTATTGATGATTGTGAGATGAATATTATGCAACGAGAAATTCAACGTGAGTCTATGGAGTTTGATGTTGTTATTGTTGGTGCTGGCCCCGCAGGTTTAAGTGCGGCCTGCCGAATTATGCAGTTAGCGAATGATATAGAGCAAACATTAACCGTTTGTGTGGTAGAGAAAGGCTCAGAAGTTGGAGCGCATATTCTTTCGGGCGCTATCCTCGATACTAAATCACTCGATGAATTATTTCCCGATTGGCAAGAACGACAAGCGCCAATAACAACACCCGTTAACCAAGACAATTTTTATTACCTGAATAGCAAAGATAAAAGTATTCAATTACCGTCATGCGTTGTACCACATACCATGCATAATAAAGGAAATTATGTTGTTAGCATGGGCAATGTTTGCCGTTGGTTAGCTGAACAGGCTGAACAATTAGGTGTTGAAATTTTTCCAGGTTTTAGTGCGCAAGCGGTTTTATATCAAGGTGATCATGTTGCCGGTATTATTACTGGAGATATGGGACTTGATGCTAATGGTGAAGAAAAAGACAGTTTTGTTGCCGGCATGGAATTACGAGCTAAATACACTATTTTTGCGGAAGGCTGCCGTGGTCATCTAGGTAAACAATTAATCGATAAATTTGAGCTCTCGCAAGGTAAAACACCACAACATTATGGTATTGGCTTTAAAGAGATATGGGACATTCCGGCAGAACATCATACCCCAGGCTTAGTGGTGCATTCAGCGGGCTGGCCGCTAGATAATGACACCGGTGGTGGAGGATTTTTATACCATGGTGATAATAATCAAGTTTATGTAGGGATGATTATTGACTTAAATTACCAGAATCCGTATTTAAGTCCATTTGATGAGTTTCAGTGTTATAAACACCATCCAGTCATCAGTCAACATTTGCAAGGTGGCAAGCGTGTATCATATGGTGCGAGAGCTATTAGTAAAGGAGGTTTTCAATCATTACCTAAACAATCCATGCCTGGAGCATTACTAATTGGTTGTGATGCGGGCACGATCAACTTTGCTAAAATAAAAGGGAATCATACCGCGATGAAATCAGGCTTGCTTGCTGCAGAAAGTATTGTTGAAGCACTAGCCGCGGGTAATGAGGGAGGGGATGAGCTCGTTAGCTATCAAGAAAAGTTCAAACAATCTTGGTTATATCAAGAACTGTATAATGCTCGGAACTTCGCGCCAGCTTTACATAAGTTTGGTACGTTTTGGGGCGGTGCTTTTAATACCCTTAATCACAATATTTTTGCTGGAAAATTACCCTTTAATATAAAAGATACATCTCATGATTATCAAAAAATGTTACTGGCTCGTACTGTTAATAAAATAACTTATCCTAAACCTGACAATATTTTAAGCTTTGATAAGTTATCTTCTGTGTATTTATCAAATACCAATCATGAAGAAAGCCAGCCTTGTCATTTAAAATTACAAGAGCCAACTATCCCGATTGCCGTGAATTTAGCTAAATATGCTGAGCCAGCCGTTCGTTATTGTCCTGCGGGCGTTTACGAAATAGAAGAGCATGAGCAAGGGGCCCGCTTTGTTATTAACGCCCAAAATTGTATTCATTGTAAAACCTGTGATATTAAAGATCCTAGCCAAAATATTACTTGGCTACCACCAGAGGGAGGCGGTGGGCCAAATTACCCTAATATGTAAAAAAGAGCCGAAAGGCTCTTTTTAATAGCTAAAACAGCATATTAAAGGTTATGTATTTACGAGCGGTTCAATGTGAACTTTTCTTTCTGAGTAAATCAGTTTACTTGGCCCGTACTCACGTTTTGTACGCTCATGAAAATCTCCAACTCGCATTTCTACACCGTGATATAAACGCTCGGTTCCTACAATATAAACACTGCTCATGTACTCTTGTAGCTCTTGCTCAGCCAACTCCTTTTCTCTAATGATTCCAGCCATATTTTGAGCGTGATGTTTATAGGTAGAAATAACTTTGGCAAGCATTTCGGGGTTAGCGACTTTTTTCGGTAAATCTTTCATTTTTTTAGCAAGCGCTTGTAACTCTTGTGCTTTTGTCGACTCTTCCTGTAATCGACCCTCAATTTCCGCTATATTCTCTTTAAAATGATCTACTTTTTTGTCAAATGAAATTATCGTTTTACTACCTGCGGTTGCTCCGATAATGCCTGAGCTAACATATTGGCCGGCATGAATATAACCACCAATTAACTTACCATTGGCTTTATCTTCTTTACCAACCCATAAGTGACCGGTGACTTTAACAATATTATGCATTAATTGATTTTCAATTCGAACATTGCCTTCGCAACTTATCTCGGCATATTGGCTATACATCGCAAAAATATTACCTTTAGCGACGAGTAGTGCGCTCATTTGAATATCTTGAATATCGCCAGCTTCTTCTACTTCTTGCTTGCGACCAATGATGCCTTTTTGAATGGTAATGTCACCACCGGCTTCAAGGTAAGCTGATTCAACAAAACCTGCTATTGTGATATCGCCAGAGGCGACAACCTTCATGCTGTCTTTAACGTCACCTGTAATGATAACGCTGCCTTCAAATTTGATATGGCCGGTACTAACATCAACATTATTGATTTGATAAACTTTATCGACTTGCATGCCATTGTCGATAATTTTAGGTAAACCAACCAGCTTTGAAATAAGTAAATCTTTATCACGCGGGCTCAGTTCAGTGCCTTCACCGGCAATTAACGTTTTATCATCGCCGGGAGTTGGTTCTAGTGGGGTGCCGGTAACAGTATAACCTTGAACGCCAAGCGTAAAAGGGATGCGTTTGGCTAAAGGATCACCAATTTTTACGCAAATAATATCGCCTAAATCTCGCATGTCGACAGAGCCATCATCACGCTCTTTCGGTTTTAAAATTCGTGCTTGAGCACTTTCTACCAGAGGCTTTATTTTTGTATCTTTGCCATTAACGGCTTGTTTACCTTGGGCGATAACAGCGTCAACTGTGGTGCCGGGTTCGGCTTTAGCTGCTGCTTGAGCTAAATTAATAAGAGCTTCTTTAATAAACCCTTTTTTGATGCCAAATTCTTGTGCTTGTGATAATAGCACTTTAGCGCTGATATGCTTACCACCAAGTGCTGTGGTAATCTCGGCACTGGCCGACATATCATCATTTTCTATTTTAAACTCAACGGTGGCATCACGACGTTCTAAAATTTCATAGGTTATTTCTCTACCATTAAGCCCTGCAGCGAGGGCTTTAAGTTCGCTATTTAATTCTGCAATAGCGTTTTTAATGTTGGCTGAAATAACAAACAGGCTAGTGTATTCAGAATTGTCAATTAATTCATAAATAGAAGCTTCAGTAAGTGGCTGGTCTGTTTTACGAGGTACCAATACTAAGTTAACGTTATTTTTTTTATTTTGCGTTAAACTTGCTGTAGTCATTAGATAATTCTCGACTCTAATTACAAAAGTGACAAGGCATTATATATACGAGTCTTGATGCACTTTAATAAAGTTAACAGTTCCTTGCTTAGTGTAATCAATTTTATATTCTTTGTTGTCAAGAGCTTGAATAAAAAGAAGCTTTTTCTCTTCACCAAATATTTCAACTGAGCCTAAATCGATGACTTCTTGGTAGTTCTTTTTAGCTTCAGATTTTTTATGGGGAATAGGGCCTTTGTAAGGGGCAATTCCTCTATTACTTACAATCACAGGCGAAGCCGAGCCGTTAATAATAATTAAATCTATTTTTCTAATTTTATGAATAATGGTATTTCTACCACTAGTGATAAAGTTTTTCTCGATCAAAACCAAGCTCCTTTTATGCTCGACAAGCGCAATAAATGACGAATATTAATTATTGCGTTTTATAGTTTTTTTGGGAAAAGCCGAGTCTGCTGTTATGACTTTTAATTTTTGTA
The DNA here is from genome assembly GCF_053470345.1 of Thalassotalea agariperforans. Taxonomy (NCBI): domain Bacteria; kingdom Pseudomonadati; phylum Pseudomonadota; class Gammaproteobacteria; order Alteromonadales; family Colwelliaceae; genus Thalassotalea; species Thalassotalea agariperforans. The sequence goes on along the minus strand of NZ_JBQMWH010000002.1, from coordinate 493,217 downwards.
TACAAACCAATATATAAACTTTTCTAAAATAGCGCAATTAAATATGACAATATATGCCTTAATTTTCTTGAGTTTAGGTTAGTTTTCTGCTTTTTGATGTTTTCGCTCAATAAAATAACGTGGTGTTTCGGTTGAACCATGTATTTTTCTGCGGATCAAATCTAGCCCAATGGCCGCTACGGACTGCTGGAAATGCCAGCGATTTGATTTAACTTGTAAATAAACGCTTTGCAAGTGGCTATTATCTCCCCAAGCTAACCAAAAGCTACCAACCGGTTTTTCAGCAGTACCACCATCGGGGCCAGCTATACCTGAAACAGCAATCACCAGATCAGAGCCAGATTTTGCTAATGCGCCTTTTGCCATAGCCAACACCGTTTCTTCACTGACAGCGCCGTGCTGTTCAATAATTGAATTAGATACACCTAATATTGAATGTTTGATCTCATTAGAGTAGGTAACAAAACCCGCATGAAAAACAGCCGAAGCGCCAGCTTCTTTTGTTAATAGACTTGAAATTAAGCCACCAGTACATGACTCAGCGGTAGTTAATGTTTTGTTTTCTTTTTTCAGCAAATCAATCAAGGTAGCGGCTAGGCTTTGCGGCTGATCTTTTATTTCGCTGACAATATGATCACCTAAAAGCGCTTTGATTTTTGTTAGCCATTGTTCTTTTAGCTGCAAATCTTGATGACTACGAGAGGTTATCTTTAACTCTAATAAAGGCATGCTTGCGCGGTAACCAATCTCTAAGCTTGTTGGCCAGTTGGGGAATTGCTCAACTAATAACTTTTGTAAGCCTGACTCGCCATAACCAAATACTTGCAAGCGGGTAGTATGGCTGGTGATATCTGCAGGTAATTGTTTTTTTAACGCGGGAATTATTTCATCCGCTAGCATGACTTTTAATTCACTTGGCACGCCAGGAGTACAATAAATATCACAGTGATTGATTGTTAATTTAAAACCTACGGCACTGCCAACACTATTGGCAATAATGTCACAACCGGCCGGTAATATTGTTTGTTTAAGGTTTGGCTCATTAAGCTTAGCACCGCGGGCTTCGCACCATGTTTTTATATGAGCTAATGCGTCGGTGTGTTGTGATAAATCAACATTAGCGGCATTAGCTAATGCTTCAGCGGTTAAATCATCTGTTGTTGGGCCTAATCCACCATTAATAATAAGCACATCTGCTTGTTGACTGATTTGTTTTATTTCATTTATTAATAAAGACATATCATCAGAGACAGTAACTTTTCGTTTAACTTCTATACCTATCGCTTTTAATTGTTGAGCGATCATAGCCGAATTACTGTCAACAATATCGCCAGACATCAATTCATTACCCGTCAATAATAATTGTACTTTCACACAGATTTCCCTTAAAAAATTTTCATTAGAGTAGAATAGTTTGTTACTGATAGCAATGGCCGTATTAGGGAGCAGAGGTGATAAAATTCAGCAGTTAACATAGGGTTTATTACAAAATAAAATACAAATATCTGCACCAGAATAATGAGTTTTTAATTCAACGGTGATACTATTGCCGGCTTATAGCGTATCTTTCGTTTTTATTGGTGTTGGGCTGTGTAAATAGCGGCTATTTCAGCAGTAATAATAGCGATTTTAATGCTCATGTATTCAATAGTCTGTGGTAGTTTTATTTTTTTATGGTTTATTCTCGCGAGCTATTAATTGGCAAATGGTACCGAACGGATACGGATGAACAAGGTAATCAAGTATCTGAGTACGCTGAAATGTCAGCTGACGGTAGTTTTGAATTTACTTTTATTTACCAAGATATGGCTGGCGAAATCACTCAACAATCAATAGAATTGGGGGATTGGGGCTTAGTTGGCGATATTCATTTTACCATGACAAAAAGCGAATTTATTGATGATGAGCATTACGCAGTAGATTTGAACGAGCCAGATAACTATAATGCGTACCGCGTATTGGCTTTGACCAACCAAACATTTAAATATCAGCATGTCGTTTCTCAAGAAATATATATTTCTCGCCGCTTAACTAGTGATGTAGGAAATTGTTAATGACAACGTATTTATATAATTTTTCAAGTAAATGAGAAAACAATGAAGCAATTAAAAGCAGCAAGTTTAATTACTGCCATTAAAACCCCTTACTTAGCCGATGGTGAAATTGATTTAACCACTTACGATTGGCTGGTAGAACAGCAGATTTCAGCCGGTGTCGACGGTTTAATTGTTGGTGGTACCACAGGTGAAGGACACTTATTAAGCTGGGAAGAGCATATTATGTTGATTGCTCATACCGTGCATAAGTATGGCGAAAAATTAATTGTTGTTGGCAATACTGGTAGTAATAATACTCGTGAAGCATTAAAAGCGACAGAGCATGGTTTTGCTATGGGAATGGACGCAGCATTACAAATTAACCCGTATTATGGCAGAACATCAGATGCTGGTGTTGTTGAACATTTTAAACGTGTTTTAGAATTAGGGCCTGCATATATTTACAATGTGCCAAGCAGAACAGGGCAAGATTTAACACCTGAAATTATTGAACAAATTTCTGAGCATGAAAACTTTATTGGTGTGAAAGAATGTGCTGGTAATGATCGCATTGCCTATTATGAAGCGAAAGGTATTGCTTGTTGGTCAGGTAACGACGACGAAAGCTTTGCCGCGCGCCATCAGCATAAATCACATGGTGTAATTTCAGTAACTTCGAATATTGTTCCTGAAATTATGCGTACCTTGATGGATGATGAAAGCGCCGTTGAACTTAATCAAAAAGTACAAGGCATGATGGGCTGGTTATTTTGTGAACCAAATCCAATTGCAATTAATACGGCATTAATGATGACAAATGCGGTGAAACCTAATTTCCGTTTACCTTATCAAGCATTAACGTTAGCACAGCGTCAGCAAGGCTTTGATTTATTAACCGCCGTTGGTCAAGAAAACCTAGTAGGTGATGAATTAAACTTATTAGCGGATGATGATTTTACTTATTGTGTTTAACTAAATTAAAAGTTAGTTATCATAATCGGCTAATATAATTAGCAAACAAATAACAAAGCCCAACCAAATGTTCAATTTGGCTGGGCTTTTTAGTTTCTTAACTATCAAAAAAGTAAATTTAAAACGACTTATACGCAATGGTATTAATGTTCTGTTAAACAACTTTACATATTCGACAAGTTTGGCCGTAACTGATCCGGTAAAATTAGCTCTCTAGTTTGTTGGCTGATCGGGCAAATAAAGGCAAGTTTCACCGCGCATAACTGTAAATCAAGCCCGTTAAATTGCTGTTCATTTATGGTTTTGTCACCATGTAAGCGATCACCAATGATCGGAAAACCAATACTCGCGGCATGTTTTCGTATTTGGTGTTTTCTACCCGTGGCAATTTTTACATCAATTAACGAACTATTGCGGGCGCTATTAAACTGATTAAAATTGAAGATACTCAGAGATTCTTTATCATCAATGGGCGTATTAATAACAAGTGGGGAGCTTTGTGTGGAAAAATCTCCGGCAACAATTATTTGGTAATGTTTTTCAAAGTCATGCGCTTCAAACATTGCCGTTAACTTTTGTGTTGCTGTTTTACTATGAGCAACCATGATCAATCCTGTTGCCGCTTTATCTAAACGGTGAACAATAAAACAAGCTCTATCATGATTAAAATATTGCTGGGCAAAGCGTGTAATAGTGCAATGCTCACTCCATTTGCTGCCTTGTGACAACATGCCATAGGGTTTAAACCAAACACTGTAATCATGAAAGTCAGCAATCAATTTGGCTTCAGGTGTTGGCTGCGCTAATACCTCAGCGTTGTAATAAAAATGTACTTGGTCGTGCAATTGTAAGCTGGTTTTTAAGCGGCGTAAGCGATTAGTGCGTTTACGCCTAGTTAACCATAAAGCGCCTTTGTCTATCGCACTTTTAAGTTCAGCTTTAGATAAGGTTGGCGCGTTGGGTGTTTGTTGTATTTGTTGCTCTAATAAATGAATTAAGCTTAATTCAGCAGCGAGAACTGCGCCGGTTATATCGATATGTAATTCAAATTTATGCACTTACTCACTTCTTATCAATAATAATGGCTATTAGACGGTAGTTTATCAGAAGCAAAGCCTGTTATTATAGAGTAATAGCAATAAATGCATGAAATAGGAAAACGAACAAATGATAACACGCGATAAAGATTTATTTCCTGAAGATGAAACCGGTGATAACTTGTGGCATTTGTTAAATCAGGGCTGTGATCTTAATCAAATTTTTGAAATTGAATTTTCAATGATTTTTCCAACGCAGCAACAAGCATTGGCTTTTGCGCAAATTTTGTTAGAAAACAACCAAAAAATTTCTTTTACACCTTATGATTCGCACCCTAGCCACAATTGGGAAATTACTGCTTATCCATCAATGCCATTAAATTATCAAACCTTAACGGGTTATCAAGACTTGTTAGTTACTCATGCAGAGCCAGAGTCGGGTTTATTTGATGGTTGGTATTGCCCAGAGGTTGCTGATTATTTACCTGATGAAAACGTTAATTAAGGCCGAATGATGATAGATAGCAGCCTATTTAAAGCATTAGGAAAACAAAGTGCGAAATCATTTAATGATCAAAAAGCATTGATCAAAAAAGTATTAGCGGGGCGCACTATGGTGTGCGAACACTGTAAACAAGTGATTGAGTTCTACGATAAAAAAGTAAAAAAAGAGCAAATTGAACCAGCCGTGATCCGCTGTAAAAAAGGTTGTACGGATATTGAACTCGATATTGTTTAAGCAGAGTTAGCCATTAATATGAACAAAAAAGGGTTGATTATCATGAGCTATTCACGCACTTTAACCAACCATTTTTTAGCTGTTAATATTGCTATTTTAAGGTGTTAACTCTAAAAGCATATACGCCTAAATGACCAAAGCAGTATAAAAACAAGCCCAGTAATACTAAAGCAGAGCCAAAAATTAAACTTTGGCTGATCATTTCCCCATTAAATTGATGACCTAACATAATAGCGATAATTGGTGTCATTAACGTGACTAACGAAACCGTACTTGCCGATAAACGCTGTAGCACATAAAAATAGGCAATAAAGCCAAGTAATGAGCCAAATACCCCTAAATAGATAATGCTCCATAGTGCTTTTGGCTGCCAATCAGGCATCACAAAGTTACCATCAAGCACTAACCAAGTAATAACAAAAAAGGGCAGAGTTATCGTTAGCGTACCAACCGTGCTGGCGATTGGATGTATTTTAATAACAACACTTTTAACTAATACGCCGCTTACTGAAAATAAGTTAACCGCAATAAACACATATAACAGCCCAATTAAGTTGTTTGGCATGTGTAATAAATTATCAAAGCAAACGATTAATAAGCCCAAAAACGCGATCACTAAAGCGAATTTTTTTTCTAAAGTAAAAGGTTTTTCTTTAATTAATTTTTGCGAATACAAGCCTGATAACAAAGGGGCTAAGCCAAAAATTAACGAGATCAAACCAGACGGCACACTTTGCGCTGACAGATAAGTAAAAAACATACCACCGGCAATACCAATAGCGGAAAAGCTATATAAGCGCACAGCCTGTTTATGCCAAGGAAAAGTAATTTTCGCCAGCTTAATTACCGCTAAACCTAATACCAAGGCGATCACCATTCGCATCAATAAAGCCAATGTTGGGCTTACTGAGGCTGAACTCCAAACAATACCGAGTGGGGTTGTTGACCAAATTAATATAACGGCGATATAGGCAGCGGCTAATTGCATTACTTTTACTCCTTAGTGTTAAACGCCAAGAGAGCAAAACGGTGAATAGAGAAAGAGAAGTTTTCTAGCCACAGAATTTGATCTCTGTGGCGATTAGGTTATTGCTTAATTGTTACGACTAACTAAAACCCATCCACAGAAACACGAACGACGTGCGTTGACGAAGCGAATTCGCCATAGTGCATTGTTGCGTTTATTGAGTAGTTTGGGCATTAAGTTAAACATAGTTAATAAGCAATTCCTGATTGATGAAACCTGATAATGGCGGCTGATTAATATTAAGTCAATTGTTTTTAAGATAAATTTTTACAGCGCTTAAATTACTTAAATCATCGGCGAATCAAAAAGCTTTTTACCTTCTTTAATAATGTGTTGGATCGCGGGATGTTTAATTTTTCGATCAGGCGAAATTAAATAAAACACATCTTCAATATCATTGGTTTTCCCGATGAGTTTAACATCGAACTGCTCTAAAACATGCTGTTCGGTGATGGTAGGCGCACAAAAAATACCATAAGCAGCTTGTGAAAAATACATGGCTAAAGTAGCGTCATCAAACTCGCCAATCACTATAGGCGTTAGATTTAATTCTTCGAACCAAGATTGTAAATGATGTTTTTGATTTGAACCTTCGCCGGTCATAAAAAACATTTGCCCGTTTAGCGATTGCGGAAATTCACCGGTTAGTTTATCGACGATATTTTGATGGGCAAAAAAACTGAAACCACTTTTGCCTAATAAATGACTATGCGCTTTTATTGCCGAACCATTTGGTAGCGGGCTATCGGTTAAAATGGCATCGAGTTTATTTATCGCGAGTTCACTTAATAACACCTCTAAATTGGTTTCTTTACACACCAACTTTATTTCGTCGTCCATGGTGTAAATTGTTTTTAAAAAGTTAAAGGCAAACACCTTGGCAATGACATCGCTAACACCAATTGAAAACCGAGTTGATACGTTTTTACTCCGGTTTTTAATGGTACTGGTTAATTCATCGCCTAAATTAAATATTTCAGCAGCATAACTATAAGTTACATGGCCTATTTCATTTAAAATTAGCCGTTTTCCTCTGCGTTCAAACAACGGATAGCCTAATTGATTTTCTAATGTCGTTAACTGATGGCTTAATGTTTGCGGCGTAATATGCAGTACTTCCGAAGCCTTAATGATGCTGCCCATTTTGGCAATGGTGTAAAAATAATGTAAATGGTGGTAATTCAATTTTGCCATATTTATCCATGTTTAGTTTCTGCTTCAATGCTTTATATTGTTGTGCAGGAAAATTCGTTAATCAACTTTTTTCGATGATATTGTTAGCTATAATCGACTATAACTTGTTTTTATTCTGGTTTATAACAAAGGGTCTCATGTGAAGGAGTTATTATGTCTGAGAATAAGATAATTTTACGTTGGAAAGCTTTTATAAAAAATGACGCTAGTTCTGGCATGGTTTTAGTGATGTTTGCATTACTCGCGTTGATTCTTGCTAATAGCCCATTAAAAGGCGCTTATAATGATTTTTTAGAATTCCCTGTCAGTATTACCCTTGGTGATTTTCAAATTGCGAAAGCGTTAATTTTATGGATTAACGATGGTTTGATGGCGGTATTCTTTTTTGTTGTTGGTTTAGAAATTAAACGGGAATTATTCTATGGCCAACTCTCTCGCCCTGATCAAATTGTACTTCCTTTTTTAGCTGCGGTGGCCGGAATTGCCTTTCCAGCGATTATTTATACCTTATTTAATTACCAAGATGCGGTTGCTATGGGGGGCTGGGCCATTCCGTCAGCTACCGATATTGCTTTTGCATTAGGTATTTTTATTATTTTTGGTAAATATTTACCTACCAGTTTAAAACTGTTTTTATTATCGGTAGCGATCATTGATGATATTGGTGCTGTTATTATTATTGCGCTGTTTTATTCAGAAGATTTATCGCCGACATCATTACTTATTGCGTTGATAGGATTAGCGGTTTTATTTTTATTTAATCGACTAAGACTTGAAAACAAAACGCCGTTTATTTTGGTTGCCATAGTCGTTTGGGCTGCGGTATTAAAGTCAGGCGTACATGCCACGTTAGCGGGTTTTGTTATTGCTTGGTTTATTCCAATTGCGCGAGATAAAACTAAATCGATGTCGCATAAAATAGAGCATGACTTACACGCATGGATTGCTTTTTTTGTGTTACCTATTTTTGCTTTCGCCAATGCTGGCGTATCATTAACAGACGCTTCAGTTGATGAGTTATTTACCTCAATTTCTATCGGTATAATCGGGGGGTTATTCCTTGGTAAGCAGTTAGGTATTTTTATTGCCTGTTGGTTAGCGATTAAACTTAGGTTATGTAAATTACCGGAAGGCGCAACATGGACACAACTTTATGGGGTGTGTTTGTTGTGTGGTGTTGGTTTTACCATGAGTTTATTTATTGGCTCGTTAGCTTTTGAGTCACAAGGTTTGGGCTATTTAACACAAGTTAAAGTGGGGGTATTAATCGGTTCAATTGTTTCTGCTATTGCCGGTGCTATAGTGATCAGTAAATCTTCTAAAAAAGTATTAAAAGCAAAAGAAGGGGTTAACTAATGAAAATGAACAAAATATTGTCTCTAATTCTATTTACTTTTTTTATTGCTAGCTTTCAAGTTAAAGCTAGCTTTAAAACTGAGCTTATTGAAGCATGTAAACGCTACCAGCAAAATGTAAAAGCTGAACCACTCAATGGCTGTAAACTTTATATTGATGGTTTTATTGATAGTGCGGTGTTATCTGAAAATGCGGTAATTTTATCAACGCAACAGTTGGCTAATAATCAGAAAAAAAGTGATTTTATTAAACGTGTTTATCAAACGCGCTTAAACAACGGCTTAGAGAGTAAAAATGTTTCATATCAGTTTTGTATTCCCCAAGAGCTGACACGTCAAACCATTACCTCGGAAGTTGCTAAGCTATTAAATATTGATGACTTAAATAAAAAGGAATTTAAACAGGTAGTATTTGAAGCTTTAGTGGCTAAATTTCCTTGTCGGTAATTTAATGAGCCAGAAGCCAGAAGCCAGAAGCCAGAAGCTAATAGCCATACTAATTAAGTGATCAGGCTTAATTATCAATAGGGAGCAAATTGCTCCCTATTTCATTTTTATCAAAACAAATTTATTCGCTTCATGCACTTTGACGGGGATTAATACCATTCCGTATAAAGAGGTGTTCATTCAGAGCGCTATGGGCGGCATTAGAACAAACAAAATTTGTGAAGATATAGTTATTCTACATCAAATAAATTTTGTGCAGTTATCATGCTGCCCATACGTTCCCAAAGGGCGACGTACCTTTAATAAAAAGTAAAGGCTTATAGCCAGCGTTATTGATTTTGACAAGGTTCCCCATGGATGTAGAACATTAGGGGAACGCAGGAGTAGTTACCGAGAATAACCATTATCTTCAATCAATGCCTCTAAGCCTTTAAATTCTCGCTAAGCGAGCACTTTCTTATACGGATTGGTATAAGTATAATGTTCGGTTAAATTACCTTTTACTTTGTCTCTTGATATGCAACCTCAGCTAAACCATACCTTAAAAACCCTTTTTGGCTTTGATCATTTCCGCCAAGGTCAAGAGCAAACCATTCAACAACTATTAGCCGGCCAATCATCTTTAGCTATTTTCCCAACTGGCTCAGGTAAATCCTTGTGTTATCAATTTACTGCTACCCAATTACCTCATTTAACCTTAGTGGTGTCACCTTTGTTGGCGTTAATGAAAGATCAATTAGCGTTTTTAAAAAGCAAAGGTATTGCCGCAGCTAGTATTGACTCAACCCTTACACCTGAAGAAAACAAACAAGTGGTGGCCGATGTACGGGCAGGTCATATTAAAATATTAATGGTGTCGGTTGAGCGTTTTAAAAATGAGCGCTTTCGTCAGTTAATCGGCTCAGTACCTGTATCTATGTTGGTGGTTGATGAAGCCCATTGTATTTCAGAATGGGGGCATAATTTTCGCCCTGATTATTTAAAGCTGCCGCATTATTTAGCACAAATGGCGAGTTCGCAAACCGAGCCACCGCGAGTTTTGTTATTAACTGCAACAGCAACAAAAAAAGTTAAACATGATATGGCCACTAAGTTTGCCATTAAGCCTGAGCATATAGTGCAAACGGGTTTTTATCGGGGAAATTTAGATTTATCGGTACTTGCCGTTACCAGCAATGAAAAAAATCAGCAGCTAGTTCATAGCATTTCACAGCAGACAGGGGCGGGTATTGTTTATGTGACCTTACAGCAAAGCGCAGAGCAGGTGGCGGAATATCTACGTAGCCAGCACATTAATGCGCAAGCTTATCATGCCGGTTTTGCTGATGAGCAAAGGCAACAAATTCAAGACGATTTTATGAATGACCGCTGTCAGGTGATTGTTGCCACCATTGCCTTTGGTATGGGCATTGATAAATCTGACATTCGTTTTGTTATTCATTACGACTTACCTAAATCTATTGAAAACTACAGTCAAGAAATTGGCCGAGCAGGGCGCGATGGTAATGCTGCAAACTGTATTACCTTGGCAAATTTAGATGGTTTAAATACCGTTGAAAACTTTGTTTTTGGTGATACCCCTGAACTTGCCGGTATTGAGGAAGTGCTAAATGACATTAAACAACAAAGTGCTAATGGCCGTTGGGAATTACAAGGCTTAACTTTATCGAACGACAGCAATATTAAACAATTGCCGTTAAAAACCTTACTGGTGCAGCTAGAATTATTAGGGGTTATTCAGCCGCAGTTTTCATACTTTGCAGATTTTAAATATAAGTTTTTGGTTGAGCAGCAAACAATTTTGGCTAAATTTCCAGGTGAACGTGGTGATTTTCTGGCTGCGGTATTCAAATATAACCAAATGAAAAAAGTATGGGCCGAGCCAGATTTTGAAGCATTATTTAGTCATTATCAATGTGAACGCAGTCGGGTGGTGGCAGCGCTGGAATATTTGCAAGAGCAGCAATTAATTAGCTTAGAAACGAAAAAAATTACCGAAGTGTTTACTGTTGATGTGAACAAGCTTAACCAGCCTAATTTAGCCGCTTGGTTAACAGACTATTTTCTTGATAAAGAAGAAAAAGAAATTAAGCGTATTGCTGCGTTAGTACGATTTTTTGAACTTGATCGCTGTTTAAGTGCCAACCTTGCCCGTTATTTTGACGATAACCAAGTACCTGAGCAGTGTGGGCATTGTAGCGTATGCCGAGGGCAAGTGACAAAACTTAGCTATTCTCCTGAATACGCACAAAGTATGTTAGCTAAAGTTGATGACACCGCTTTATTGGCGGTATTAAAAGAATTTACCGAGCACATGGCCAAACATAAGGTTAAACGTGAAATGTTATCTATTGATACCTGTTGCCGATTTTTAGCGGGCTTAAGTGTGCCAATTTTTAGTCGAAATAAAGTAAAACAGCTTAGTGGCTTTGCTTTATGTGAACAGCAACGTTATCAAGATATTCGTGACAAGGTGACGCAGTTATATTCAACGCTATAAGGTTTTTTAGTGTTAATAGTAAAAAATATATTTTAAATCTTTGTATGTCGTTTTGGGTTATAACTTGTAAACCTTTCGCGACAAGCTATTTAAACTTAATTTTATATTTTTTCGTGTGATTTCAAATCGTTTAGCAGATCTTCATAAGATATTTCAGGCTCGTTGGCTCTTTCTGATAACGTAGCTAAATCTTCTTGGTCTTCACGCATTTTTAAGGCTTGATATCTGTCTGACTCAAAATAAGCCGTAGAACGTTTTGATAGTTTACTCATGGTAAAAGCTCCAATTATTAAGTAACGATATTATGCTGTTGTGATGTTATTGTATGCTGTAGAGCAATTAAGGGATTAACTGTTGTTGCAGAATTAGCCCTTTCTTTACTTGAAAACTTCCAGCAATAAAAAAACAACACTAGATACAAAATAACCTGCAATAATCCAAAATCCAGATTTTAATATTGGTTCACATAGCATTTTTGATTTAGGAGAAAATTTCTCCATTGCATGTTGAGGAAAGAATAAAAGATAACAACTAAAACCTGCAAGTAAATATACAACACCAATCCCTCTATGAGCTATATGTATAACCTCATGATTCAGAGCTATTTGAGCTTTATTAAAGCCAGAATAATGCTCAAAGTAGCCGTTAAATATTAACAAATAAATAATAAAAAGAGCTAAGGCTATAAAGCGATGAAATAACATGTACACTCCATTGTATGTTAATCCTAAATTAATGGGGTACAAAAACAGCTCGCTGTTTTTTGTACCGTTTGAATGGGTTATATGTACACTTCTTCAAAATCAAGAGAAAAGTGTGTTTTACTGAGTTTAGCTTTAAAAATAGGAATGTTTTTATTTCCTATTAACTTACTTAATGAATTCTGCTCTTCTTCAGAAACCCTACAACCTAAAAAGATTGAGGAAATACATTCTGAAGGTAATTCAAATAAAAAGATTGAAGATGGTAATACAGCTAGAGACGAATATATTTCATTTAAAACAGATTCACTATGACTGCTGTTCATTTCCTCCTCATCATCTGTAGCACTGCCATAAAGTTCTTTATTATCTAGTTCTATACATTCGTCAGAATTAACTTTGAACGATGTTCTTTCATCATTCGTATTTATAACATCAAATAGATCGATGTAAAGATCATCATAAAACTCATGAAGTTTTCTAAATAATTTTGTGTCAACACTTACCATATCAGCTTTCATTAAGCTTGATAAAATACGGTGCTCTTTTTCGTAAATCCAGTCATCACTTTTGGTTAATAAAAGCTCTTTAACACTAACATTGCTTTGAAGAGGAGAATAGCGTTCACGATTGTACAAAACACGTTCAATAGTGTTTTTAGAAGAAAATTTATAATTAAAATAGTAAGAGAGTTTTTCATAATCAAATTCGACAACAATTCCTTTATGCTCAGAAGCATAATGTGACCACATTAAAAGGTTGTTGTAATTTTCGGTAAAGGAAATTACACCTATTTCATTGAAGTTTCCGTTTAGAGAGTACTGTTCTGCTTTTTCAAAAAAATCATCACTTAAGCCTTCTTTAATTACTTTATCTATAAATTCTTGTGCAGGGCTTAATTCAAAAGGGTCATTAAGAACACCGCGCTGGCTAGCTCGGAGGCAAAAGTTATTAAAGAAGTCCTTTCGAAAAGGCATGTACTTGTAGATTTTCTTCATAGTTTCATGTACGTATAACAGTAGAGTTAACGTGAAGGTTTCTGCAAAACACGTTATTAATTTCTACTAGGCTAATCCATAACGCTATAACAATCAATCTGTTATAGCGTTTCTGAAATTAAAAGTTGCTGATAAAAGAAAAGGAGCCGAAGCTCCTTTTGTATCATGTTAATGTTTGTTTTGCGCTTAGCTTATGGCTTAGCCAATAAACTTACGAGCATTGCGGAACATGCGAACCCAAGGTGAGTCTTCTAACCACTCATCAGGGTGCCAAGAGTTAGCTACCGTACGGAAAACACGCTCAGGATGTGGCATCATAATAGTGACACGACCATCGGTGGTGGTTAACGAGGTAATACCGTCTGGTGAACCGTTCGGGTTAGCAGGGTATGTTTCTGTTACATCACCGTAGTTATTAACAAAACGTACGGCAACTGTGCCTGAATTGTTCGCGGCATCAATAGCTTCATCTGAGGTAAATTCAGTACGACCTTCACCGTGAGAAACTGCAATTGGCATACGAGAACCTTCCATACCTTTAAAGAAGATTGACGGGCTTTCTTGAATTTCTACTAATGAGAAACGTGCTTCAAAACGCTCTGATTCATTTTGTACAAAACGAGGCCAGTGCTCAGAGCCAGGGATAATTTCTTTTAAGTTAGAAAGCATCTGACAACCGTTACAAACACCTAATGAGAAAGTGTCTTCACGTTCAAAGAAGGCTTTAAACATAGCGCGAGCGTTAGCGTTGAATAAAATTGATTTTGCCCAACCTTCACCAGCACCTAAAACATCACCGTATGAGAAACCACCACAAGCAACTAAGCCGTTGAAGTCAGCAAGATCAACACGACCTGTTAAAATGTCAGACATGTGAACGTCAATGGCAATAAAGCCAGCGCGGTCAAATGATGCCGCCATTTCTACATGCGAGTTAACACCTTGCTCACGTAAAATAGCAACTTTTGGATTAGTTTCAGCAACCGCATCTTTAGCAATTAAGTCAGCAACAATGTCTTCGTTAATATCAAAGGTTAAGTTGGCGTTTAAACCTGGGTCTTCAGTGTCAAATTTAACGTCGAATTCTTCTTGTGCACATTCTGGGTTGTCACGTAACGATTGCATTTTTAATGTCGTTTCAGCCCAAACAGTACGGAAGTAAGTACGTGAGTTTGACAATACTTCTTCACCGTTACGGCTAAAGTTGATCATGTCTTCGTTATTTAAAGTACCAATAACTTTAACTAACTCGCCAATGCCATGCTCAGCAAATACCGCTTTTACTGCGTCTAGTTCTGAGTTTAATACTTGAATAACACCACCAAGCTCTTCACTAAATAATACTTCTAAATCACTACCTTGGTGAGCTGATAAGTCAATATCAACACCAGTGTGACCAGCAAAGGCCATTTCAGCAACGGTTGTGAATAAACCACCGTCAGAAATATCGTGGTAGGCTAATAATTTTTCATCAGCTACTAAGCTTTGCATCGCATTAAAGAAACCTTTTAAGTGCTCAGCGTTATCAACGTCTGGGGTTTCTTTACCTAATTGTTTGTAAACTTGGGCTAAACATGAACCACCTAAACGGTTTTTACCATTTGATAAGTCAATAGCAAGTAAGCTGCTTTCGCCTTTGTCACTACGTAATTCAGGTGTTACGGTTTTACGAATATCTTCAACACGGCCAAACGCTGTGATGATAAGTGATAGTGGCGACGTTACTGATTTATCTTGACCATCTTCAGTCCATTGGGTTTTCATTGACATTGAGTCTTTACCCACAGGTACTGTTAATCCTAATGCAGGACAAAGTTCTTCACCAACGGCTTTTACCGCTTCGTACAGACCCGCGTCTTCACCTGGGTGACCTGCTGGCGACATCCAGTTAGCTGATAATTTAATGCGGTTTAAATTACCAATGTCGGTACCGGCAATATTTGTTAATGACTCAGCAATAGCTAAACGTGCTGATGCACCGTAGTTAAGTAGGGCAACAGGTGTGCGCTCACCTAATGACATAGCTTCACCGTGGTATGAGTCAAGCGCTGCGGCAGTAACACCACAGTCAGCCACTGGTACTTGCCAAGGGCCAACCATTTGGTCGCGATTAACCATACCGGTAACACTGCGGTCACCAATGGTAATAAGGAAGGTTTTTTCAGCAATTGTTGGTAAACGTAATAAACGATCAGCGGCTTCAGCAACAGAAATACCTGATAAGTTTAAGTCATCACCTTGAGTTGGAATTGATTGTACGTCTTTAATAATTTTAGGGGTTTTACCTAAAAGGACATCAAGTGGTAAATCAATTGGTGTGTTGTTTACTGGGTCATCAGCAAAGTGTGAGTCAGTAACTGTTAAATGTTCTTCTTCCGTGGCTCGGCCAACAACTGCAAATGGTGCGCGTTCACGTTCACAAATTGCTTGGAAAACAGGTAATTGTTCGTCAGAAACGGCTAATACATAACGTTCTTGAGATTCGTTACACCAAATTTCATGTGGTGCCATGCTGCGCTCGTCGTTTGGTACGTTACGTAATTCAAAAACACCACCACGGCCACCGTCAGACACTAATTCAGGGAAGGCGTTAGATAAACCACCAGCGCCAACATCATGAATAAATAAAATAGGGTTGTCTTCACCTAACTGCCAACAACGGTCGATAACTTCCTGACAACGACGTTCCATTTCAGGGTTTTCACGTTGTACTGAAGCAAAGTCTAAGTTTTCAGCTGATTGGCCTGATGCCATACTTGATGCAGCACCACCACCTAAACCAATGTTCATGGCTGGACCACCTAAAGCAATTAGGTTAGCGCCAACACAAATTTCACCTTTTTGTACGTGCTCGTCACGAATATTACCTAAACCACCTGCAAGCATAATTGGCTTGTGGTAACCACGTACTTCTTCACCGTTAAACGAGTTAACTTTTTCTTCGTAAGTACGGAAATAACCTAAAATAGCAGGGCGACCAAATTCGTTGTTAAATGCTGCGCCACCTAATGGGCCTTCTAACATAATATCTAAGGCGTTAACGATACGGTCTGGTTTGCCAAAATCACTTTCCCAAGGTTGTTCAAAACTTGGAATACGTAAGTTAGAAACAGAAAAACCAACTAAACCGGCTTTTGGTTTAGAACCAACACCTGTGGCACCTTCATCACGAATTTCACCACCAGAACCTGTTGCTGCACCTGGATATGGTGAAATAGCGGTAGGGTGGTTATGGGTTTCAACTTTCATTAAAATTTGAATGTCTTCGTGGTGATAACCGTATTCATTGGTTTGAGAGTCAGCAAAAAAACGACCCGCTTCACTACCAACCATAACCGCAGCGTTATCTTTATAAGCAGATAAAACAAAATCAGGATTAAGTTCGTAGGTGTTTTTGATCATTTTAAATAATGATTTTTCTTGCTTAACACCGTCAATTGTCCAATCAGCATTGAAAATTTTATGACGACAATGTTCAGAGTTTGCTTGTGCGAACATGTAAAGTTCGATGTCGTGAGGGTTACGACCTAATTTAGCAAAGTTTTCTGCCAGATAAGTAATTTCGTCATCAGCAAGTGCTAAACCTAAATCAATGTTGGCTTTTTCTAACGCGTCACGACCACCGCCAATCACGTCAACCGACGATAATTTACCTGGTTCAGCAGTAGCAAATAAATTGTTAGCAGCAGAAAAGTCGCTAAAAACCACTTCCATCATGCGATCATGAATTAAGCTTTTTAACGTTTGTTCTTGCTCAGCACTTAACTCAGCTTCAACATAATAAGCAATACCACGTTCTAAACGTTCAACTTTACTTAAGCCACAGTTATGGGCAATATCGGTTGATTTAGAAGACCAAGGAGAGATAGTACCTGGACGCGGAGAAACTAAATATAAAGTACCCGCTGGTTCATGTTCTTCAATTGTTGGGCCGTAAGTTAGCAATTTTGCTAATACGTTCGCTTCATCAGCGGTTAATTCTGCTGATAAATGCGCAAAGTGAGTAAACTCTGCATAAATTTCGTTGATAGGAAGGTTAGCTTCTGCACATTGATTTAATAGTTTTTGAATACGAAAATCAGATAGTGCCGGAGCGCCACGAAGGGTTTGGATCAACATCGCCATTATAGTTTACTCACCAGTAAATTTATTATATTCATCACAGTAAACAATATTGCTTATCTGCTTGTAGAATAAGGGGGAAAAATCGCGCGTATTATAGTGGAAATTATGGTTAATACCAAGCCCATTAAGTTATTTCCTACGCGGCAATAATTAAAAGGCTTAGCGGCAAGG
The DNA here is from genome assembly GCF_053470345.1 of Thalassotalea agariperforans. Classification (NCBI taxonomy): domain Bacteria; kingdom Pseudomonadati; phylum Pseudomonadota; class Gammaproteobacteria; order Alteromonadales; family Colwelliaceae; genus Thalassotalea; species Thalassotalea agariperforans. Next base: position 475,915 of record NZ_JBQMWH010000002.1, on the reverse strand, counting down.
CATTGATTGCAGATTATGATAATTCTTTTATCAAAATTGATAACGCAGCAGATAAGCCTTTAAGCTCGGTAATTGTAGTGCAGAGTTAAGGAAAAATTTAATATCGAATAAAAATAACTAAAAGTGCTTTCAGAATATTTAAAATAGCGACACAATAGTAACCTATGACAGTAAGATTTATTAAAACCTTCGTTGAACACACCAAAGCCGTTAATTATTTTATAGCGGTTGTTGCTTGTTGTTTATTTTTAAGCGCTTGTAATAGTGATAAGCAGCCTTCTAACTTAAAAGATATTCTCGCACGAGGCGAATTAAATGTCGGTACGTTATTTGGTCCGAACAGTTATTTTATTGATGCTGAAGGGCCGGCGGGTTTTGAATATGAACTGGCTAAAAAATATGCGGAACATTTGGGTGTTAAGTTAAATATTGTTTCTAGTTACAATTTAGAAGAGCTATTACCTAAATTAGAAACCGGTGAGGTCGACTTTTTAGCGGCAAGTTTATTAGTAACGCCTAATCGCTTGAGTTCATATAAGTTTTCACCAAGCTATAACGAAGTTAGCCAAAAGTTAGTTTTTAAACAAGGGCAGGTGCGTCCTCGTAAAATTGAAGACTTAACTGGCCGTTTAATTGTCACCTCGCATTCTAGTCATGCAGAAAAATTACGAGAGCTAAAAGCACAATACCCGCAATTAACTTGGCATGAAACTTCTGAACTTGATAACGAAGAACTACTCAAAAAACTGCTTGATGAAGAGTACGATTATGCTGTGGTAGACAGTAATACGCTGGCGATTAATCGACGTTATTATCCTGAAATTAGTATTGGTTTTACTATTCAAGAACCACAGCCTTTGGCGTGGGCAATGAGCCAAGCGTCTGATGACTCTATTCTTGCTAGCCTTATCGAATTTTTTGGCGAAGTTCATCATAATGGCACCTTACTGGCGTTAAATGATAAATATTATGGTCATATAGAAGAATTTAATTATGTTGATACCCGAGCATTTATTGCCGCGGTTGAAAACACTTTACCTAAATATCAACCTTGGTTTGAAAAATACGGTGCTGATATTGATTGGCGATTATTAGCTGCAATTAGTTATCAAGAATCACATTGGAATCCGCGCGCTCGTTCATACACCGGTGTTCGAGGTATGATGATGTTAACCTTGCCAACCGCTAAACAAATGGGGGTTAAAAGCCGATTAGATCCAGAGCAAAGTATTCAAGGTGGCGCTAAATATATTAAACGCTTGATTGATAAAATGCCTGAGCGTATTCCTAACCCTGATCGTATTTGGTTTGCCTTAGCCTCGTATAATGTTGGTTTTGGTCATTTAAATGACGCGCGTATTATTACCCAAAAACAAGGCGGTGATCCTGATCGCTGGGTTGAAGTTAAAAAACGCTTACCCTTATTAAAGCAGCGCAAATATTATAAAAAAACTAAATATGGTTATGCGCGTGGCGATGAAACGGTAAATTATGTGGAAAATATTCGTCGTTATTACGACACCTTAACTTGGGTTGATGACCAAAAGCCGAATAAAAGTAACAATGATAAGAGTGAGCTTGCCGTTGTTAATGAAGTTGACAGCGAATAATGGATTACATGGTATAAGGTGATTAATTAAAATAGCGTATTTCACAAAACTGTCATATTGATCTAGGATACTGATTAAGCATTAAGCATTAAGCATTAAGCATTAATAAAAGGAAAAATAAATGGTATCAAATCAAAGACGTCAATTATGCGCAACCAGACGTAAACGTTTAGTTCATGATCGACGAAAAAAGATCGTTGAAAGACGACATGTGTTTTATAACTTAACACTAGAAGCGCAATCATTTCTTAAATAAAAAACGACCAGCCTAGGTCGTTTTTTATTTATCGTCTTATTTTATTTATCGCCTTATTAGTGTTCTTACATTATCCTCATTCCCAGCTAAGTACAAATAAACCCTTATCTTTTTCTTTTTATTTCCGTTAGAATCCTGACTCTTATTTATTAAGGTAATTTCGTTTAAGCAAAGGATTTATTTAGATGAAAAATGAATTTCAGTTTCTTGCAACATGCCAAAAAGATGCCGCTAAAATGCTATATGATAATGGCATTGCAGGGCTTGCAATTACTTTTTTTGCCGCATGTTTATTAGTACTTTCCTTTGATAACCCTCAGGTTAATAGTTTTAAATATGGCTGGTTAGCCGCCATGGGAGCAATGATTTTTATTCGTCTTTTAGATGTTTTATGGTGGAAAAAAAATCATTTAAATACTGACTTTAATGGTCAAAAATCAATTCAGCGCTTTGCTATCGGTGCTATTGCTACCGCGTTTATGTGGTGCGTTTATTCCTTATATATTTTCCGACACCAAGAAGTTATTGAGCTTGCTTGTACTATTATGATTGTTTCGGCTTTAGCTGGCGGTGCGAGTACTGTGTTGGCTGCCAATAAAACTGCCGCTACCTTATATCCTGTTATTTTACTTTTACCTTTTTCATTGGCTTTATTATTTGCTGGCGAAGAATATCAGCAAATTTTAGGGGTATTAGGAATAGGTTTTACATTGGTGATGTATAGCATTGCGGCAAAATCGGCTGAATTTACTAGCCAAGCTATTAAGCTAAAAAATGAAAACATGTTGTTAGTGCATAATATGGAAGAGCAAGTTGCACAAAGAACGATGGAAATTCATCATTTATCGAATATTGATCCTTTAACAGGATTATCAAATAGAACGGCTTTTTTATTCAAATTACAGCAACAGATGGACTTTTGTGACTATCATCAGCAAAACTTAGCGGTATTATTTATTGACCTTGATGGTTTTAAAAAAATAAATGACAGTTTAGGGCATGAAGTTGGCGATCAAATTCTTAAAGAAACCGCCGAGCGCTTAAACCAATTACAAGAAAAACATTTATTGTGCCGTTGGGGCGGTGATGAGTTTTTAATTGCGATCAGTAATCAAACGGAACATGAAATTGTTCAATTTGGTAAACAGGTTATTGCCAGCATTAATCAAAGTTACATGCTTGAAAATAATCGCTTGTCATTAGGTGCCACTATTGGTGTTGCTTATTTTCCTGAACATAGTAAAGATAAATTAAAGCTAATTGAATTAGCCGATACTGCAATGTATTTTCAGAAAAAACTCGCATCATGTAATGTGAAAGTATTTTCACAAGAGTTAGGTAATCAATTGCAACGCGAGCAGAAATTAAAAGATAGGTTAGCGCAAGCGATTGAAAATAATGAATTACGCTTAACATATCAGCCGATTCAACAATCAAGTGATCATAAAATTACCTCCTTTGAAGCGTTGATCCGCTGGCAGCTTGATGGTGAAACTATTCCTCCTGAAGAACTTATCATGATTGCTGAGCAATATGGCATGATCCGTAAGGTAGGTCATTGGGTTTTAAGTAATGCTTGCCAAGCTGCTAAATTGTGGAACACAAATGGTCGTAATATTTCTGTAAGTGTTAATGTTTCGGTTATTCAATTTCAAGATGCTGACTTTATCGACTTAGTGAAAAAGTCACTAGCGCAAAGTCAGTTATCAGCCAATTTGTTACATTTAGAGATCACCGAAACCGTATTTATTGTTAACCCTACAATGTTATTTGAACGGATCAAAGTTTTACAAAGCTTAGGCATTCAAGTGTCGATAGATGATTTTGGCACAGGTTTTTCTTCCTTGTCGGTTATGCAAGATTTAGGCGTTAATATTATTAAAATAGACAAGGTATTTGTTGATAAAATTACAACCAGTGGCTTAGCTATTATTGAAGCGGTTATGCAAATAGCCACTACCTTAGGCTATAAGGTAGTGGCTGAAGGTGTTGAAACTAAAGAACAAGCGATGTTATTGAAAAAAATGGGCGTGCATTTTTTACAAGGCTTTTATTTTGATAAGCCGATTGAACTAGCAGAATTGTCTGACTATTTAGCTAATGCAGATAATAACAGCTTTAATAACCTTGATGATTTTTCGCTGACATCAACCGATGATAATAAATGAGTTTGTGTTAATAATTGAATATAAGGCGAGGGCTGATGACAGAAAATGAAACAATCGCTTCGCCTTGTATACGTAATTGTTGCTTGAATGAAGAAGATGTTTGCCTTGGCTGTTTTCGCCATATTGATGAAATACTTGCTTGGGGCAAAGCAACCAATGAGCAAAAGTTAACGATATTATCTACAGTTGAACAACGGAAACAGGCAAAAAACGTTGCCGATTCATTTAAATAAAATGCATTTTTAACGATGCTCGCTTTATATGCCTAAACTCGGAATAATTCTTTAGCCGGAGATAGGTTATACAGCTGAGTTGCACATGAGTTAATGTGTATACAAATAGGTACTCAAAAACTTCAAATTCAGCTGTATTCCAAGCGCTTAAATAGCTTAAATGTTTTTATTCAGTTGACCAATTGCGTCAACAACCTGTTTTGCTCCAACTTGTATATCACTAATGACATCACCGGCTTCATTTGAAAGCTGTAGGGCCTTTTCTAGCTCATTCATGCTATCTTCAATTAATGCAACTGCGTTTTCAGTGAGTTTTTTGTTTTCAGAAACTACCGTAATAATTTCTTCCGTGGCGGTACTGGTTCTTAAGGCTAATTGTCTTACTTCATCAGCAACAACTGCAAAACCTCTACCTTGATCACCCGCTCTGGCGGCTTCGATTGCGGCATTAAGCGCCAATAGGTTGGTTTGATCGGCAATCCCTCTAATACTTTCAACTAATTGCGCTACCTTTTGTGATTGCTCATCGAGTTCAAAAATCCCTTTGCTTGCACCACTCATTTGGGTGGATAGTTGCGTCATTGTTTCAATAGTTGAGTTAATAACATTAATTGCATTTAAAGTATTCGTATCTGTTGTTTTAGAAATATCGTAGGCGATCTCAGAAGTGTCAGATATGGCAAGTTCTCGATTCATTTGTTCAGTAATAACCGTAGCGAACTTAACAACTTTATATAACTTGCCGCTGTCATCGTGTATAGGGTTGTAAGAAGCTTCAAGCCATACTTCATTGTTATAGCTATCTATTCGTTTAAATCGATTGGAAACAAACTCTCCGGCTTTTAATTTGCGCCAAAAATTTTGATATTCCTGAGAGTTGGCGTCTTCTGGAGTACAAAAAATACGATGGTGCTTTCCAATAATTTGCTCTAGCGTGTAATTCATGCCGTTAAGAAAATTTTCATTGGCATTTAAAATAATACCATCTAGGTTAAACTCAATCACCGCTGATGAACGGGTTAATGCAGCGAGCATGTCTTTATGCTCTCTTGATTGTGAAATAGTATTGGTTAATTCGGCAGAATAAACGATAAGTTCTTTCGCGTCGTTTTCGTTGGTAGTTCTTGGTTGGATAATACTGCGAAACCAAAGTTCTTTGTTTGTTTTAGCTGTAAATTGTACAGCGCCATGCCAATGTTTTCTAGTTTGTAATGCTTCAAGCATTCTTTGGCCGTTTGCATGTTCAATATAGCTTTTAGGAAGAAAATTATTGATATTTTGGTTTAAAACGTCACTTTCCTCATAACCACTTGATTGTAGAAACAATGAATTAACTTCAATAATATTATTGTTAATATCTAAAGCATAATATGCCATTTCATCTTTGAGATCTTTTTGAATATCATGAAAAATAGCTAATTCTTTTTCGAGAGTTTCAATTTTATTTAGCAGCTTATTTTTACCAAAGAGCATGTTTTTATCCTTAATACTTTTAGCGTTTAGGGGTAGTTAACTTAATTGTTTTAGCTAATTATTGAATATGGTAATTAAGTTATCTGACAAACTTAAAAAAGTATAGCTTAGTTATTGTAATCAATCAGTATTTTAACTGATTGATTACAAATGCTTTACTTAGCTTATTAGAAACAGCGTGTTAAAGGTGGTTAAAATAGCAGATTGTTTTATTCGGGCATATCTTCGTTATTTTTGGCGTTTATACCACTTTGCTCAGCGTACAGGCTATAAAAATCAAAAAAGTCTTTGGTTAACTTTGTTTCAATTTCTGAAGCCATATCGGTTGGGCAAAACACCACAAAGGTGGTTTTAATACGGCCTAAATCGGTTGTGCTAATACCAATAGTTGGCTCTGGCCCCGGTAAGGTTACATCCAAACTACGTTCGATCATGGCATTATAACGTTCGGCAACGCTATGAAAGTCAGCACAATATTCTTTCGCTTTTGCCAATAATAAATCTTTACTTTTGTACGGGTTATAGCTGCTATTCATCGTGATTGAAAATTGATGAGAGACATAACGCTTTAAAAAGTTTAGGTTTTTAATTGGCTGCGTGATCAACTGATTATTAGGAATAAATAAGGTTTTACCCGTATAAGAATAATTGCTTTGGTCAATTTCTAACATGGTCAGTTTAGCCCAATCGGTTGAGGTAACTTCACCACAAAAGGGGCCGGTTTGTACCCAGTCACCAACACGAAATGGACTAGTACTAGTGACATACAAAAAGCCAATAAAACATTGAATATATTCACGTGTTGCTAACACAATGGCAACAACAAAAGCGGCAATAGAAAATGCAAATTTTTGTAGTTCATCACCCCATAAATAAAGTAAAAAAGCTAACAAAAACAAGTTCAATAAGTTTTTGAAAGAGTTGATGTGGTAGCGATGATCTTTGTTTTTTCTACGTGATCTGTGTTTTACCCAACGTGCGATGTAATGCTTAATTGGGTAAGATAAAAGAATAATAACAATTGATGTTATTACTTTGTGTTCTAAAAATATACTCATAATAAAAAGAGACTACCGAGTCCGAGAAAAATTAAAAAGCCGACTACATCGGTTACGGTGGTTAACAGTACCGCACCCGACAAAGCAGGGTCAAGCTTAAGCTTGTTAAGTAACGAGGGGATAAGTACACCCGCAGCGGCAGCAGCGATCAAATTCCCTAAAATAGCGACCGCTAAAACTAAACTTATGCCTAAATCGCTGAACCATAAATAAGTAACACTGCCGATAATGGCAGCCCAAATAATGCCATTGGTTAAGCCAACTTTGAGTTCTTTAATTAATAACGCTTTTAAGTTGCTTTCAGTAATTTGGCCTAAGGCTAATCCTCGCACAATTAAGGTTAAGGTTTGGCTGCCGGAGATACCGCCCATGGAAGCGACTACCGGCATTAATACGGCTAAAAGCACAACTTGTTGTAAGGTTACTTCAAATAAACCGATCACACCGGATGCTAAAAAAGCGGTTAATAAATTAATGCCTAACCAAATGCCACGGTTTTGTGTACTTTGTTTTACGGTGGCAAAAAGATCTTCGTCGTTATTTAAACCACCGGCTTTGGTTAATTTATTATCGGCTTCTTCTTCTTTTATTTGATACGCTAAAGCGATAGTAAAACGACCAATAAATAAGCCATTATCGTCACAAACGGGTAACGACATTTTTTCAGATAGCACTAATTCTTCAGAAGCGGCCATTAAATCTTTATTGGCATTTAATTTTAAAAAGTCGGTTTCAATTAGATCAGCTAAAACACCGCTATCATCAGCATTTAATAGTTTGTTAATGGCGACAACACCGGTAAGTACGCCTTGTTTATCAACGGTATAAAATTCATCGGTATAAGGGTGAATACCTTTATTTAATAAACGTTTAGCACTCGTGATTTTAAGTTTGTCAGAAATGCGAACATAATCATAATCAAGCCAGTGACCGAGTTGATCGTCATCATACTGTTGCGCTTGGTGATAAAGTTTTGTTTGTGAGTCGTCAAGTTGCTTGATGGCATAATTTAAAAAACGATCGGGTAATGCCTCTGCAATTTCAAGCAACTCTTCAAAATCAATTTGCGCTAATAATTCAAAACAGCTTTGATCCGGTAAGGTATCAATTAACCAACGTCGAGTTTCTTTTTTTATCTCAATAAAAGCAATACGTTGAACATCGGGGTCAAAGTGAGACCATACCGCTAAACGTTTTTCTAATGGTACCGCTTCTAACAATAAGGCGTATTGTTCATCAAATAACAAAGAAGATAAGTTTGATAAAACGCTATTGAGTTCGGTGTCGCTGCTTGTGTTAAGAATGTCATTAATTAAAATGGATAACTTATCGATGTTGGTTTCACTCATAATTGCCATTCTTACTGTTTGAGTTAGAAGAGGTTATACCCCTAGTATTTCTTACTAGGGGTACTTAAAAGATGATATCACCGCTGCTGGCTATGATAAATTTTCGGTAATAAATTCATTCATATAAGGCTTATTATCGCCGAGTTTATGAATGAAAAAACGAGTTAGTTAAGCTAAAAATACCGCGGAAGGATCAACAAGAAATAAATCAGATAATCCTTCTCTTCCCAATAGCATTAAATAGCTCATATCAGCTCTATTGGTTAAGGTAATTTCAATTTCCCAACAATGTTTACCTAATTTAATCGGTGTTTTAATTACATAACGTTGCTCAGAGCCGCCATTAGACGATTTAATGCGTCTAATGTCGGCAACTTTTGCATGACAAGTCACAATATTACTGACGTTATGAATATCAGGATGAATGTCAAATTGTACTTGAGTTGCGCCATTTTTTACATATTTTTTAATATTATCAACATGTAAAGAAGACGTTTTTGCTCCGGTATCAATTCTAATGTTCATATCAACAATACCAAGTTCCGGTAATGTACAAGATTCTAAACAGCCAATGATGGTTTTATTTGATGTTGTCATTATTCTACGCTCTTACTCGTTTATCATGGTTGAATGTTCAGGATCAAGCACTAGCTGTTCTTGAACTGTTTCAATATGCTCAGCAATTTCACTGTCGCTTTCACTAAAGTAAGCAATATGAAACATTGCTTCGCCTTCTTGTACTAAGGGTATATTTTGCATACCAATTAAAATACCGGATCTGGCCGCCTTTACGGTATTAATAATGTCACCGTATGGGCTACCAATTTCAGCTAAAACATCATTTTGTTTAACCTTATCACCCAATTTTATTTTTTGATTTACAAAACCGCTAGCGTTGGCTCGTAACCAGCCACTGCTATTCGCAATATATGGCTGAATTTGCTTTTTACGACCCGTTTTACGCATCATACCTAAGTTTTTCAGTACGTTGATCACGCCATTAATACCAGCTCTAATTGAAAATTCATCAAAACGTAATGCTTCACCGGCTTCATATAATAACACTCGAGTGTCATTGCTAACGGCAGATTCACGTAATGAACCGTCAATAATATTAGAGTTTAATACAACAGGTACGCCAAAAGCTAAGGCCAGTTCTTTGGTTTTTTCATCTGACAAATCAGCACGAATTTGTGGTAAATTTGAACGATGAATAGCACCTGTATGTAAATCAATACCATAATCACAATGCTTAACTATTTCATTAAGAAATATATGAGCAACTCGGGCTGCTAACGAACCTTTTGCTGAGCCGGGGAAACTTCTGTTTAAGTCTCGTCGATCAGGCATATAGCGGCTTTGGTTAACAACCCCATAAACATTTACCATAGGTACAGCAATAACCGTACCTCGGATAATTTTGAAGTTTTTCTGACCAATTAAACGACGAATAATTTCAATACCGTTTAATTCATCACCATGCACGGCTGCACTGATAAAAATAGTTGGGCCGTCTTTTTTACCTCTAAATACTTTTATTGGTAAAGAAACTTCAGCGTCTGTGTACAGTTTAGCCACAGGTAACTCTATTTTCGTTTCAGTGCCTGGCTGAATTGAAAAACCACCAATGCATAATTCTTTCATTGTTATCCTCGCCCACGCGTTTTGTTTGCTGTGTTGTTATCAGCATTTTTTTCGATAAATTCAAAAATCATCCCAGCAACATCTTTACCTGTGGCTGTTTCAATACCTTCAAGGCCAGGAGATGAGTTAACTTCCATCACCATAGGACCATTTTGTGATTGTAATAAATCAACACCACAAACGTTTAAGCCCATTACTTTCGCGGCATTAACCGCAGTAGCACGTTCTTCTTTGGTTAAGCGAACAATTTGCGCACTACCACCACGGTGTAAGTTTGATCTAAATTCCCCTTCAGCACCTTGGCGTTTCATGGCGGCAACCACTTTACCACCAACTACTAAACAGCGAATATCAGCACCACCGGCTTCTTTAACAAATTCTTGTACTAAAATGTTAGCTTTTAATCCCATAAAAGCTTCAATAATACTTTCAGCGGCTTTCGCTGTATCGGCCAAAACGACACCAATACCTTGTGTGCCTTCTAATAATTTAATAACGACCGGAGCACCACCAACGTTTTTAATTAAATCTTTTGCGTTATCAGCTTTGTTAGCAAAGCCAGTACGTGGCAAGCCAATGCCTTTACGAGATAACAGCTGCAACGAACGTAATTTATCGCGTGAACGACTAATCGCTACCGATTCATTCACGTTAAACGTTCCCATCATTTCAAATTGACGAGCAACCGCTGTACCGTAAAAAGTAATTGATGCCCCAATACGCGGGATAATGGCATCATACTTAGGTAACTCAACGCCATGATAACGAACTGTTGGGCGGCTACGGGTAATGTCCATGTAACAGTGTAAAGTATCAATAATATCAACTTCATGACCACGTGCTTCACCTGCTTCTTTTAAGCGACGAGTTGAATACAGGTTTTTGTTTCTTGATAAAATAGCAATTTTCATAATATGTCTCTTTAAATAAATTCTTTGTATAAATAATAAATAGATATGATCAATTATTTTGAGCTTTAAATTTTTAGTACGAACTTTCAGTGTAGCAATCAGCAGTCAATTAGAAAGTTAAGCGTACATTAAATTTTAAATAGCTAACCTGAACTCAAGTTAGCTAACTTGGGGCGAAGTTTAGTTAAAAATCTCTGGACAATAAAACGCAATATTTTATAGTGTTTGATAAAAATTTTTGATTAGTGGGTGGGTTTTGTGAAAATAGAGTTGTTAAAGACGTTTTTGGAAGTTGCGCGCACTTTGCATTTTAGAATTGCCTCTGAAACTTTATTTATTACCCAATCGGCTGTTAGCGCGAGAATTAAATTGTTGGAAGATGAGCTTGGCGTTTTATTGTTTGACCGCAGCCAAAAACAATTAAAGATTACGCCAGAAGGGCACCGTTTGATCAAACACGCCAATGAACTGATTTTTATGTGGAAAAAAGCCAAGCAAGATGTTGCCTTGGTTGATAACGACATTGAGTTGTTATCAATTGGAAGCATGATGTCAATTTGGGATATTGCCTTGCAGGCTTGGCTGAATAAAATCAGTAAAAATATTGAAGATATCGGCTTTATGACCAAAACGCATAGCCCCTTAGAGCTGCGGAAAAACTTAATCAACGGTGTTATTGATATTGCTTTTACCTTTGATTCGCCAGTGATTGACGAATTTATTACCGAAAAAGTTACGGCGGTGCCATTGCATTTGGTAACAACAAACCCTGAAGCCACTATAGATTTTAAGCAGTTAACTGATTTTATTATGGTCGATTATGGCGAGTCGATTAACTTACAATATTTACGAGAATACCCCGATGCGCCACCAGCAAAACATTTTATGAGTCAGCCAAAAGTTGCGTTGGATTTTATTTTATCAAATGGTGGTAGTGCTTATTTACCAAGGCAGTTAGCGATCAAGTATGTGAATGATAAGTCGTTATATTTGGTTGATACAGCGCCGGTGTTTTCGCGGGAAATTTATGCTTTATATTTAGCGAAAAGTCATAAAGAAGCGTTAATTAAAAAAACCTTGCACTATTTTCCTGAAATTATTTATAAGTAATCTTTAAATAACCCGAGAGTGAATAAAATGGGATTATTCATTGATTAATAATCCCATTTTTTAAACCTAATACGCGTTTACTGGTAATGCTTCAAGTGTCGGTAATGACAAGCTTGTCAGTTCATTGTTAACACAAGCGAGTAACATGTCTTCAATTTCTTCTATAGCAATGTGGTTAGTAATAGCATCGGCCTGACAACTTTTTAACGCAAGCTCAATACTAACTTGCGCATTCGTTAAATAAGCCAGTGAATTAACCTTGCTGTAGTTCATTTTCTTTAACTGACTATTAACACAAGCGAGTAACAGCTTAGCTCGTTTTTGCTCGGTTATTTCTTCTGTTAACGAAGTTTCCTCACACGTCGCTAATAAATCTAAAGTATAGTTAATGGGCGCTTCATCTTTACGGCTTTCAACAGCAGTAACCAGTAGCGTCATTAATAAAATACAGGCCATAAATAAGTGTTTCATTTTTCTCTCGAGCAAAGTTATTTAAAAGTATTAATAATTAAGGTTAATCCCAATCACCGTATAAAGTGTCGGTTAATTCACGCATTTTGCGTTTTTCCAATCGTCGCTCAATTTTAGCGCGGGCAATGGCTTTTTTATAAGCATGTAAACTGGCTGATTTTCTATCCATTACTGGCTCCCCAAACGAAGCAAGGTTATTGTGATTAAAATCATCGGCGTCAAAGTTTTGGTTTTTACATTCATCAACAATCATAGCTTCCTCTTGGTTAATCATTTATGAATTTCACGGCGATAATGCGCTTGATAATAGAATTTACAAAATGAAATATTTTTAACCTGAAGATAAAAATTATTGATTGTTATTGTGCGAGAGCTCGCTTTACATTGCGTGCCTTAAATTTCTGTGAAAAGCGGTTATTTTAAGCTGGCGAGTAAATTAGAGCGTGTTGACTTTTGCTGTATGTTTTTGCAACAGCCTGTATGGGTTTTATACAAGGCAGAGCGATTGCGGTGTAGTTGTTCTACATAAATGAGCGATAACGTAGTAGAAAGGCCTACAGATGTTGCCCTTCGGGTTCGTTCTGAGCGTTTAAAGCACTGCGTTACTCACTTTTTATATATTCCTGCATGGATGCAGGTTATTAGAACAGCGCAGGAGCAGTTGTCGAGAATAACGATATTACATCGCTCGCGCCTTGTTCTGAAAGCACTCAGTTAGAACAAAAATAATTTCCGACAGGTCAACACGCTCTATGTAAGTTTCTGATTTGTTGTTAAATAAACATCATTTAAAGCGAAAAAACTAAACGCTTGTTATACTGAATTATCGGAGCGATGTTTCCATGTTATTTTATAAGAAGACAAGTTATGTATTTAATTAAAAAATTATCGGTTGTTTGTCTATTCACTTTTATTATGTCGACAGCTTGGGCCTCAACAGAGCCGGCAGTTAAAGTACAAGTAGTTTTTGAAAAAATTACCGCAGAATTAAAACGCTTTGACAGCCAAGGCCAACTGCAAAGAGATAATACGCTTATTGTGCTAGAGCAGTTTTTAAAGCCAGAAATTGAAGAAAAATACTTTGCTTACAAGGTATTAGCATTACAATTAAAAAAATTATCTGCGGAGCAAAAAACACAGATGATTGAGTTATTGTTAAAAATGTTAATGAATAATTATGCTGGCTTATTAGAAAAGTATGACAATGAACGTATTGTGATTGGTGAGACCGAGTTTGGTAATAAGCTTAAAACAGCAGAAGTGGCTTTTGTTATTAAGCGCGTACAACAAGATATTAAAGCGAAAGTAAAATTGATCAAAGATCCAAATGAGCAATGGAAATTTTACGATATTGAAGTTGAAGGTATTAGTTTAGTTACGTCGAAACAGGCGGAAATTAATGCCAGTTTTAGTAGCCTTGGTATTGAAGGCACTATTGCTAAATTGAAAAGCAAAGTTTAAAGCCCTGATATTTATTTAAAAAAACAGCAGTAAAACAAGATGATAACATTTCAACAAATAAAAGAATTTTTTAATATTACTCTGATCACAATAGATAATAGCCAAATAACCATTGGTGATGTGTTAATCATTCCGATTGTACTGTTTATTATTTTTTTTATTACTAAATTGTTTGTAAGGCAGCTAGCTAGACGTTTATCAGCAAAAAAAATTGACCCTAATTTAACCCACCTTATTCAACGCTTAATTTATGTTATTGCGATCATCATCATGGTGATCACCACGTTAGATTTATTGAATATTCCTATTACCGCTTTTGCTTTTTTATCTGGTGCTATTGCGATTGGTTTTGGTTTTGGCGCACAAAATATCATTAATAACTTTATTAGTGGCTGGATCCTTATGTGGGAGCGGCCAATAAAAATAGGTGACTTTTTAGAAATAGATGAAGCGAAAGGGATTGTTGAAACAATTAACACACGTTCAACATTGATCCGACGTGTAGACGGTGTTCATATGTTAATTCCTAACAGTAAATTACTTGAAAATACCGTGGTTAATTGGACCTTAGTGGATCGTTTAGTGCGTTCAAGTGTCAAAGTTGGTGTTGCTTATGGTTCGCCGGTAAAAAAAGTGTCGGAGTTGATCATGCAAGCGGCCATTGAGCAAGAGGGGATTTTAAAAGACCCGTTACCTGTGGTCTATTTTGAGGACTTTGGTGATAACGCGTTAGTATTTGAAGTCAATTTTTGGATCCATTCGCAAGTAGAAGGCGGATTAAGGTTAATGCGCAGTGATATTCGTTACCGCATTGACGAGCTTTTTGCCGAAAACAACTTGGTGATTGCCTACCCACAACGGGATGTTCATATTGACGGTTCGATAAAGCTTATTAAGTAATTTATTCTACTATCTGACAGCTAGCGCTTTTCTAGCTGTCACCACTTTTTGATTATTCACTGTTTTAGCCATGTGGTTGCCTGTTATGTTTGTTTGATAACCGCGGCAGTTTCTTTTTGTGCTTTGGCTTCATAAACGGCTAAATCTGCTAATTTTAATGCTTGAGTAATGGTTAATTGCTCAATGGTTTGATGATTAATAACAACAGCGCCGATTGAGGTTTTTATTTTAATTTGCTGACCTGCTAAATTAAACTTAGGATTGAACAGCGCTTTTATTTTATCAAGCACAATGCCGAGGTTATCGACTGTCATATTTGGCATGATCATAAAGAATTCGTCACCACCTAATCGTGCTAAGGTATCTGCTTCTCTGGTGACTTTATTAAGTTGTTCGACAAATTTTTTCAGTAATAAGTCACCGACTTCATGACCGAAGCTGTCATTTACTTTTTTAAATTCATTTAAATCAAACGACAATAAAACAAAGCTTTCGTGATAACGTTTTGCTCGGTTAAATATTTGCGCTAAACGGTCTTGAAATAAATAGCGATTTGCGGCACCAGTTAACGCGTCGTAATGTGCTAATTTTTTTAACTCTTGGGTGAGTTTAAAGTCTTTTACTAGCGAATTAACCGTATGCTCAAGTGAGTTAATTGACAAGGTTGGCCTAGCAATAGTATCAATTACATTAAACATTTTATTAAGTGACGGTAGGTTTTTGCTGGCTAAAGAGTCAGTTAATAATAAGATAGGGACATCTACATAGAGCTGATTTAGGTTTTGATGAATTTTAGCTGACTGATTAGTGTAAATTTTTTCATCTAACAGAATGATCGCTTGTTGCTTATGGTTAAATTGCAGGGTGGTAAGCTGATCTATTGTGACGGCTTCAATTGCCGAGATAACAATATCAGTAACACTTAATGTAGCTGACAGCCAGTTTAACGTGGCAGCTTCTGAGGTAATAATAAAAAAATGCAGCGGTTTGTTTTTCATAAGTTATTGTTGTTAAGTGCTATGTATTAATTACTGGCTGTTATTTGTTATTTTAGCTTGTTCTTGTTGAATAAGGCTTTCAGGCTTGATATCAACTAACACAAGGCGACGGCATTGACGCCAGCGCCACCAGCCAAACAAGAATGAAATAGACCAAACTAAATAGTCAATAAAAGCTAATTCATTACGGACAATACCAATATCTCTTATTAACGCATTCCATGCCATAAAACCGTTATTTTTTTTATATTTGTAGGTTTTATGATCTTGTTCTACCCATAAATAATTATATTTAAAACAAAAATCATGAATGATCACCGGTATTAATAATAAGCCGGTTGGAGAAAAAACTAACCAAGTGATCATCGGAAATGAATTACCATCAAAGATAAAACCTTTAGGAATGACCAATTGTTTATTATTAGGTAAACGATAATGCCAATCTTCAATTAATTGCCATTGTCTTTTACGTGTAAAAAGCAGCCACAACTTACTAAAAAAGTTACTTTTTTGGGTTTTTATTGGCATAGCTTGTAACTTTGGCATTTTCATTATTTTTCTCACAAACTACAAATATCTAGTATTAACTAGAATATATGAACTTAATCATAAGGTAACTAAAATTAATTAATAAATAAAACAATTAATTATGCGTTCGCGAAAAAGGGCTTGTTAGTGCTTTGAAATAGCTGATGTGGTTAGAATAGTAGACGATAAAAAGCTGTTGTTGTTTGCTTTAATTTTTATCACTTAGTTTCATAGTGTTTGCTAAATGTTAGCTAGCAAACACTATGATTAACGCTTTAACGCTTTAACGCTTTAACGCTTTAACGCTATTGTTCTATATGACGCTATAGCGCATTAATATGAGGCATTTATTTAATATTATAGCTTGGAGTATTGTTTGCTTCTTTGATGTTCTTTTCAAATAAGGCTTGATAAAAGTCATCTCGGGTTTTTTTATACTCCCAAGATTGCTCAAGAATGTTATTGATGTTTTTTTCATTCCATTGATTCCATAACTGGGCTAATTCGGCTTGTTTTTTCGGGAATTTATCAACAATATTGTCTTGTTCATACGGGTCTTTAACCATATCAAAAAAGCTTCTTCCAACATTGGGTAATGGCTGACGCATATATTTAGCTTCTGGTGTTCTGACCGCGTAAATATAGTCAGCTTCTTCAAGTCGCCAGAAAAGGGCTTGATGAGGCGAACCTTGTTTTTCTCCTGTCATGTAAGGTGTTAAATCAACACCATCGAGTTTAGCATCGCTGGCATCAGCATTAGCTAATGCCACTGACGTTGCTGCAATATCAAGAGATGAAACTAACCCATCAAACGTAAATCCTTTAGGAATTTTATTTGGCCAATGGGCAATAAAGGGAACGTGGATACCACCTTCTAATAACGCAACTTTTCCGCGTCGGTAAGGCAGGTTGTTTGCCCAGTTACTGGTTGGTTGCCAGCTTTCTGGGTAGACGCCACCATTATCTGATAAGAAAAAAACTAGGGTGTTATCTAATTTACCTTCTTCTTTTAAGGCATTAACTATCATACCTATGCCTTCATCCATAGCATCAACCATAGCGGCATAGATGCGTTTATTTGGATCTGAGATATGTTGGTATTTATCAATATAAGATTGAGGAGCTTGCAGTGGGCTGTGTGGTGCGTTGTACGACATGTACATCATAAATGGCTTATCGTCTTGTCTTTTGATGTAATTAACTGCATCGCGACTTAACGCGGTGGTAAGGTATTCATCAAATTCTGCAATGTCGGTATTACGCATTATCGGTAACCAATAGCCATCGCCATTAACAGTTACTTCGCCAGGCATATATTGGTGGCCGCCATCGAGAAAACCGTAAAAATAGTCAAATCCGCGTTTATTCGGTTGAAAGTGCGGTGCGCCGCCTAAGTGCCATTTACCAAATATTGAAGTACTGTAGCCTACTTTTTGTAAGCGTTTAGCAAAGGTGGTTTCGGTTAACGGTAAGCCCATATGTTTATCATACGGATTATATGTCACATTGTTTTCCATACCAAAACGGGCTTGATAACGTCCGGTTAATAAGCCTGCGCGTGATGGGCCGCAATAAGGGTGGGTAACATAACCATTTTTGAAAGTGATACCATTAGCAGCGAGCTTATCAATATTTGGCGTTTTAATATCTTTAGCACCAGTGAAACCTAAGTCGCCATAACCAAGATCATCGGCAAGTATAACCACAATGTTTGGCCGAGCGTCTTGCGCGTTAGCAAAATAAGAACATAAACTTAATAAGGATATGGCGAGCATTTTTATGCATATTAGATAGTTTTTCATTGATGATTCTCTTATCTATGTGATTTTAATTGTTGCTAATTAAGGTGTTAAGTTTGGTAAAAATTAAGTGTTAATTTCTGTACTATTTAATAACTAATGGTGGCCGTTTTTGAGCCTTTTCTTTTTGTTGTTGGTACATGTTTTTATAAAAGTCTAGTCTTGCTTGTTGGTATTGCCCAGCAGGTAAATAAAGGTTGTTGATGTTGTTTTCGTTCCATTTATTCCACAACGCGGCTATAGCTTTTCTTTCCGTATCGGATGAAGCAACAATATTTTTTGTTTCATAAGGGTCGAGCAACATATTATATAACTCGGTACCGTCTTGATTTTGTTTTAAATATTTTGTTTTAGTATCTCTGACTGCCCAAGTGTCGTGATTTGTGCGCCAATACAAGGCTTGATGAACAGAGCCTTTTTGTTCGCCAGTTAAAAATGGCATCATATTTTTACCGTCCATTGTAAAACCAGAAGTGTCACCTTGGCCTATGGCTACTGAAGTTGCGGCGATATCTAAAGCGGAAACTAAACCGTGATATTTACCGGCTTTTAGCTTTTTAGGCCAGTGAACAATAAAGGGGACATGAGAACCTCCTTCACGCATGCTCCCTTTACCATCTCTAAATGGACCACTATTTGAAAATGCCGTTTTTGCGTGTTTGTTGTGATTTTCGTATGAAGCGGCTCCACCATTGTCAGACAAGAAAAAGATCAGGGTGTTGTCATATTTACCTGATGCTTTTAAGGCGTTAACTACCATGCCTATCCCTTGATCCATTTCGTCAATCATAGCGGCATATATTCGACGTTCTGGGTTATTGATATGAGCATATTTTGCAATGGTTGCTTTAGGGGCTTGTAGCGGTTGGTGAGGAGCGTTATAGGCAAGATATAACATAAAAGGCTTGTCGGTTTGGCTAACAAAACTTGCCGCATCTTTACTTAAGGCGGTTGTTAAGTATTCATTAAATTGTGCGTGTTTATTATTTCGCTCTAGCGGTAACTCAGTACGTTCGTTAGCACTATAATTTGGCTTTCCTGACTTTGTGGTTAGTGGCATCCTTGTATTTATATCTTGAGGAAAATAAGAATGTCCGCCAGCTAAAAAACCAAAAAAGTAATCAAACCCGCGGTTATTTGGATGATATGCAGTGGAGCCACCTAGATGCCATTTTCCGATGATGCCAGTTTGATAACCTGATTTTTGTAGACGAGTAGCAAAGGTTGTTTCTGTTAATGGTAGGCCATTGTATTGGTCAAAGGGGGAGTTAGTAATATTAACCTCCATACCAAAACGGGCTTGATAACGTCCGGTCATTAATCCAGAACGGCTTGGCCCACAAAAAGGGTGAGTAACATAGCCATTGGTAATTTCAACACCATGTTGAGCAAGCTGATCAATATTTGGGGTAAATATATCTTTAGCACCCGTGTAACCAAGATCGCCATAACCTAAATCGTCAGCCAAAATAACTAAAATATTAGGTCGTTCATCAGCATGTACAACATTCGAGAGAAGTAAGCTGATTAAAAATAAACGGGAAAAAAAACGCATATTGTTACCTTGTTAATGGTTAATTATTAGATTGCCTATTAACAATGTTTGGGTGGTTAACTAGGCAATTTATTTTTAACCATAAACTTATACTGTCTATGTAAACGTTACTTTTAATATTGTCCTTTTTTAGTTTTAAAATAGTAAAGTTCATAAATAACAATTGGTTATATTGTGTTTTGGCAGTTGTTTTTTTAGCGTTTAACGATTGTATTTTAATATCTTATATTCAAATATTTAGAATAAGTGAAATATATCCATGTAAAATTGTTTACAATCGGTATACTGAGCAGCACGATAATAATCACGCTGCCCCCTGAATTATATGAACGAAGTAGTATTTAATTGGGATGTTTTTTTCCGAGGAGTTGTTCCTTTTGGCGCTGCGCATATTTATGCCATGGTATTTATTTATTTCTTTTTAGTGCGCGATAAAATTGGCCGTTCTTATCCTTTTTATTGTATTTTTATACTGAGCTTTATTGCTTTTCTATGCGGCCCGCTGATTAATCTCCTACCGTTTGAATCACCGAAATATGGTTATGATATTTTTAGAAATGTGGTGTTATTTAGTGTTGGTATTCCTTCATTATTGTTGGCATTATTTATTCAAGCAGAGCATAAATTAAATAAAAAACTGAGTTTACTGCCTTTTCTTTTGGGGGGATTGTGGTCAGTATTTTTTATTTTATCTCCTCCTATTTTTTTTAAACAATCTCAAGAAGTGGTTTGGCTAGCGCATTTATTTGATATTCAACGATCCCATTTATTTTTTGCTCAGTTAGCGTTTATTAGCATGTTATTAATAGCGCCATGCTTTTATTTGTTATTGCATAAGCCGAATAAAAATGTGGTTATTCATACCTGGGGTGTGCTCTGTTTTAGCTTTTTTATGGCTATTGGTATTATTTTCCGAGAATGGGAAATATATTATGCAGGCTCGAGTTTATCTGCGCTCATTTGGGCATGGGCTGTGTATCGTGACCTTCATTTTACCAATCAAAAAATTATTCAGCATGCTAAACATCAGGAATTATTAGCCAAAGCACAATATAGTGCGTCGAATAATATTGAATTTACCGATTATTATCCTGAGACATTAAATGATAGTTATCCTTTTCGTGAAAGAGCAACGCTTTTAGAAGCGGTTTGTACCGCTAGTGTAGGGCTCGTTCATGCTTGTACTGATGAACTACTTAAGGCGTTAAAAAACTTTACTCAAGAGCAGCAGGAGCCTTATCGTACTCGTGCGAAAGAGGTGCTGTTTATGCTGTTTGACTCTGTTATTTTTCAATGCGGGCAGGCTAAAACACTTATTACTCGATTAAGTCAAAAAGGTGCTGAGCTGGACAGGGCACAATCGATAGTTGAAATTGATAACATTATCATCGAAGAAAGTCAGTTTTTAGCTGATACGGTGTTAAGTGAACCAGAGCCGCGTTCAGAAACTGATCATCAACTCATTGATAGCGTAAAAACTTATGTGTTAGCCCATTACCATCAAGACATTAGTATTAACGACCTCGTTAAAGCGCTAGGCGTAAGTCGCACTCATATAATGAAGGTATTTAAAGAGGGCTGTGATCAAACAATTAATCAATATCTTACTGAGGTGAGAATTAATAAAGCGAAAAGTTTACTTCTTAGCCAATTAGTAACCACCACAGCTTTCGAAGTCGGTTTTAATAACTCGGCTTATTTTGCGACAGTATTTAAAAAGCATACTGGAATAACACCTAAAGAATATCAATTACAAGCTAAGCAAAAAGTAATAGCCAACAGCATGTAAAAGTGAAATCTCGAGAGCAGAGCCGAAAGTTTTAGACATAAAAAAAGACGCTTAATGTGCGTCTTTAATCGTGAAAATGGTGGGCCTTCCCAGACTTGAACTGGGGACCTACCGATTATGAGTCGGGTGCTCTAACCAACTGAGCTAAAGGCCCATTTTCACTTTGTATTGGTGATACTTTCAATTTGACTTTGTAGGTTTAAGTCTTTTATTTCATAAAATAAATTGTCTATGAAATAACAAATAATCGTTATTTAAATAACTACTATCGGAAAGCGCAGGCAGTATAAGCATTTTTTATTTTATTGTCACCAGTTCAATTTGAAAAAAGTAACAAATTGAATCTGAACGCTTAAATCTTAAGCACCTTGTAGTTGAATATGTCCTATATTGTCTCTTTTGTTGTTGAGTTGAGATAAGCTCGACTTGTGTTATTGAAAATTTGAAATAAAAAAACCAGCAATAATTGCTGGTTTTTTAAGTTTTGTAGCATGCGTTAGTGTTTATTCGCCGTCTAAGAAACTCTTTAGTTGCTCTGAACGAGAAGGGTGACGCAATTTACGTAATGCTTTCGCTTCAATTTGACGAATACGTTCACGTGTTACATCAAACTGTTTACCTACTTCTTCTAAGGTATGATCGGTATTCATGTCGATACCAAAGCGCATACGAAGTACTTTCGCTTCACGAGCCGTTAAGCCAGCTAATACTTCGTGAGTAGCATTTTTTAGGTTTTCAGAGGTTGCTGAATCTACAGGTAATTCACCGCTACCATCCTCAATAAAGTCACCTAAGTGCGAATCTTCATCGTCACCAATTGGGGTTTCCATTGAGATTGGCTCTTTTGCTATTTTTAATACCTTACGAATTTTATCTTCAGGCATGATCATGCGTTCAGCTAATTCTTCTGGTGTTGGCTCACGTCCCATTTCTTGTAACATTTGACGAGAAATACGATTAAGTTTGTTAATCGTTTCTATCATGTGTACTGGAATACGAATGGTTCTAGCTTGGTCGGCAATTGAACGGGTAATTGCTTGACGGATCCACCATGTTGCATAAGTTGAAAACTTATAACCACGACGGTACTCAAATTTATCAACCGCTTTCATTAAACCAATGTTACCTTCTTGGATTAAATCTAAGAATTGTAAACCACGGTTGGTGTATTTTTTCGCAATTGAAATTACTAGACGTAAGTTCGCTTCAACCATTTCTTTTTTCGCACGACGAGCTTTTGCTTCACCGATTGACATACGACGGTTGATGTCTTTGATGCCATGAACATTTAAGAAGGTTTCTTCTTCTAAATGTGTTAATTTTTGCACACAACGTTCAACTTCAAGATCAATATCATTCAAACGTGCTGAGTAGCTGTGGCCAGCGGCTTTTTGCTCTTCAAACCAGTCTAATGACGTTTCATTACCTGGGAATATTTTAATGAAGGTGGCTTTTGGCATACCAGCACCAACAACACAGTGCTTCATGATCAAACGTTCTTGAACACGTAAACGGTCCATTACGGCGCGCATGTTTTTCACTAAGCGGTCGAATACTTTTGGTACTAAGCGGAATTCTTTAAATACTTCTGCTAGCGCGTCAATAGCCGCTTGTGCTTCTGCGTGACCACGGCCTTTTTCTTCAATAACTTTGTTTGCTAGCTCGTAAGCATTGCGAAGAGCAGTGAATTTTTCACGGGCTTCTTCAGGATCTGGACCTGTGTCCATTTCCTCTTCGTCTTCATCATCAGAATCATCATCTTCGTCATCAAGTTCTTCATCTGATAACTCTGAACCAATATGAGTTGCGGCTGCTGGAATTTCCTCTTCTTCTGCATCAGGGTCTAAGAAACCAACAATAATGTCGCTTAAGCGACCTTCTTCTGCTTCGAAGTTATCCCATTGCTCTAAAAGAAAGTTAATCGCAGGCGGGTATTCAGCAACACTGCGCTGAACTTCTTTGATGCCTTCTTCAATGCGTTTGGCGATAACAATTTCGCCTTTACGGGTAAGTAGTTCAACAGTCCCCATTTCACGCATATACATACGAACTGGATCGGTTGTTCGACCTATTTCGCTCTCTACGGTAGCTAATGCTTGAGCGGCGGCTTCAGCGGCATCTTCATCCGTATTAGCTTCTGACATCATTAATTCATCAGTGTCAGGGGCGTTTTCAAATACTTGAATACCCATGTCGTTGATCATTCTAATAATGTCTTCAACTTGATCCGAGTCGATTATATCCTGTGGGAGATGATCGTTAACTTCCGCAAAAGTCAAATAACCTTGTTCTTTACCTTTGGTTATAAGCTCTTTAAGTCTAGATTGTGGGGCTTGATCCATTGACGAGTGTCCACCTTTATGGCTATCAAATTGAAAATATTAAAGCACGAAATTTTAGCAAGCTGGTGATTAAATTGCCAGCATTAACTAATATCAATCAGACTTTTATCGTTGCTTTAATCTTGTATCGGTCATTTAAGCTTGCTTAGCGTTAAAGCCGATGTTTTTATAACAAGAGAATATTATCTAGTTGCTAAAGTATAGCAGGCTAATTTTACTCTCGAGATTTATTTCTTTGTTAAATAACGTTTAATTTTTATCTTATGGGTTATTTAATAATATTTGTAATTCTTGTTTTTCTTGTGGGCTTATTTGCCCCATCCGCGCTTTTTGCAATAACTCTTCGGTTTTTAGCTCTAAAAAACGGCTAAATAATTTTTCGATACTGTCTTCAAAAACCGCTTCTGCAGCTTCAGGTTCCACATTGTGTTGCCAGCACATTAATTTTGAGAGCTGTTTACCTTCTTCGGTACCGCGGTAATGTTCTAATATTTGTGCACTTTTAATATTGGGCGATTGTTTACATAACATTAATAATTGGTTCAGTAATGGTACGCCGGGTGCATTTAAATGCTGTAAAACTGAAATATCCGCAAGTGCGTTAACTATATGGGGATGCTCAAGTAATAATGCAATAGCTAACCTGACCGGTGTGACTTTATTGTCGACTTTTTTTTGCGGTTTTGCTTTATTGCTTTGTTTGTTAGACAGTTTTGCTAGCTGTTGTTCGGTTCCTGTACCAAAATTATTTGCCAGTTCATTAATTATTGAGTCTTTTAACACGCTTTCTGGTAATTTTGTTAGGTAGGGCTGAAACATGTCAATTAATGACGATCGACCTTCTAACGAATTCATATCGACTTGGGACATCAAATGTTCAAACAAAAACTTAGATAAAGGCATGGCATCGTCGAGGATTTTCTCAAATGCTTGCTGACCTTGTTTGCGAATTAATGAGTCAGGATCTTCTCCGTCAGGTACAAAAACAAACTTTAATGAATAACCATCGTTAATCAGCGGTAGCGCGTTATCCATGGCGCGCCAAGCGGCATCTCGACCAGCTCGGTCGCCGTCGTAGCAACAAATCACTTCTTTAACTGTACGGAATAAACTTTGCAATTGCTCTGAGGTAGTTGCTGTGCCTAATGAAGCAACGGCATAATCAACCCCGTGCTGGGCTAGGGCAACCACATCCATATAACCTTCAACAACCACTAAACGGGTTAAGTTTTTGCAGGCTTGTTTGGCTTCAAATAAACCATAGAGTTCTTGGCCTTTTGAATAAATGCGGGTTTCTGGTGAATTTAAATATTTAGGCGTACCGTTTTCAATAACTCGGCCACCAAAGCCTATTACCCGACCACGTTTATCACGAATAGGAAACATGATACGGCCACGAAAACGATCATAAGGACGCTTTTTGTCACCTTGAATAGCCATTCCAAGATCGATAAGTTGTTGGCTAATTTGCTGGTTATTAGCAAATTGTTTCATCATGCCATCCCAGTTATCACTGATATAACCAATACCAAAACGTTTGGCTATTTCACCGGTTAACCCTCGGCTTTTTAAATAATCAATGGCAAGTTGTTTGTCAGCTGACGTTTTAAGCTGCTGTTGATAAAAACGACTGATTTTTGCCATCAGCTCGTAATCATCTTTGCGTTGTGCGCTGGCGAGTTGTTGCTGTTTTAGTTGAGCAGGAGTTTGGTTATCGTCTTCTCTTGGTACTTCTAAACCATGCAGTGAAGCTAACTCTTCTATACAGTCAACAAATTCTAAACGTTCGTATTCCATTAAAAATGAAATTGCGTTGCCATGAGCACCGCAACCAAAACAATGATAAAACTGTTTGTCACGGCTAACGGTAAAAGAGGGCGATTTTTCAGTATGGAACGGACAACAAGCTTGGTAGTTTTTACCGGCTTTTTTTAAGGATATACGACTTTCTACGATCTCCACGATATCGGTGCGAGTGAGCAAGTCATCTATAAATTGTCTTGGGATCATACCAGCCATTAATGTTATGAAGTTTATTATTTTTATATTCGATAGAACAGATAAGGTAACTGATTTCTATGCTATTGAATATAAAAATTAGGTATAAAAAAACGCGCCTAAAAAGACGCGTTTAATAATTTTTCCACAATTAAGCGTTTAAAGTAGCACGTACCTTACCACTAACTGCGCCTAAATCGGCTTTACCTTGCATAAGAGGTTTTAACACCCCCATAACCTTGCCCATGTCGGCCATTGAGGCGGCACCGGTTTGGCTAATAGCATCTGAAATTAATTGACTAATTTCATCTTCAGTTAATGCTTGTGGTAAAAATTCTTCTAATGCGGCAACTTCTGCTGTTTCTTTAGCAGCCAATTCTTCACGGCCACCTTCTTGAAACATTCTGATAGAGTCTTTACGTTGTTTAACCATTTTGGTTAAAACAGCGATAATACCATCATCATCAAGTTCAACTTTAGTGTCAATTTCTACTTGCTTAATTGCTGATATCGCCATGCGAACTACACTAAGACGGTCTTTGTCTTTAGCGCGCATAGCGACTTTCATTTCGTCTTTGAGTTTATCTAGCAGAGTCATACTGCGATACTCAACGTGATACTACTAAGGTTAATTAGTATAAACGAACGCGGCGAGCGTTCTCACGAGAAACTTTCTTAGCAGCGCGTTTTACAGCAGCAGCTTTCTTACGCTTACGTTCCCAAGTTGGTTTTTCATAACATTCGCGACGACGAACTTCTGAAAGGATACCTGCTTTTTCACATGAACGTTTAAAACGACGTAATGCTACGTCAAATGGTTCGTTTTCTCTAACTTTAATTACTGGCATGTTGCCTCTTACCTTAGTATGTATCTATATAAATCGGTGTCGAATCTTAGTAATAATGGTTACTTACGTAAGTTATTACCTCGGCCTTCACCCGCTCTATTCAAAAATGGGTGCCGTATTCTAATGCGAACCGCTAATTAAAGTAAAGGTTAAATGTGAATAATCATTTAAAAGGTGGTGAAATTGTTGTGAGAATTGTAAAATTGCCGAAAATTTTGCTTTGATCTGAACTTTTTCTTCAGATAAAGCGGTGAACTCATCAATTACGGGTAATGAATAAATGCGAATTTTGGGTATAGAAACCTCTTGTGACGAAACAGGTATTGCTATTTACGATGAAAATGACGGTATTTTAGCGCACCGTTTATATAGCCAAATTGCGGTTCATGCCGATTATGGTGGCGTAGTGCCAGAACTGGCTTCTCGAGATCATGTTCGAAAAACTATTCCGTTGATCAAAGAAGTGTTCAAAGATGCCGGTTTAACCCCTGAAGACATTGATGGCGTTGCTTATACCGCTGGGCCTGGTTTAGTAGGTGCCTTATTGGTTGGCTGTTCAATCGGTCGTAGTTTAGCTTATGGCTGGAATTTACCCGCGGTGCCAGTGCACCATATGGAAGGGCATTTATTAGCGCCTATGCTAGAAGATGATGTACCCGAGTTTCCTTTTATTGCGTTATTGGTTTCAGGTGGCCATACCATGCTAGTAAGAGTTGATGGTATCGGACAGTATGAAATGTTGGGAGAGTCGGTTGATGATGCAGCCGGTGAAGCCTTTGATAAAACAGCTAAGTTATTAGGTTTAGATTATCCAGGTGGGCCAGTGCTTGCTAAAATGGCGCAGTCAGGAACTCAAGGACGCTTTAAATTTCCACGACCTATGACCGATCGTCCAGGGTTAGATTTTAGTTTTAGTGGTTTAAAAACGTTTGCTGCGAATACCGTTAGAAAAGAATTAACTGAACAGCTAAATTTAAGTGAACAAGAAATTAGTCAAACTAAAGCCGATATTGCCTGTGCGTTTCAAGAAGCGGTTGTTGATACTTTAGCGATAAAATGTCGCCGAGCGCTAGAACAATGTGGTTTAAAGCGCTTAGTGATTGCCGGTGGAGTAAGTGCCAATACCTCATTACGAGAAAAATTAGCTGTCACCACCAAAAAGCTAGGCGGGCAAGTATTTTATCCAAGACCTGAATTTTGTACCGATAATGGTGCGATGATCGCTTTTGCGGGGATGCAACGATTAAAAGCCGGTGTTAGTGCCGACTTAACGTTTAAAGCGACACCTCGCTGGCCATTAGATTCATTACCGCCAGTATAAAGCGTAAGTTTAACGTTTAGTTTGTGATATTTTATTCTCAGTGCCTTTTAACAGCCTGAGAATATTCGCTTTATGACGAAAAATAATTAATGTTGATAACATTAATACAGGGTAAACATAAGCGGGCTTAACTAATAAAGTGTAAAGCGGTGCGAGTGATACGGTAACTATTGCCGCTAAACTTGAATAACGGGTTAATTTTACCACCGCTAACCAAGTGCCGATTAACATGGCAAATAAACCTAAGCCAAGGGGTAATAATACCCCAAGTGCGGTTGCAACGGCTTTACCACCCCGAAAATTAAAAAATATAGGATACATGTGGCCTAAACAGGCGGCTATGGCAACAAAAGCTAAATGGTTTGGCGAAATTCCTAGAAAATAGGCGCTCCATACTGGAATGGTGCCTTTTAAAACATCAAAAATTAATACGCAAGCTGCTAAATATTTGTTGCCCATCCGTAAGACATTTGTTGCGCCGGGGTTTTCAGAGCCGGTAGTGCGAGGATCGGGTAAATTAAATAACCGACATAACAAAATAGCACTTGAAATCGAACCGATTAAGTAAGCTACAATCGTCATTGCTATTGTCGTTAATAACATCATTTAAATTGATGATCCTAAAATAAATTTCTGGCTAAAGATGATTTTTTAATTAAAAGACAAAATTATAACCGAGAAAAATAATGGCTGTATTGTTTGACATTAAACTGAATTAATCAGTTTTTCATAAAGTTTATTTATTGTATCGTTTACTAAGCTAGTTTTTCTATACCTTGGCAGGTAAACTTCACATTATTTTAGTGTTTTTGGCTAAATCAGGCCTTCTAATAGCTAACAATTAATTATTTCTTGAGAAATTGATGGATAAAGTATTTATAAATGGTTTGACGATTCAAACTACGATAGGTTTTTTTGAATGGGAAAAGCAAATTAAGCAAACCTTAGTGTTTGATGTTGAATTTGCTTGGGATATAAAGCCCGCGGCGTTAGCCGACGATTTAGCAAAAACGTTAGATTACGCTGAAATATCACAAGAAATAGAACAATTTGCTAATAACAATCCGGTTGATTTATTAGAAACGTTAGCTGAGCGCTTGGCCACGCATTTAATGGCAAAATATAGTATTCCTTGGTTAGCCATAAAATTACACAAACCTAATGCGGTTCATAACGCGCAAAGTGTTGGTGTTTATATTGAACGAGGCCAGCTAAGTTAATGGCTGATATTTACATCTCATTAGGTACTAATATCGATCGAGATAATTATTTACAGTTAGGGTTAAATGCATTATTTGCCACTTTTGGCCCATTAACCTTGTCGTCATTATTCGAAAGTGAAGCGGTGGGTTTTGAAGGCCCAGCTTTTTATAATATGGTGATTGGCGCAACTACCACACAAAGTATTGAACAAGTTGCCGCCAATCTTCGACAAATTGAATATGACAATGGCAGGGCGTTAGATGCTGAAAAGTATAGCCCGAGAACGCTAGATCTTGATTTATTATTATACGACGACTTAATTTTACAGCAGCCGGCACAAATTCCTCGTGATGAAATTACCAAAAATGCCTTTGTTTTGTGGCCATTAGCGGAAATTGCCGGTGACAGAATTCATCCAGTTTATAAGCAAAGTTACACTGAACTTTGGCAACAATACGATAAACCACAACAGTTAAGGAAAATGCCGTTTACTTGGCAAGGAACATTATGAGCACTATAGAAGTATTTTTTCTCGCATTAATTCAAGGCTTAACCGAGTTTTTACCAATATCCAGTTCGGCCCATTTAATTTTACCTTCACAGCTGTTAGGTTGGCAGGATCAAGGCTTAGCTTTTGATGTAGCTGTACATGTAGGCTCATTGTTAGCGGTATGTTTATATTTTCGTAAAGAAGTAGGAGAAATGTGCTGTGCTTGGTTTGGTACATTTAACCGAAGTAACCAAGATGCGCAAGATGACTTTAACGGTAAGTTAGCTTGGTGGATTATTTTTGCTACCATACCGGCGGGTTTGTTTGGTTTATTTGGTAAAGATTTAATTGAAGAATATTTACGTTCAGCGCTTGTTATTGCGATAACCACAATCGGTTTTGGTTTGTTATTAGGTTTTGCCGATATTAAAGCAAAACAAAATGTCAGCATTAAAAAATTGGGTTTTAAAGGCGCAATGATGATAGGTTTTGCTCAAGCGTTAGCATTAATTCCAGGAACATCACGCTCAGGTATTACCATGACTATTGGCTTGATGTTAGGCCTTAGCCGCGAAAATGCTGCGCGTTTTTCTTTTTTACTTTCTATTCCTGTCATTGCCATGGCGGGAAGTTATTTAACCTTAAAACTTATCACTGAAGCACAAGCCGTAGATTGGGGAGTGTTAGCCTTAGGTAGCACTTTAGCTTTTGTAAGTGCTTATGCGTGTATTCATTATTTTCTTATTTTAGTGGATAAACTCGGCATGATGCCATTTGTTATCTACCGCTTGATTTTAGGTGTTATCTTACTGTGTATGGTGCTATAGCCAACAGTAAAATTTTTTATTAATGATT
Organism: Thalassotalea agariperforans; assembly: GCF_053470345.1. Lineage (NCBI taxonomy): Bacteria > Pseudomonadati > Pseudomonadota > Gammaproteobacteria > Alteromonadales > Colwelliaceae > Thalassotalea > Thalassotalea agariperforans. Next base: position 445,545 of record NZ_JBQMWH010000002.1, on the reverse strand, counting down.
GGGGGAGGCTTGTTTCAAGCAAACTTGCCCCAATTATTCTTTCATGTTCACGTTTTTCAGAGAATGTTATGTCGGCTAGTTTACCCATTACCCTAGAAAATTTTCAGCAAGTTGTATTAGAAACCTCTAAAACTAAACTGGTATTAATTGCTTTTTTTGCCGAGCAAGTCCCCGAAAGTGTTGACTTAAAAAGCAAATTAGAAGTTGCCACCGCGAATTTTTCAGAACAAATTTTAATGGCCAGTGTTGATTGCCAAGCTCAACAACAAATTGCTCAACAGTTTGGTTTACAAAGTTTACCCACTGCTATTATTTTAAAAGATGGCCAACCGCTTGATGGTCTTGCTGGCCCGCAAACGGATGAACAAATTAGCGAATTTCTAGGTAAATATTTACCTAAAGAACAAGACAATTTATTAGCGCAAGCGCAGCAAGCGTTAGCTGATGATGATATTAACAGCGCTTATAATTTTTCATCACAAGCTTATCAATTAGACAATGAACGTGCGGATATAAAATTAGTGTTTGCTCAAGCTTGCATTGCTTTTGGTAAATTAGACGATGCTAGTCAATTGTTAGACAGTATTTTAATGGTAGATCAAGACAGTGATTATAAGTCGGTTAAAGCAAAACTTGAATTAGCACAAGAAGCCGCCAATTCACCAGAGTTACAAGCATTAGAAGCGGCCGTTGCCAATGAACCAGATAATGCCGAGTTAATTCACAAATTAGCAGCGCAATATACGCTAGCAAGCCGATTTGAAGATGCATTAACCTTATTATTTCGCCGAGTGCAAACGGTACGTGATGATCAAAAAAGTAAAGAGTTTCTACTTGATGTGTTAAAAGCGTTACCTGAAGGTGATGCGTTAGCCACTAAGTTTCGCCGTAAACTGTATACTTTGATGTATTAAAGCGGCCAGATATAAGCTGCAAGTTACAAGATATAAGCTGCAAGTTACAAGATATAAGCTACAAGATATAAGCTACAAGATATAAGCTGCAAGTTACAAGTTTCCAGCTTGCCGCTTCCAGCTTACCGCTTGTCGCTTACCGCTTGTCGCTTACCGCTTGTCGCTTACCGCTTATCGCTTGCCGCTTATAGCTGCTTCAACTTATCGCTAAATTGTGATTTAAACTTGGCGAGTTTAGGCAACACTAACATTTGGCAATACGGATTTTGCGGATTATTACTAACATAATCTTGATGATAATCTTCTGCACAATAAAAAATATCCGCAGCTTTCACTTCGGTCACAATCTGTTGTGACCAAACGCCTTGCTTTGTTAGCTGTTCTATCTTGGCTTGAGCTAATACTTGCTGCTGCACATTATGGAAAAAAATGGCACTGCGGTATTGGCTACCAACATCATTACCTTGGCGGTTTAATTGTGTTGGATCATGTAAGCTAAAAAACACCTCTAATAGTGTTTCATAGCTAATCACATTAGGATCAAAGCTTACTTGAACCACTTCAGCATGACCTGATTGGCCTGTGCAAATATCTTGATAACTTGGGTTTTCAAGATGGCCGTCCATGTAACCTGAAAGCGCACTGTTCACGCCATTAATCGCATTATAAGCCGACTCAATACACCAAAAGCAGCCACCGGCAAACGTTGCTAATTCTGTTTGTTTACTCATAAGGTTTATCTGTAACTTGATTTAAATAAACGATAACCTGCCAGATACTAGTTTAGCAACCTATTGTTGCCGGCTTTAACGTAGTTTAGTTCGAGTTAGTGTAATTTAGTTCGAGTTAATTAAGTTAAATTATAAGCAACATGCTGATGAAAACGCATAGTAATTTCATCTTTTGCGGGTGATAGCTCAAGTTCGGTGGCAATTAATTTTAGTGCTTGTTCTACTTGATTGAGAAACTTACCATAACCATATGCTGTTTTATTTTCGCGAGTGGCAACAAAAATCAATTGTACATCGTCAACTAATTCAGCGGCATTCCACTTACTAACCAAGCCACAAGGGTTTTGCTCTGGATTGTAACCTAATAATTGAAGCTCACCATTAACCGAAGATTCGTCAAACTCACTATAACGAATGATCGGCACTAGGCCATTGGCAATTAAAGCACCATTATTGAGGTTATAACGTTTTGCTGCTTGAGTGAAAGCGTCAGCAATAAAAATATACAAAGGGTTATAAAGATCACTTGAGCTGGCATCAAGCTCAACAATATTGAGCAAGTGGTTAGTGATAGGAATTTTAACAACAGCATAATTCATCTCTGACGTGTTATGTAATATCGGCAAATTTTGCGCTTGATAACGGACAGGGATCGGTCGAAGCTGGTGGTTTTTAGTATTCTCATTACCTTTTGCTTTGGCAAAAATATCATAGGTGATGTGCTGATGATCACGAATACGCATCAGTTTCGTATCTATGGCTAATTGTTTAGCAAACTCTTCTAATACTTTAACAACTTTAGTGTGCGCTAAAGCAGCATTTGAGCGAATATCTAATCCTGATGCTAAAAATAATAAGGTAATTTGTTTTGCCTTTATACTACCGTCAAAAAAAGTTTTATTTAATTCGTGGCTACTTGGGTTGTAGTAGAATAAAATTTGCTGGTTTGTTTGCCATTGGTGCATTTCTTGGCTGTAACGAATGCGTGCTAATTTATCATTTGCAATAAATTGGCAGTTTTTTAAGTCAAACTGTTGGCATACTTCAAAAAAGGTTGCAGCAATTGCTTGATAAAAACCATTATAAGGTTGAGCTTGATTCGGCTCTGCTGGTGTAAAACGCTGTAATAGCTCATCCGTTAACGGAAATTTTACCTGTATATATTGGTTTTCTCGGGCATTATTAGGAATGAGCGTTGTGTGTGGAGCACTGCGTTTACGAATTATCGACATCAAAGGTCCCTTTGAACACCTGTAAATAGGCGAAATTATAGGAGTGCAATATGACACTTTGCTAACGAATAGATGACACATATATGACATCAAATCTGGTTAACAAAGATTGATTGCATAAAATTTTCTAATTAAAAAAGAATAAAAAAAGATTGAGAAGACAATGGAAATGGATCAACAAGCGGTAATTGAAGCAATTAATACTACTATGCCATTTGGTAAATATGCCGGCAGAAAACTTTTACAATTACCTGAACCTTATTTAGTTTGGTTTCATGGTAAAGGTTTTCCTGAAGGGAAGTTAGGTAAACAATTAGCGTTAATGTATGAAATTAAACTTAATGGTTTAGAAACAATGTTAAAACCATTATTAACTGACTAGCACCAGAGTAGATAAGTTAATTAACTGCACTTTATTCATGTGGTGAATATTCTTAATTGCTTGTCTTAAGGCTTTTGTTTTAAGGCATTTAGTCGGTAAGCTATCTAATAAATCAAGAACCTAGCATTATAGTTGCACAATGTGATAACTGTCATAAACTTAATAAGATAAGAATAAAATTTATTAATAAGCGTTTTAAGTGATTAATAAAAACAAACGGCTTGTTTAATACGAATAAGTTTATCTGATAGGCAGCTGTATGACTAAACCACAAAAGTTAAAAGTAGAAGGTTTTAGTATTGGCCATAAAATAACGATTGTGTTGCTAGTAACAACACTTATCGCGATTATTATTACGGGCAGTATTTATTATTATAGTAGTCAAAAGGAAGTTGTCTCACTTATCAGTAACCATTTAAAATCGGTTGCTAATCAACAACGTAATCAAATAGCACTGACCCTTGAGCAGCACAGAGATCGCTTAGCGTTAATCGCAAGTCGCACCCAGTTGCGGTTATCATTAAAAGAAATTATCGCTATTGAATCAACAAAGCAAAAATTGCTTAATCCTAACACCATCAAAATTCATAAAATTATTGCAGATACTAAACAAGCCATTCCTGAATTTATTGATGTAATGATCACTGATTTACAAGGTGAAATTTTGGTTTCAACACAACCTCAAACAACTCTTAGCCATATAGATGATCATTATATTCGTGCGCTTGATCAGCAGCAGCAAGAGATATTTGTTGCACCTTTAAATGAGTTGGAAAATAAACTTATTTTAATCCAATACTTATATTTACAAGGTGAAAAAATAGGGTTGTTAGTGGTTGAATCATCACTTGCAAGCGTTCAAACGTTATTAAGTAATCATGTTGGTGTTGGTCGTTCAGAAGAAACTTATATTGTTATTAATGGCACTGATGGTCAATTGAAACCGTTAATACCTTTTAAACAAAAATTAACTAGCGCACAAATTAGCCATATTAACCCTTTTAAAGCCAGTATGGTTAATAATGAACTAAATACTTATGTTGATCATCAAGGCACTGAGGTTTTTGCTATTACTTATATTATCCCTGAGGTTAATTGGGGCTTAGTATATAAAATTGACGTTGACGATGCCCTAGAATTAGTTGAAAAACAGAGTGAATTTCTTGTTTTTTCGTTACTTATTGTGGCGTTAATTGTAGCCATTGTGGCTTTTTTTCTGGGCCGATCAATTTCACAACCGGTAATTGATATTGCTTATGTGGCAACATTAATTGCTAATGGCGATTTAACTAAAAGAATAGAATTGTTTACTAAAGATGAATTAGGCTTGTTAGGGCTGGCTTTTAACCAAATGGCTGATAAGTTGATTGAAGCGAATGTAATTTTAGAAAAAACGGTGAATGATAAAACATCCGCTTTGGTTGATGCCAATCAAGATTTAAGAGATCTGAATATCAAATTAGAGCAGTTGACTGTAGAAGACTCGTTAACAAAAATAGCCAATAGAAGAGCATTTGATCTACGTTTTAATAGTGAATGGAAACGTTGTAGTCGAGAAAATATTCCGTTGGCGATTGTTTTGTTAGATGTTGATTTTTTTAAAATATATAACGACAGCTTTGGTCATTTAGCTGGTGATGATTGTTTGAAAAAAGTGGCAAGTATTATCAAAAGTTCAGCTCAACGAGATGGTGATCTCGCGGCCCGCTATGGTGGTGAAGAATTTGTGTTGATCTTGCCCAATACCAATAAAGAAGAGTGTCGAATGCTCGCTGAAAATATTCGCAAAAAATTAGCTGAACTGGCATTACCGCACCCCAATTCAGTAATCGGTGAATATGTTACCTTAAGTATGGGAGCCGGAGTTGTTATACCTGATTTTCAAGGCTCGTCAGCTGATTTTTTTGAAAAAGTTGATAAAGCGTTATACCAAGCTAAATCATCTGGCCGTGATTGTTTAGTTTTTGTTGCTTAATTGAATACGGTTTATTATTGTACAACGGTTAATAATAAATATTTTCAGTAAAAACAGATACCTAAAAATAAATTCAAAGAATCTCTCCTGTGTCACATAAGTGTCACAAAGTTTAAATATAATTGTCACATATCCTTTATATAGTGTTCACAATTCTTAAACGCTCATCGGAGATTATTATGAGTTTAAAACGTGCCTTAGGCATTATTGGTTTAGCAAGCTTAGTAAATTTTTCAGCATTAGCTGTTGATAGTGATTTACCTACTTACAAAAAAACAAGTGGTATTTCAGGTAACTTATCTTCAGTAGGTTCTGATACTTTAGCAAATATGATGACATTTTGGGCTGAGGAATTTAAACGTACTTACCCTAATGTGAATGTTCAAATTCAAGCGGCCGGTTCTTCTACTGCGCCACCAGCTTTAACTGAAGCCACTTCAAACTTAGGACCTATGAGCCGTAAGATGAAGTCACGTGAAATTGAATCTTTTGAAGAACGTTATGGCTATAAGCCAACAGCCGTGCGTGTTGCTATTGATGCATTAGCGGTTTTTGTTCATAAAGATAATCCAATTAAAGGTTTACGAATTGACCAAGTTGATGCGATTTTCTCAAGCAACCGTAAATGTGGTGCTTTGAAAGATGCTGACCGTTGGGCTGATTTAGGTTTAACCGGTGATTGGGCTGGTAAAGACATTCAATTATACGGTCGTAACTCGGTATCAGGTACTTACGGTTACTTTAAACAAAAAGGTTTATGTAAAGGTGATTTCAAAAATACTGTAAACGAACAACCAGGTTCAGCGTCAGTTGTTCAATCTGTATCTGCATCACTAAATGGTATCGGTTATTCAGGTATTGGCTACCAAACGTCTGGTGTCCGTGCATTACCTTTAGCGAAAAAAGGCGATGACTTCATTGAAGCCAATATGGAAAATGCCATTGCGGGTAAATATCCATTATCACGTTACTTATATGTTTATGTGAATAAGCACCCGAACAAGCCGTTAGACCCAATGACAGCCGAGTTCTTAAAAATGGTACTTTCAAAAAGCGGTCAAAAAATTGTTGAAAAAGACGGTTATATTCCATTACCAAACTCTGTTGTTGAAAAAGAGTTTGCGAAATTAGGTCTTACGCTTTAATTACTAAGTAGCGCCTAATGAGTACTTAATTACATAGTCCCAACTATGATTAAAACGCCAGCATTTTAGCTGGCGTTTTTTTATGCGTTAATTAACTGTTTAAGGATAGTTATAGCAATTTCATTAAGTTTGTGATCTTGTTGTGCGTAAGAAAAATAAATCATGGCAAGGCGCTTGATTGAGCAATAGTTGTCTATCGGGATTGAAAGCAACGCAGCCATGGAATATTTTAACCCACATAAGTGGGCAATAATTTAATGAAATTGGTATTGGCCAGAGCGTGTTGAACTTTCTGTATGTTTTTGCATTAGATTGTTTAGCTTTTATTCAAGAGCGCTGAGGTGTATTTGTTCTACATAAATAAGCGGTAACGTAACTAGAAAGACCATACAGGTGTTGCTTTTCGGGTTCGTTCTGGGCGCTTCCAGCATTGCTTTCGCCTTGTTCTGAAAGTATTACTGTCAGAGTAAAAAATCATATACGAAAGGTCAATGCGATCTAGCCTCGATCAAGAAAACAATATCCGAGACTTGCTAGGGCCTGTTTATCTTTGTTTAATAATTCAGCTGAGAGATAAAATCGTTTTAATCAAGGCTGAAATTATGTCGTTTAGTCATCTAAACCAATAATTTTTAACGCCGAGTAAAGCGATTTTAGCCTCAGCCCACAGGGCAATGGCTATTTTTTGCGCTAGCTGCATTAGAATTTCACTCATTTGGAATTCACTCATTTGAAATAAGCAAACAACGTTCATTCTGCTTTGCTATCACTTAAAATAGCCTATTGCTGAAAATATAAAAAAAGATCAACAGACCCTAGCTTAACGAATAACTAATTCAATATTAATGGCTTTTAGTTGCTGTTGTTCCTGGTGTAAGTCTGCCACAATCAGTGGATTTTCAGCTAACCAGGTTTTAGGGAAGTGACAAGATAATTGGCCATGCTTAGTGCTGAATTTTATGTCAGGAAGATTAGTCAGTTGGCGTTTCTTATTTAATAAACAAGCAATCCTAAAGATCATTAAAATGCTGGCTAATTTGAGCGGTTTAATTAAAAACCATGACATGTTATCTAATGTTTGAATTTTACGGCGCTGGCTACCAACTAACCAAGCAAGCGCTTGGACTTGTTCTTGGTTAAAACCGGCTAAGTCGGCATTTTCAATAATGTAGCGGCCGTGCCGGTGAAAACCGGCAGGGTTAATATCTAAACCAATTTCATGGAGCGATATTGCCCAATAAAGCAGGTTTTCATAATGTTTACCACTTAATTGTAAAGGTTCTTTAAGTTGTTTAAATAGTTGTTTAGCGACGGTTTTTACTCGTTCAACTTGTTCTACGTCAACATTAAAACGGGTAATTAAACTAGTAATCGTGCGGTTATGAATGTTACTTGATAACTTTTGATCTAATAAACCAAAAAGCACACCTTCGCGTAAAGCATAATCACAATAATCGAGCTCTTTAATGTGTAATACTTCCATTAACGCAATGAGTATGGCCAGTCCAGGGCAAATAACATCAATTCGTGCCGCTTTTAAGCCGTTAATGTTTATGTTGCTAACATGCTCGGCGGCAACTAGTTGACTACGCAATTGATATAATTGTGACAACTGTATCGGTTGTGGTAATTCTTGGCCGTAGTTTATTATTTGATAAATGCTTTTAATCGTACCTGAGGTGCCATAAGCTGTTTGCCAACCTGGTTTAGTAAAACGTGAGGCAACGGCTTCAATTTCTAAACTGGCATGTAACACTGCATGTTTAAAAGCGGTATCGTTAATGTCGCCTTCTGGAAAGTAGCTACGAGAAAAGCTAACGCAGCCCATATCAATACTGTCTAAAAATGTAATTTTATCGTTTTTACCAACAATACATTCGGTACTACCACCGCCAATGTCTAACACGAGATGTTTGGTATCTGAGGCGACATAATGGCTAACCCCTTGATAAATTAGACGAGCTTCTTCGTGGCCTGAAATAACTTCAATATCAAACGGTAATATTTTTTGTGCTTGGCTTAAAAACTGATGCGCATTTTTAGCTTTACGTAGCGTGTATGTTGCCACAATGCGAAAGTTATCAGTGGTTAGCTGTTCAGCCATATCTGCTAATTGACTTAGTACTGCTAACCCACGATTAATAGCAGCTTTTGATAACATGTTTTCTTGATCTAAACCATCAGCCAATTTAACTGAATATTTTTCACTATGTAAAATTTGCAAGTTTTGATCAACAATACGCGCTAAAACAAAATGGAAGCTATTAGAGCCAATATCTAAAGCCGCAATACAATTTTCTGGAGTGTTGAGTGTATCGTTCATCATTGGATTTATCACAAGTTTCCTTATTACCAGTATAAATACTATTTGTTAATTGCGCTGTTAATTGGCTAACTATTTCATTAATAAAGCTGTTTGTTATGTTTTAGGTGAATCTGCTGGCGTTTCTAACGCTTTTAAATAGTCGTAAATAGCAATTTGTGAACGAACCGCGACTTTACCTTTTTTCACATAAGTATTGCTTTGTGATGGGTTAATGCGTCGTGCTTTACAGTTATCACTTAATTGTAATTCAAGAATATCGATAATACGTTGTTTTAGCTTAGGACAATAAATAGGGGTGGCGACTTCTACCCGGTGATCAATATTTCGTTCCATCCAATCGGCAGAGCTAATAAATACTGATTGCTCACCGCCATTATGGAAGACCATTACTCGTGGATGCTCTAAAAAACGGTCGATAATCGAAATGGCCTGAATATTATCACTCATGCCTTTAACGCCAGGAATTAATGCACACATACCACGAACAATAAGGTTAATTTTTACACCGGCATTACTGGCTTTATATAACCGACTGATTAAATCATCATCAACTAAGTTATTAACTTTTAGGGTAATTTGTGCTTTTTGTTTTTGCTCAGCAGCTTTAATTTCATTATCAATAAATTGATTCAGACGTCGTCGGCATGTCAGTGGCGAGACAATTAAATGATTAAATCGAAAGCGTTTATAACTGTGCGAAATAAATGAAAAAACGTTATCGACTTCTTGGCAAAGGTCTTTATGTTTTGTAAATAATGAAAAGTCGGTGTAAATACGGGCATTTTTTTCGTGAAAATTTCCCGTACCAATATGGGCATAACTAACCAATTTTTCTTGCTCTAAACGTTTAATTAAACATATTTTTGCATGAATTTTTAATGACGGAATACCAAACTCTACATGAATACCGGCATCTTTCATGAGTTTTGCCCATTCAATATTGGCTTGTTCATCAAATCTCGCCTGCAATTCAACGACAACAGTTACTTCTTTACCGTTTTTAACGGCTTCAATTAATGAATGAATTATTTCTGATTTTTTAGCAACACGGTAAATATTAATTTTTATTTCTTTTACTAACGGATCATAAGAGGCTTGGCGAACAAATTCAGTGAAATGGCTAAATTTGTAATAAGGGTAATAAACCAGAATATCTTCTTGGCTAATAGCATCAAACATTAAATGATGATGTTTAAATGTAAGTGACTCTAATGCTGGTAGTTGTGGGTTTTCTAGGGTTTTATTGCCAAGATTAGGAAATTTCACAAAGTCTTCAAAGTGGCGAAATCTTACCCCAGGTACTAAGTTATCAACCCCTTTAATTTTTAACTGTTTGCGTAAAAATTTCACCATGTAATCAGGCATAAATTTATCATAACCTAAGCGGGCCGGCTCTGCTTTTAGGCGTTGTTTTAAGCCTTTTGACATTTTATCGAGCAAACTACCATCAAGTTCATCGTTTAAGTTAAATTCAGCATCACGGCTGAGTTTTATTGAATAAGCATCGATAGAAGTGAAATTGATGGTATCGCGGAAAATATTTTCTAAAAAATAATGCACGATATCATCTAACATGAGTATTTTTTTAAAACCATTTTGCAAATGCTCAGGCATGATAATAAAACGATTAACCTCATTCCGTGGAATTTCAACTAAGGCAAACTGTTCATGATTTTCACTTTTTAGGGCGACTAAAAAATAGATTCCATCATCATCTAAACAGGCTGAAACATTGGTTGTAGGGCCAATAATAATCGGTGTTATATGTTTAATAATTTTATGTTCAAAAAAACGTTTTAACCAAGCATGTTGCTCATCGCTAATTTGTTCATTAAAAATTTTTGATTTTTTATCATTAAAAATAAGCTTGATGCCGTGTTGCTCCAATTCGGCAAAATTGGCTAGGGCGACTTCGCGAAATTTTTCGGTGAGAACATCAATTTTTTTTAATATTTGATGGAGTAGATTAGTCCAAATAGGATCATTATTTTTAACTTCTTCCGGATGAGCAGCTTCTACTAAGGCTTTGCGGCGAATATTAGCAACACGAACTCGGAAAAATTCATCAAGGTTGGCAGAGTAAATACCTAAAAAATGTATACGCTCTATTAATGGTACATCGTGGTCTGATGCTTCTTGCAAAACGCGCTCGTTAAAGGCTAACCAGCTAAGTTCTTTGTTAAAAAAAAGGTTACTATCTTTCATATACAAATATTTATGATGTAAAAAGATAATGATAAAAGGTTTTTGTTACCAAATTATTTCATGGTAACAAAAACGTCATATGTAGAAGTTGCTATTTTAGCGTGTAATATCAACCATTAAGTCATCAGCAATATTCTCTAATGCAGTGACCATATTATCAACCGCTGATTCATCAATGGTCACATGGGCTTTGGCATTAAACATTAATTGGCCAGAGTGAGCTGCACTTTGTTGATTACTGACCAACTTGATCAAATTACCATTATGGTGATGGATCACCGATGATATATCACTAACAATGCCGGCGCGATCATTTGCGGTTAGCTCTAAGATGATTTTTTCTGCTGCGGTAGCTAAGGTGTCTGGTGCAACTTCAACTTGTAAATTTAGCTCGGTTAAGTTGCTTAGGGCTGTGCATAAATCGTCAAGATGACTTTCGTCAACGGTGATTTCGACAATGCCGGCAAATAAACCCGATAAATGATGTAGGCTACTGGTTTGCCAATTACCTTGTTGTTTTTTAACAACGCTAGCAATTTGATCAACAATTCCTGGGCGATCTGGGCTGATAAAAGAAATGATAATGTGTTTCATAACAGGGTCACTTTTGTCTATTTTTATTTGGGCAGGTTAGTATAAATTTATTAATCGCGTGTTAATTGAGATAACTCTTTATTGAGCTGTTCTTCATCACCTAAATTGAGTTCAACCATGCGTCTTAATGTTGAAATGCTATCAATGTCGATGGCATTTACACGTAAGCCCAATTCATTATTGTTAGTATGAACAACGGCAATATGCATGGTGATAGGATCATTTTCATCGAGTTGGAATGATAATATACCAAGCTTATGTTTTAGTGATTCTGTATCGGCTGACGAAGTGACTAAAGCACCATTTAATGAGATATCTTGAATCGATACCGGGTAAGTATTTTCTTCAACTTCTAACTCAGCCTTGATAGAAAACAATATTCGGGTGAATTGACGTCTATTTTCCATGCGATTTTATTAAATTAATTACGTATTTATTTAGCATAGCTTTGTTTTATAAAAAAGGCACCTTTTGGTGCCTTAAATTGTTGATTAATTGATTTTTTTATATTTAATGCGATGCGGCTCTAAAGCTGCAGGCCCTAAAGTTTTCTTAAGCCATTCATTATAATCAGTAAAGTTACCTTCAAAAAAGTTAACTTGTCCTTCATCACGATAATCAAGTATGTGAGTAGCAATACGGTCTAAGAACCAGCGGTCATGGGAAATAACCATGGCACAACCTGGGAATTCTAATAAGGCTTCTTCGAGCGCACGTAACGTTTCAACATCAAGATCGTTGGTAGGTTCATCAAGCAGCAATAAGTTACCGCCGGTTTTCACCAACTTCGCTAAATGGACTCGGTTACGTTCACCACCTGAAAGGTCGCCAATGAACTTTTGTTGGTCATTGCCTTTAAAGTTAAAGCGGCTACAGTAGGCACGAGCTGGAATTTCGTAGTTACCAATTTGAATAATGTCGTGGCCTTCAGAAATTTCTTGAAAGACAGTGTTTTTGTCATTCATGTCGTCACGGAACTGATCAACACTGGCTAACTTAACGGTTTCACCTAAGCTAACTGAGCCGCTATCTGGCATTTCAGCGTTTGATAGCATTTTAAATAAGGTTGATTTACCCGCACCATTGGCACCAATAATACCAACAATAGCGCCTTTAGGAATACTAAAGCTTAAGTTGTCAATTAATACACGATCACCGTAAGATTTTGTTAACGCTTCCACATCTAAAACTTTGTCACCTAAACGCGGTCCAGGTGGAATATAAAGTTCATTGGTTTCATTACGCTTTTGATGATCTTGATTATTAAGCTCTTCAAAACGTGCCATACGGGCTTTGTTTTTAGATTGACGTGCTTTCGGGTTTTGACGAACCCATTCAAGTTCTTGCTTGATGGTTTTTTGTAAGGCACTTTCACTTTTGGATTCTTGTTGTAAACGCGCATCTTTTTGTTCAAGCCATGATGAGTAGTTACCTTCCCATGGAATACCATAGCCGCGGTCAAGTTCTAGGATCCAACCAGCGACATTGTCTAAGAAATATCTATCATGGGTAATAGCGACCACAGTACCGGTAAAGTCATGTAAAAAGCGCTCTAACCAAGCAACCGATTCAGCATCTAAATGGTTAGTTGGTTCGTCAAGCAATAACATATCAGGCTTTTGTAATAACAAACGACATAAAGCAACACGACGACGTTCACCACCGCTTAATACCGCTACTTTTTGATCCCAAGGTGGTAAGCGCAATGCATCAGCGGCTTTTTCTAACACATTGTCAATATTGTGGCCGTCTTGGCTGTTAATTATATCTTCTAATTCGCCTTGTTCTTTAGCTAAGGCATCAAAATCAGCACCTTCTTCAGCATATTCCATATAGACTTGGTCTAAACGCGCCATTGCATTTTTAACAACAGATACTGCTTCTTCAACAATTTCACGAACGGTTTTTTCTTCATCAAGTACCGGCTCTTGCGGTAAATAACCAATGTTTGTACCTGCTAAGGCTTTAGCTTCACCTTCAAATTCAGTGTCAACACCCGCCATAATGCGAAGTAAGGTAGATTTACCTGAACCGTTTAAACCTAATACGCCAATTTTTGCGCCGGGGAAAAAAGAAAGCGAGATGTCTTTGAGAATAGTGCGCTTAGGTGGCACAACTTTGCTCACCCGATTCATTGAATAAATAAATTTATCTGGCAATGCCATGGTTAAACCTTATTTGATTGTGTGGAAAAAAATATTGTCGATATTTTAGGTTAGGTTGGCTTTGATAAGCAAATAGCTTTTATCAATTCGCCTGAAAAATAATGTTAGCAGAAAAGGGGAGGAGTTATCGCTTTAAAATAAATGTAATTTAGGGGATTTATTTTAAAGCGATAGATACAAAGCGGTATTGAACTTATAAATCAGAGGCTAAGCTTTTTATAGTCCAGTTTATAGTACAGTAGCTGTGTTGTTACTTTTTTTAGAGCGGAATAATAACCACGCTAAAGGCAATAAAAACAAGCTGGTGTGCGGCTCAGGTACAGGTATAGTGTCAGTTAAGCCAATAACTGTTTGCACGTTACCTAGAATACTATCTGTGGTTAAAAAGCGAGTACCGTTGAGGGTTGCACCATCACCTAATTGATAGCTTCTTGAGCCAGACAAAAAGGTGCCTTGTAATTCAGCAGCGCCAATAATAAAGTTAGTGGCAGTATCATTGTCTAAAAAGTTAAAAATAACATTGTTGGCTAATATACCACCGGTTAAGCGGATGCCTGCACCAGAGCCAATACTAGCTAAGCCACGAACATTGACCAGCATGCCATCGTTTTGTGAACCGGATATTGTTAAAAACTCGCCGGTTTCAAGAAATAACTCATCGGTAAAAAATACCTGACTTTGTGATGCACTTAAGGTTACTGATTGTGCGATGTTATCAATGGCTAAGCCAGTAAGCGCTTGTGCTTGAGCGCTGGCATTTTTTATATCTGTACCTAGAGTTGTTAGTGCATTTGCACAGTCACCATTAAGCCCTACATCACCGCTGATCACCGTGCCAGGTGACTTAGCAACGTAATTTGAACAGGCATTACCATTAATGTTTACATTCGAACCTATAATTAAGCTATTGTTGGCAGCGACATTACCAAATATTTTTGCTTCTACACCAACACTAAAACTGCCTAACTCACCGTATTCACTTGCAATAGCAGCAAAGGTGTAATCAGAGGCAGAGGCTAAATTGACTGAGCCTTGAGTGCCTAAATTAACAATGCCAGCATGAGCAGGCAAGAGGCTGAGAAAGCATAAACTACTAACCATTAATTTAAGCTTTATTTTTAATAAATTTTTGTTCAAAAACACACAACACTCCTACAACTCCGATGAAATGACAGCGTTATCATACAGATCGGATGAGAGCTTGTCGAGTGCTGTTTTATTGTACTGCGCACAATTAATGCGTAATTAATGCACAATTAACGCATAAATTTAAAAAAGCATATTTAAGTCAGCAGTTTATAATAAACAGGGATTTTTCAGCAAAAGTAAAATACGACAGTTTTTAATCATGAAGCAAGTTGTTACATAAATTTTTGATTTAGTTAGAGCGTGTTAATCTTTGCAGTATGTTTTGGCAACAGGCTATATGTTTTTATGCAAGGCAGAGAGATTGAAGTGCTGTTGTTTTACCATAGTTTCTCTATATAAGTTAGCAATAACGATATTACATTGCTTGGCTTTGTTCTTATTGCGCTCTATTAGAACAAAAATTATACACAAAAGGTTAACACGCTCTAATCGAATATTTGTTAATACAAGACGTTAACGAAAGACAATGATATGCTTAGCGCAAAATAATATTACCGATCAGAGTTTGTCAGCCATCCATGTTCCAGCCCGTTAGTTTATTTATTGGCCTGCGTTATAGTCGAAGTCGTAATCGTTCAGGTTTTGTTTCTTTTATTACCTTTTTTTCTGTTGTTGGTATTTTACTTGGGGTTGCCGCCTTGATCACTGTCGTGTCAGTAATGAATGGCTTTGAAGGGGAGCTTAAAAGCCGAATTTTAGGAATTGTGCCGCATGTTACTTTATCGGCACCTGAGCAAAAACCGCTGAGCCAATGGCAAAAATTGCGCGAGCAAACTTTAACGCTTGAACACGTCAATAATACAACGCCGATCATTAGTACTGAAGCTTTAGTACAATCAGCCTCAGGACTACGTGGTGTGCTATTACAAGGTATTGAAAGCTCGCTTGAACAAGAGGGTATGGTTGCTCAAAATATGCTTGCAGGAGAGTTTGCAGACTTATCAAACATTCCATATTCGCTTGTCATTGGTCAAGCACTTGCCCGAAAATTAAATGTCTCGTTAGCCGATAATCTGCGTATTGTTTTACCCAATAAAACCCGCTTTACGCCAATGGGACGTATTCCCGTACAGCGAACTTTTACAGTAGTAGGCATTTTTAATTTGGGCTCGCAAGTTGATGACAGTGTTATTTATACCTCAAGCCATGATGCAGCTAAGTTATTACGTTTACCTGAAAATAGTTACACTGAATTACGGCTGTATTTAGATGATGCGTTTAATGCCAATAAAGTGGTTAAAAACATTCAGTCACACATACAAGATGTTGAAATTACTAGCTGGCAACAATCGCAAGGAGCCTTGTTTTCAGCGGTCAGCATGGAAAAAAACATGATGTGGTTAATGTTGAGCCTAATTATTGCCGTAGCGGCTTTTAATATTGTTTCGGCCCTTGTCATGGTAGTTATCGATAAACAGGGCGAAATTGGCATTTTACAAACATTAGGTTTAAGCCGCGCTGACATTGTGAAAGTATTTTTAACTCAAGGAATGTTTAATGGCATTTTTGGCACAACCTTTGGTGTTATTCTCGGGTTATTAGCGACCTTTTATTTAAATGATGTGTTGTCATTATTAGGACTTAATTTGTTCGGTGGCGGTTATGCTGCGCAGCAATTACCAGTTGCATTTGAGATCAGCGATTTAATGACCATTATCATAGGCGCACTAAGTATGACCCTATTAGCCAGTTTATATCCCGCTTATCGCGCATCAAAAACTCAACCAGCAGAGGTATTACGAAATGAGTAAGGTATTGCAGTGTTTGCAATTATCAAAAAGTTATCAGCAGGGTAATGAAACCACCCAAGTGCTTGACGGTTTAGAACTTACGGTGGAACAGGGGGAATTACTTGCCGTTGTTGGTCGTTCGGGCTGCGGTAAAAGTACCTTTTTGCATTTAGCGGGGGCACTAGATACGCCAACCAGTGGTACGGTTAAAATTAATGATGTTGATATTCATCAGTTAAGCGATAAAAAAAAGGCGCAGTTTCGTAATCAACATATTGGTTTTATTTATCAATTTCATCATTTAATGATGGAGTTTAGCGCGGAAGAAAACGTGGCTATGCCGCTGTTAATTCGTGGTGACAAACCTAAAGTTGCCTTAGAAAAAGCGCGTTTGATGTTAGATAAAGTAGGTTTGAGCCATAGATTAACACATTTACCGTCAGAGCTTTCAGGTGGTGAACGCCAACGTGTTGCTATTGCTAGGGCTTTAGTGCCAGAGCCGGCTTTAGTATTAGCGGATGAACCCACCGGTAACTTAGATTTTGATACCGCAGAGCAAGTCTATCAATTGTTGATAAGTTTAAATCGTCAGCTTAATACCAGCTTTGTGATTGTTACTCATGATTTATTATTAGCGGCTAAGATGGATCGCCAAGTCACGTTTGATCATGGCAAACTCGTACCATTAACGCTGGAGTCAGCCCCGGTAGATGACGTAACTAATAAAGCTGTGTCTGTAGAGCCAAAGACATCGGGGCAAAACTTAACTGAAAAACTGCCTGAGCAGGTTAATCAAACGCCGGTTGTTGAGTAATTGTTACTATGATAAAGCCTATCAGTTTATTTTTAGCCTTAAGGTATGTTTCTCGCCGGCACAGTAGTGGTTTTTCTTCTTTTATTTCAGCATCTTCTACTTTAGGTATTGCCTTAGGTGTGATGGTTTTGATCATTGTTTTATCGGCGATGAATGGGTTCGAAAAAGCCTTAGCGGATAAATTATTATCGATCATCCCTCATGCCGAACTCGAGTCAGTGAATGAGCCAATTGATAATTGGCCAGCAACCGCAAAAAAAATGCTAGCTAATCCTGAAGTGTTAGCGGTTGCACCAGCGATTAAAATGACTGGCATGGTACAAAAAGCAGGGCAGTTAAAAGGTGTTGAACTACGCGGTGTTGATGTGAATAGCGAACAGCTAGTATCAGACATTAGCCAATATATTACCGCGGGCAAGTGGCAAAATTTATCAAGTGAAAGTTCAGATAAACAAGGCTTGATTATTGGTTCTGGTATTGCCAAAAAATTAGCGCTTAAACTTGGTGATAAAGTGCAACTATTGTTACCAATAAACCAACCAGTAGCAAATGGTATGCAGCAACAATTTCCCGCGCCTACGGTTAGGCATGTTGAGGTAGTCGCTATTTTTACTTTTGGTGGTGTCATTGACGACACCTTAGCTTATATTTCATTAGCGCAAGCTCAAGACATTTTAGGTTACACCGCCAGTCAGGTGAATACATTGCGCATTAAAGTGCCAGATGTTTTTCAAGCCAGAGCGATTATTTCTAACATTGCTTATCAGCTTGATAATTATGTTTATATTCATGATTGGACTCGAACCCAAGGTCACTTATTTCAAGATATTCAATTAGTGCGCATGGTGATGTTTATTGTTTTAGCCTTAGTGATTGCAGTGGCGAGCTTTAATATTGTTTCTACCTTGATCATGGTAGTTAATGAAAAAAAAGGCGATATTGCTATTTTGAAAACCATGGGTGCGAGCCCGTTATTGATCATGTTAAGTTTTATTATTCAAGGCTTAGTGAATGGCATTGTTGGTTGTTGTTTAGGTACTGGTTTAGGTATTTATTTAGCGCTGAATTTAACCCATGTGATCACCAAAATAGAAAGTGTTTTTTCAACTAAAATTCTGTCTGGCGATGTTTATTTTATTGACTTTATACCGAGCCAATTACAATGGCCTGATGTTTATATTACCGTGACCATTGCGCTAGTGTTAAGTTTATTCGCTACTATTTATCCTGCGTGGCGTGCAACTAAAGTAGATCCTGCTCAAGTATTAGGGCAGATGTAACAACCTGAAAAATTGACTCGTCGGTAAGTTTGTTATTGAATTGAGGTTGAATAAAACTTAGTGAATTATAAAACAAAGCTGTACTCAAATAGCGTTGTACTACGCAAACAGTGCAGTTAAAGCGAATAAAAGCAATGCAGCAAGCCAACGAAGTAAAGCCGGTACAGTTAAGCCAGTACTGAAGTCAGTGTTGTTATCGGTGTGAGTTAGAACTTTAATTTAGGCTAGGGTTTTAGCTGTATTAGTTATAGCTGAATTCTGTTTGAACCTACATTTTTTAGGCAAAAAAATAGCGCTATTAATAGCGCTATTTTTATTTATGGATATAGATTTACAAGTTTATTGCAGACCTTATTCAGTTGCTGGTTTTGCTAATGCGCCAACAATAACGGTTTTAGATTTTGCTGAGTCAACAATAGCAGCGTTAAGCTCAGTACCTTCAGCTAAGCCATCAAAATCTTCAGCGGCTACTTGGGTTGTACCTGCCACATCAGAGTATATAACGATATCATCAATATATAGAGGGGCGTTGGCGTCATTTGGTAGTTTAAATTGAATAACATAAACACCAAGTCTGGCAATATGGTAAGAAAGACTCTTTATATCAAAAAAGTCACTGGTAATTTCACCGTCAACATCTCTTACTGGTACACCATCAATTGAAAGAGAAACAACCCCAGGGACAGACGAGTTACCTGATGAGTTCCAAGTGAATTCAACGTCAAACCATACTGTTGGAGTATGGCTTTGTTCTAAAACAAGGTCTTTTTTCGTTGAACCTACTTGATCTATTGTACGTGAATACTTTAATTCACCGTTGCCAGCAACAACAACGTTTGCTGTTGATCTATGCTTATCTCCACCTGGGTGAATTTTATCACCCCAAAAAGTAAAATCAGAATTTTTATTTGTGGCAGACAGGTTAGCTTTAAATGTTATTTTACCTGCAGCTCTTGCCGCATCAGGTACATCAAGCGTTAATACACCTTCTGCACCTCCGCCTATTTGAGCTGTTAAATTACCGCCAATTAAACCATTAATCGTCACAGGAAGATCAACAGCTGTGCCATCTACTGACATTACTTTTATTGTCTCAATTAGAGGTGTTGGCGCAGTACCGTCACCTTTTAGGGCAACCACATCAGCATTCGTTGCATCGAGCATGTATGTCCAAGCACCGTTTTCATCAATACTGAAAGTACCATAACCAAGTTCAACAGCATCTTGTACAATGAACTTATCTTCATTTAAGTTTGGATCTGTGATCATTAAGGTGCCGGCGGCATCAACGCTATTGATATTAACGGTAACGTCTGGGTTCACCACAGCTTCTTCACCTTCGGCAGGTTCAACATCTATCCCACCAGGAACACCGGTAATATCTGCAGGTATTTGCTGAGCACCTTTTAAAGTGATCATAATTTCTTGCGTTGTACCATCAGCAGATTCAACGGTGAAACTATCATCTAATGTTGGTGGTGTATCTGTTTCTTCTAGGTAATATAAGGCTTTAACTGCTTCATTTGAGGCGTCAATTTCGTACGTCCATTCAACTTTACCTTTTACGGCCGCTACACCTTCAACAGCTTCAACAGCTGGTATTTCAGGGGTAGTTTCTGTTGCTGGAATAGCAGGAGAGGCTTCAACTGCTTCTACGCCTTCAACCGGATCGGTTATGGTAAAAGTGACAACACCATAATTAGTCGTAATTGTTGCCGTGCCATCTACTTCGGTTGCTTGCGCACCTGGTTGTTCTAAGGCCGCTTTGAAGTAAGCTTCGGCAGGGTTAGCATCACTTACCGCTGTTCTACCGTTAATAGTGCCGGTATCAACATTGACAACCGTTGTTAATGTTTCACTAAATACGGCTGGTACATCAATACCTTCAATGGTGACATTAATTGTTTGCTCTGTCATATCGGCAGATTTGATCACAAACGGAATTTCCGTCAGGCTTGGCATGTCAGAGCTAACTAACGCGGTGATCGCTGGGTGTTCTTCATCACCTGTGTAAAGCTGATAATCCCAATCGCCAGCGGCGTTAATGGTAAAGGTACCGTAAGTACCTTCGATGGTCGCTGGGAAAATAAGTGATTCCCCTGGGTTTACATCATCAACAATAACACGTAGTGCAGGGTTTTCGGCTTTTGAAAGTACCGCAGTTAAATTCCCCTCAAATGTGGCTGCCGTTTGTGTTGTATTTTTGTCATCAGAGCTATCACATGCTGTTAAAGCGGCAATAACTGATAAAGCTAGGAATTGTTTTTTCATTATTTTTCCTTGTTACTTATTCTTTTTTTGATACTAGGTTACCGGCAGTAACCTAGTATTTTGAGTAAACAGTATTGAATTTCTATGTATTAAAGATCGCGTATAATAAAGATGTTATCGGTAGTAACAGCTTTGTAACGTGGGTTTTCTGCTTTTTGAATTGAGTCACCGTCACTACTGTTTGAAAAGCTATCTTCAAAGTCTGGGGTGTCAAATTTTACATCGGCATCAATATTGGTATAAAACTTAATGTCATCAACTAATAACGCGCCAACACCGCCTTTATCTTGATTTTTTTGAATGAAAAAACGCATTTCTTGTAGACATTTATACTTTCCGTTGCCAGCTACAGTTTGAGCGACAAACTTTTCGGTTGGATCGGCAGGGATAGCACCATGATCGGAACTTGCGACTTCATCGTTAATAGAAAGTGTTAAATACGTTTTATCGCTAGCTGCTCGATATTCCCAAGTCATTGCAAATTCAGTCCATTCACCTGGAATATGCATTTGATCAAATACTACATGTTCAGTAATAAATTGGTTGTTTTCATTTTTTGCATAATCTTGAGAGCCATTACTATAAGAACCTCCAGGTACTATTGGAGCAGACCACATGGTAATTTCACTATCAGGTGTTAGGAAAAGCTGAGCAACTCGGCGGTTATCGCCGCCGCCATCATTGTTACCATTCCAGCTACCACAAGTCATACCTATTTTACCGGTTGTTGCTAAGTCTTCGGTTGTTTTAGCGCTAAAAAGTAATTTACCATCGCTTACATCGCCAATAGCTACATTTTCACCTAAAAAGTTAATTGCAAAAACGCTAGTTAAGTCTGTTTCACTAGGAACTTGAACGGCAAAGTTAAGTGGAGCACCGGTAATGTTTACTTTGAATGTATTTTCTGTGCCATCGGCAGAGTAAACCGTAAACTCTTCAAATGTTGCATCTTCAGGTGTTACTAATGATTGTAAGTCAGGGTGTCTTTTGTCTAACTCATACTCCCAACGGCCATCAGGGTTCATGGTGAAAACACCGTATTTTGCATCACCTTCTACACGGAAAAATGATTCATTAAAGTTTTCGTCATAAACTTCTGCTCTACCAAAACCTAGGGTTTCTTTTAATGATACGTTAGCAACAAAAGCCCCCCTAAATTCTGCAGGAATGTCAGCGGCAACACCTTTGATAATAAAGTTAAGATCACCTTGAGTACCATCTAATGAGGTTAATGTAATAGTGTCTGTTAAAGTTGCATTTGTATTACCCATAAGCGCAGCAACTTCAGGATGAGTTTCATCTAGATCGTATGTCCAGGCTCCATCACCTTCTTCCGTCATTACAAAAGTACCGTAATTACCTTCAGGAATTTGAGCATAATCTGGATCGGCTTCACCGTAGTTAACATCGGTAACAACAATTGTACCTTCAGCTGAACCATGGCCTACGGTTAGTTCAACTTCCATACCTTTACCAGTAGTGCCATCAAAACCCACTTCAGTGGTAAATTCGTTGTTAAAATTAGCGGCTACTTTTTTAGCTCCGCTGTTGTCTATTTCACATGCAGACAATGATGCAAGCAGTGATAGAGCTATAATTTGTTTTTTCATTGGGTTGTTCCTGTAAATTCTATTCTTTTTTATTCTGTTGATATTGCGTAAAGCTGAAGTGTTATCAAACAAGTTAATACGCAATAACAACCTATTGTTTAAAATTAAAATGCTCAGTTAAAAGTTATAACTTAAGCTTACAGAGTATGTACGACCCGCATAACGGATACGGCTAATCGCTTGGTCATTACCACCAATATATTCGTACTCCTGACGATCATTCAGGTTATATGCACGAAGGTTTACTTTTAAACCTTTACCAAAGTTATACGACGCAGATAAATCTAAACGGCCACCAGATGTTTGGGTACGAGCTTCACTACCTAGGAATGAGGTGTTACCGCCAACACTTAATAATTTTTCGTCTTGCCAGTTATAGGCTAAACGAATACTTGCACCGTCATTTTCGTAATAACCAATCAAGTTATATGAATATGGAGCGATATTAGTCATTGGTAAACCATCACCTTCATCAAGTTCTATTTTAGTGAAGTTGAATACACCACCAAAGCCATTATATGGGTATGGTAAAAAGTCTAATTTTTGTTGAACGGCTAATTCATAACCGGTAACGGTAATTGGAATATCACTGTTATAAGTAGATCTAACCACTACTCGGCGGTTTTCAACAACATCACCATTTTCATCAACATAATCTTCGATTTCTTGACAACGAGGTAAGGCTTCACCTATTTCAACTTCTTCTAGTTGACCAACGCCCCAATATTCTTCATCGCCAATTGGACAAATGGTTCTAGTATCAATTTTACCTTCAATTTCTTTTCTAAATACGCCAACAGATAAGGCTGAACCTTCACGGTTATACCATTCTAATGAAAGGTCATAGTTAGTTGAGGTATATGGTAAAACTTCTGCTTTTGAGTTTTCTAATCTCAATGAGCTACCAGATGAGGTATATACTGGACTTGGGGTTTGCGCTAATAAGTTTGGACGAACAAGACCTTTAGAATAAGCCGTACGTAAAACTACATCTTCAGTTAAATCAACCGCAAGGTTAACTGATGGTAAGGTGTGGTCGTAATCATTTTCAGTTAATACCGCAATACCATTACCCTCATCATCAAAACCTTGACCAATAACATCATTGGTAGTTTCGATATAACGTACACCGGCATTACCGCTATATGTCATGTCGCCAATTTCACCTTCAAAGTTACTCATTAGGTAAACAGCATTGATGACTTGATCCGCTTCAAAATTTAGACGGAAGTTGGTATTTAAACCGAATGTTGGTTCATCAGTTCGGTGGTCTAATTTTACTGCAAAACCGGTAGGGTCTGCCATAGCAAAGTCTTCAACGATATTACCTTCATCGTCGTAAACAACCATATCTGTTTGTAGTAATTCTCTTAAATTTTCTGAGTCAATGCGCTTCCAGCCATTGTCAGAATTGTAATGATTTGGATAATCACCATTAAAGTATTCTGCTTGGTTAGCTGAAGATAAAGCATTAGCAAAAATAGTTTCTTGGTTTAATACTGATGTATTAGCACCACCACCGCCAACTGACACGTCAAAGGTAGATAAAAGCTCTCTTGAATGTCGGGCACCAAATTTTACACTGGTAATGTTAAATGATTCATTACCTATAGCGGTATAACGTTCAAAGTTAATTTCACCTGATTCAAAATCTCGCTCTGGACGCTGAACTCGACCTAAAGTGAAAAATTCAACACTGCGTCCACCTAAACCGTCAATTTTGTCTTGTAATTCATCTGGATCTTCCGGTAGTGATCCTGGAGGATAATCATTTGGTACACGAGGATTTAGGTTTGGATCTAGCGCGCTACTATTTGAACTAAGTCTCACGGTTTTCCAACCATTTTGATGGCGCTGCCATGCATCTTCTTCAGCAAGAGGGGTAAGAATGCCATTAACATCAGAATACTGAAAACTATCCCAGCCTTCTACTCTCGCATAAGCTTTGCTTAAGTCACCTTTACCTGTGTTAATAATACCGGTTAAACCTGTTGGTGCGTATTTATAACTTTCACCTGATTCTAAATCTTTATAAGTCGCCCAAGTTTTGTTTTGATGACGAATATCTAAACCGGTTTGTTGGAATTCGTTAATAGAATCAGATTTACTTAACGTACCGTCAATTAACCAATCATCAGCAACATAATTCGCGTAAAGGAAAACACCTTTAGCTTCTTCAGTGTACGACATTAAGCGGGTTGCTGGTGTCCAAGAAACGTTTGAAATTTCAGCAACGGTGGCAGCATATACAGGGATGGTAGCAAGATCCGGATGATGTATTGCTGGGTCGTAATTAGGGTTAGCATTATCACTTAATTTAATTGGCGTATCATTAGGATCATCAGAAAGCGTGACACGTTGGCTGATAATTTGACCTGAACGATCATTGGTTTGCATGCTAAATTGCACATCTTCCATGGTACTTTCACCAAGATCACGCTTGGTATACAAGAAGTTAGCACCAATTTTTAAATTTTCGGTGGCTTGGTATTCAATGTTACCGGTACCTGAAAAACGATCACCATGGTTGTTTTCACTTACTTGTGCTGCGTGACCAACTACTTTCACAATAGCTAATGGATCATTAATGCCATGTAGTGCTTTATAGTCATTTAAAGCTTCAGCTGTGATGAAATTAGTATCAACATTTGTATTGTTTGAAATAAGATTAAGCGAGTTATAATCTTTAAAGTTAGCAGTATCACGACGGAAGTTTTGCTCTGAACCAGCAATTTTCCAGGCAACCGCTAACTTATTTTTAATAATATGTTTAGAGCCTGAAAATCTTATTTGGTTATCCCAATTATCAGAAAGTTCTTCATAACGGCTACCAATGTTAATTGAATATTTTCCGTCTTTTTTACCAAGGGCACGTTGTAACTTTTTATCAACTATACCGGCAACACCACCTTCTTGCATGTCAGATGTTGGTGATTTAACAACGGTTACACCATCAAATACAGTAGCTTCAAATGAACCAAATGGGTTTGAACCACCAACAGCACCAGCGCTTCGGCTTGGTGTAGCAAAAGATTGACCTTCTGCAGTAGTTTTAACAAAACCACCTTTTAAACCACGTAAGTTAATTTCAGAGTTACGTTGACCATCTTCAGTATTAAGTTGAATGCCAGGAAGGGCTTGTAATGCTTCACCTAAATCAAGTGCAGGTAAACTATCCATATCGGTTGCAGAAATAGCATCAACAATTGAAGAAGCACCACGTTTTACATTAAGTGCATTTTCTAATGAACTACGAACCCCCGTAACTTCGATAGTTTCAATGGCTTCTTTGGATTTTTGACTATCGATAGCTGATTTTACTTCTTCTGCTAATACTGATGGAGAAAAAAGTGACATTAGTATGCTTGCAGAGCCGCCAATTAATAGCGCCCTTTGTAAACTTTCTCTCTTAGTATGTTCTTTGGTATTTCTCATGACCATGTCGCCTATATTTGGAATTAATTCTTATAGATTATAGTGTTATCTTCGTATTAGTGCGGTTAGCGCTAACATTCCCTCATATATAACACCAGATATTTCATCATTAGTCAATACTGAACATGATTAATCATTGTACGCATGATTTCGTACATGGATTATGCGTTATTTTATTTTTTTATATGGTAATTGGTGTTTTTTTATCTGAAAAATAGGATGATTAATCACAATCAATCAAATTGAGTCTTTTGTGTGGTGAGCGTGTGTTCAGTGCTTTGAGTTGACTTTATAGCGTTTATCTTTCAGCAGAATTATTAAACAAAGATAAACAGACCCCAGTTGTAAATTTAAGTTTGTTTGGCGTAAGTTGCGGTATGGGCAGGGCGCTTTGGTAAGCTATTTATTATAAAAAAGGTTATTGATATAAACATCAATAACCTTTTTATTTTTACGTGGTATTTTGTTTTAAACTTTTCGACTAGTAGTGCGTTTTTTCCAGTCTTTTGATACGTTATAACGCCATAATAAATGAATGAAAAAGTAACCCAAAATTGCAAAAAATACTGCAAGTACACCACAGCCAAGTAAAAATGCTGGGCCTATAGTTGATAAACTATCTACTACCCATTGCCAACTTGCCTCAAATACAAAGGCTTGTTCTTCACCACCAAGAATCCATGTTCCCACTAGATAACAAAAATAAAAAATAGCCGGCATTGTCAGTGGGTTAGTGATCCAGACAAGGGCGATAGATAAGGGTAAATTTGAATGTACTATAATAGCCATACCTGCTGCTAATACCATTTGAAATGGCACAGGAATAAACGCAAAAAATAAACCAACCGCAAATGCTTTTGCAATGGAATGGCGGTTTAAATGCCACAGGTTAGGATTGTGGAGTAAATCACCAAATATTTGTAAGTGTTTATTGGTTTTGATGGTTTGATGATCGGGCATCAAACGTTTGATAAATTTTTTAGGCATGGTCCCTCAAACGGCAATCACTATGGATAGGTGGCTTTTAACATTTTTTCTCGGTGCTCTATTGTCACTATTTTTGCCAATAGTGCCAGAGATTTCTTATGTAATTTTTTTGACAGTACTAGCGCTTGCTTGCTCGTTGCTAAAATTGAGTCGGCAATTGGTGGCTTTTATCTTAGGTTGTATTTGGATGTTGTTTAACGGTGCTAATTATAACCAAGCGCTGAATAACAACTCAATAACAAGCGAACAACTTTATCAAAAAAGCGTGATACTCACGGGGGAAATCGATAATTTAATTATCCCTAATTTATCGACTACACGCATAAACGTGAATGTTGAAGCGGTGAATCACATACCTTTAATTAAAAAAATTAAAGTGCGTTTAAGTTGGCAATCAGCACCTAAAAATCTCCAACAAGGGCAGCGCTGGCAGTTAGCGGTAAAGTTAAAACCAGCGCATGGGTTAGCAAACCAAGGTGGCTTTAGTTATCAAACTTGGTTAAGGCAACATCAACTGGTTGCTTCAGGTTACGTAAAAAAACAACAAGCTCAGTTAATATCTGAACATACCAGCTTACGTCAGCGTGGCTTTGATCATATATTTCATCGGGTAAAAGAGAAAAATGGCTACCCACTTTATCTGGCTTTAACTTTTGGTGTTAGAGATTCACTTACCAAAGATGATTGGCAAATATTAGCCTTAACCGGAACTCAGCATTTATTGGCTATTTCGGGCTTACATATTGGGCTGATCGCTGGTGCGAGTTATTATTTATTACTTTTTCTGTTACGCGTGCTACCTGTTCAGTATTTACCTAGCCGCGGGCAACGCTTGTTAAATCAACATAACTTACATTATTTAGTGATCATTTTTAGTGTTTTATGTGCCTTTTTTTATAGCTATTTAGCGGGTTTTTCAGCACCAACGAGCAGAGCCTTAATTATGCTGAGTTTATTTTGGCTTAGTAAATGCCTGCGTATTAAATTGAGTAAAACGCGACTGGTACTATTAACGTTATTTTTTATTTTATTGTTGCAGCCAATGAGTATTTTAGGGGCGGGCTTTTGGTTGTCGTTTTATGCGGTCATGATCATCTTTTTTATCCATTGGGCATGGCAGCATATTTTTGAACGTTTTGCTCGCTGGCAAAAATATTTAGCGTCTTTATTGTTAATTCAATTTGGGTTAACGCTGTTTATTTTACCTGTTGCGGCATTGTTACAAAATCAACTACCTAGTGCCGCTATATTAGCCAATATTCTTGCGGTACCATTTATGTCGTTGGTGGTGCTGCCATTAGTATTTTGTTCGGCAGTACTGGCCTTATTCACAGATATTGATTTTGTTGTTGAGTTGGCAATGCAAACGCTGAGTATTTTATGGCAATGGTTAAGTTTGTTTAAAAGCGTTGAAGAATCGTTAATTGTGGTGAGTGATCAGGCGATCATGCTACTTATGGTGACTTTATTTTGTGTTGTGTTTGTTTATTTAGCGACAAATAGAAAAAAAGCCAGTTGGGTTGTTGCACTGCTAGTCCCAATATTTTTGATAGCGTTTTCTGAACATTTTCGCTCGCACTTTAATAACGAACAAAATGACTACGTTAAACAATGGCAAGTTAAGATATTTGATGTTGGTCAGGGTTTAGCGGTGATCATTCAGAAAAACCAGCGGGTGATTTTATATGATACTGGCGCAAGTTATCCGAGTGGCTTTGTAATGGCGGAATCGGTGATCGCACCTTATTTAAAAAGTCAGGGAATTAACACCATTGATAAAGTGATCATAAGCCACAGTGACAATGATCACGCAGGTGGGTTAACTTGGTTGCGTCAGCATTTTATCATTAAACAGGTGATCGCTAATGATGTTAATTTAGCTGGCGATAAACCATGTTTGCAGGGAGAAACATTTGCATGGCAAGGTTTGCAAATTAATCAGCTTTGGCCATTAGAGCCAAAACTAGGTTCAGAAAATGATGATTCTTGTGTCTTTACTATTTCAGATGGCGTTAATCAGGTGCTATTCACCGGTGATATTTCACAAAAGGTTGAACAGCAATTATTGGCGTCGGTAGGAAACCAGCTAAGTGCTGCTATATTAATAGCGCCTCATCATGGCTCTAATACATCATCGTCAAGCGAGTTTATTAAAACGGTTAAGCCAACTTATGCGGTGTTTAGTGCTGGTTTTATGAACCAATGGCAAATGCCAACAGAAAAAGTTGTTACTCGTTATCAAGAATTAGCGATTAAAACCTTGAAAACCGCCGATAGTGGCATGATATCCTTTTACTTAACAGCCAATTCCATTGATGTTTTGGAATATAAAAAACATCAATATGCATTTTGGTTTGCTAATTAGTTGGTAACTAAACCATTTAACGCTAAAATGGCGGCAATTCGATATTTATTTAATTTCAGCTTTGGTTAGTGCTTAACTCAAGCGGAGGTTATTTATCTAGCTTTGACACGCATTTAACTCGCGTTTGTTAAAACTTTATAGAGACAGAGATCATTCATGAATAATCCTGCTTCTGCTACTACATGGCAGAATTTTAAACGTTTAATGCGTTACACCAAACCATATAAATATGGTTTAATCATTTCAGTAATTGGTATGTTTGGCTATGCCGCCATCGATAGCTTTTTTCTTGCGCAGTTACAGCCGCTTATTGATGAGGGGCTAACCGGTAAAAACCCTGATTTTATGCGCTATGCGCCGATTGCTTTAGTGTTATTAATGGCTGCGCGAGGTGTTTTTCACTTTATCGGCAACTTTACTTTAGCTTGGGTTGGTAATCATGTGGTTACGGATCTTCGTCAAATATTGTTTGATCACATCGTAAAAATGCCGGTCAGTTATCACGATAAAGAATCCACTGGAACGCTGATATCAAAATTAACTTATGACGCAGAGCAGGTCTTGCAAGCGACCAGTAAAGCGTTATTAACACTTGCTCAGCAAGGGGCTTTTGTTATTGGCTTATTGGCGGTGATGTTTTATAACAGCTGGCAATTATCGACTATCTTTTTATTATTAACTCCTTTTATTGCCATTGTTGTTTCTTATGTTTCTAAACGTTTTAGAAAGGTCAGCGCCGGTATTCAAAATACCATGGGTGAAGTAACAAGTGCGGCAGAGCAAACTTTTAACGGCCATAAAGTGGTATTAACTTTTGGTGGTGAGCAAAGAGAAAGTGAGCGTTTTGCCGGTATTAATAAACGTAATCGTCAACAACGAATGAAAATGGTGGCGGCAAAAGCGGTTAGTGTGCCTTCAATCCAAATAATTGCCTCATTAGGTATGGCCTTTGTTTTATATTTTGCCAACTTAGATTATATGAAGGATGTGATCACCCCCGGTGCTTTTACGACCGTATTAACCTGTATGGTGACATTACTTAAACCGATTAAACAATTAACTACCGTGAATGCTGAATTTCAGCGGGGTATGGCCGCTTGTATTAGTATCTTTGCCGTATTAGACAAAGATATTGAAAAAGATAAAGGTGGTAAAAGGCTGAGCCGCTCGAAAGGTGATTTTGAATTAAAAGATGTTTCATTTACTTATCAAGGTGAAGAAACCCCGTCATTAAAACATATTTCATTTAAAGCTAACGCTGGTGAAACGGTTGCATTAGTGGGCCGCTCTGGTAGTGGTAAATCAACGGCAAGTTCTATTTTATTGCGCTTTTATGATGTTGATGAGGGCGAGGTGTTAATTGATGGTGAAAATATTGAAAATTATAATTTAGCCGATTTACGCAAGCAATTTGCTTATGTGTCACAGCAAGTCGTGTTATTTAACGATACTTTAGCGAATAATATTGCTTATGGTCAGCCGGATGCGAGTGAAGCTGATATTATTGCTGCTGCAAAAAGTGCTCATGTGTGGGAGTTTGCTGAGCAAATGCCACAAGGGATAAATACCTATATCGGTGATAATGGTTCGTTGTTGTCAGGTGGCCAACGCCAACGTGTTGCAATTGCCCGTGCGATTTTATGTGATGCACCATTTTTAATTTTAGATGAAGCAACCAGTGCGTTAGATACTGAATCTGAACGTCATATTCAAGATGCTTTACAAAATTTACAAAAGGATAGAACCTCTATTGTCATTGCTCATCGATTATCAACGATAGAAAATGCCGATAAAATTATTGTTATGGAACAGGGACAAATTGTTGAGCAGGGAGATCATCAAAGCTTATTAGCAAAAGGTGGTGTATATGCACAGCTCCATAAGCTGCAATTTGGTTAATTAAAAAATTATAAAAAGAAAAAATCTATGCGCTTGATTGAAAAAGTCTGGTTTCATCATCACCGAGCAAAATATGTTTTAGTACCGTTATTATTGCCCTTAACTTTGTTGTTTTGGTTACTATCAAGCGCTCGCCGCATAGCGTATCGCTGGAAAATATTACCTTCAGTTAAGGTTGAAAAACCTGTGATTGTTGTTGGTAATATTGGCGTTGGTGGTAATGGTAAAACACCGGTTGTTTTGTGGCTGGTGGCTTTATGCCGAGAAATGGGTTTAACCCCAGGGGTGATCAGTCGAGGTTATGGTGGTTTAGCACCACATTATCCATATTTAATTAACCCTGCTTCAACGGTTATTGAAACGGGGGATGAAGCATTAATGATTTACCGTCGTAGCCAAGTCAATATTAGCATTGGTAGCGATCGGGTTAAGTGTGCGCAACAATTAATAGCCAAGGGCTGTGATATTTTAATTACTGATGATGGTTTACAACACTATCGTTTACAACGGGATATTGAGTTTATCGTTATTGATGGTAAACGCCGTTTTGGCAATCAGTTATTATTACCGGCAGGGCCACTTCGTGAAGGTTTATGGCGCTTGAATACGGTTGATTACATCATTAATAATGGTGAAAAACCTTTGGTAAATGAGATGCCAATGACATTAATACCAGGGCCTTTAATTAATTGCCTAACCGGTGAAAGTTGTTCCGCTGAAACCTTACGCGCTGAATTTAACCATGTTAATGCTATTGCAGGCATAGGTTCTCCAGAGCGTTTTTTTGCCACCACACGAACACTGGGCTTTATATTAAATCAGCAGCAAGGCTTTGTTGACCATCACCATTTTCAAGCGAGTGACTTCGATGAATTTTCAGATGATATTCCGTTATTAATGACAGAAAAAGACGCGATAAAGTGTTATGGTTTTGCTAAAGCAAACTGGTGGTATGTGCCAGTTGATGCTCGTATTCCTAAAATAGAAGAAAATTTATTGGTTAAGCGCATTGAAGCGTTAACCAATCAAACTTAATAAACGTAAATTGCAGTTATTCACTGCAGAGCAAAATTTAAAGAGAAGATTATGGCATTTGATATCAAGTTAATGGAAATTTTAGCCTGTCCTGTATGTAAAGGAAAATTAGCTTACGACCGTGAAAACCAAGAGCTTATTTGTAAGTTTGACAAAGTTGCCTATGCGATTGAAAACGACATTCCAGTGTTATTAGAAAACGAAGCACGTAAATTAGAGCAAGAGGCTTAAGCGAATGTCATTTGTTATTGTCATCCCAGCACGTTTTGAATCATCACGTTTACCAGGGAAAGTATTAGCAGACATATGTGGCAAACCAATGATCCAGTGGGTGGTTGAAAAAGCGCAAGCCAGTGGTGCCAGTAAGGTGATTGTGGCAACCGACAACCAACAAGTTGCGGATGTGGTTACAAGTTTTGGTGGTGAAGTTTGCCATACTCGTAGCGATCATCAATCGGGTACTGAACGTTTAGCTGAAGTGATGACTCAATATCAATTTCCTGATGATCAAGTGATTGTTAATGTTCAAGGTGACGAACCGTTTATTCCGCCAGCTAATATTGCGCAAGTGGCTGAAAATTTAGCGGGTCAACATAAAGCCCGTATGGCAACATTGGCTTATAAAATTTCTGACGTTGAAGAAGCGTTTAATCCTAATGCGGTTAAAGTCTTATGCGACAAAGATGGCTACGCCTTGTATTTTAGCCGCTCATGTATTCCCTATGATCGAGATAACTTCTTAAAAAATGATGATATTACAAGCCTAGGCGATCACTATTTAAGACACATCGGCATTTATGCTTACCGCGCCGGTTTTATTAAAGATTATGTTAGCTGGCCGGCAAGTCAGTTAGAGCAGGTAGAATCGTTAGAGCAATTACGGGTGTTATGGCAAGGTGAAAAAATTCATGTAGCAACGGCCAAAGAGCGTTTGCCAGTTGAAGGCGTAGATACGCCAGAAGATCTTGAAAAAGCACGAATGTTTGCCTCTAACTTATTAAAATAATTCACATTAAGTAAGTATATCTTGCAGCTGGTTTGAGGCAGCTAGCAAACGATTAAGCAGGTAAATGATGACGATCTTAACAGGAAAACAACTGATTGCGGGTACATGGCAAGTTGGCCTTAACGGACATTTTCAGGCTTATGATCCTGTATTAGGGCAAAACGTTGAGCCGGTAATGAGCTTTGCCAATCAAGATCAAATTCAGCAGGCATTAACTTCTGCCGCCCAAGCCGCCCCTGTTGTTTCAAAAATGAGTTTAGCTAAACGAGCAAAATTTTTGACCACCTGTGCCGACGAAATTTTAGCTCTTGGTGATGATTTACTTGCGCGCGGGGCGTTAGAAACGGGTTATCCTAAAGAACGTATCGCTACCGAACGAGAGCGTACCGTTAATCAATTACATTTGTTTGCCGAGCTAGTGCTTGCTGGTGACTTTCTAAATATTCGAATTAATACCGCACAACCTGAGCGCACACCTATACCACGACCTGATCTGCGTTATATTAATCAAGCCTTAGGGCCGGTGGTGGTGTTTGGCGCGAGTAATTTTCCGCTAGCGTATTCGGTTGCTGGTGGTGATACCGTATCAGCATTAGCGGCCGGTTGTCCTGTGATTGTTAAAGGACATAACTCGCACCCTAGTACATGTGAATTAGTTGCAATAGCGATTAATAATGCAGTGGAAAAGTGTCAGCTGCCAGCGGGGACTTTTTCAATGTTATTAGGTGACGGCAATGATATTGGCGAGCAGCTGGTATGCGCTCCTGAAATAAAAGCGGTTGGTTTTACCGGCTCAACCCAAGGTGGTATCGCTTTGATGAAGCTAGCGCAAAACCGTGCTGAGCCTATTCCCGTTTTTGCCGAAATGGGCAGTACGAATCCGGTTGTTTTATTGCCCAAAACCTTAAAAAAATCGTTTAAAACCATTGCCGAAAATTTTGTCACTTCTTTTAAAGCAGGAACGGGGCAATTTTGTGTTAGCCCAGGTTTGTTAATTGCGATTGAAGATGACAGCTTAACGGCCTTTATTTCAAAGTTGCAGTGTTTGATTAAGGACGTGCCTGCTGGGGTTATGTTAAACCAAGGTATTCATCAAAGTTATCAGAAAAATCTAGCAAACAGAATAGCGCATGATAATGTTGAAGTTATTGCTCAAGGTCAAACAGAAGTTAGCTCGAACGGCTGCTTTAGCCAAATGGCTTTATTAAAAACCGACGCCTCAACGTTTATTGGCTCTGCTGAGTTAAAAGAAGAAATTTTTGGCCATGCGGCATTATTAATTACCTGCAAAAACATTGATGAGATCATAACTGTAATTGAAAGCTTAGCTGGACAGCTTACCGGCACTATTCAAGGTAGTAATGAGGAATTAGCTGAGCATGCGAGTTTAATACAGTTACTGCAACAAAAAGTGGGTCGGTTAGTTATTAATAATTTTCCAACTGGTGTTGAAGTGTGTGAAGCTATGATGCATGGCGGGCCATTTCCAGCCTCTAGTGATAGCCGTTTTACCTCCGTTGGTACCGCTGCAATTACTCGATTTTTAAAACCTATCTGTTTACAAAACTACCCTGAAGTTCTATTACCTGAAGCATTACAAAATAGTAATCCGCTGACTATTAATCGCTTGGTTGATGGCGTTTATACGCGAGCGGCAATTGGTTAGTTAATGACGTGAAAAAAGCAGCGACTCAAATCAATAAGCTAAAAACCGATCCGCCAAGTGTTCGAAATAGTGTTCAAAATAATGCTCAAAATAGTACTCGAAATAGCACTCAACAAAGCCCTCAACCAAGTCCTCAACCAAGCCTTCAACAATGTTCACAGCAGAATTATCAAAAAATTTGGCAAACGGTACAACTTATACCCACAGGTAAGGTAGCAACTTATGGCCAAATTGCCGATCTAGCTGGCTTACCTGGGCGAGCAAGATTAGTTGGCCGCGCATTAGGTTTAATGCCTAAGCTTGGCTGGCATGGTAAACCTATCCCTTGGTATCGAGTGATCAATGCTCAAGGAAAAATATCATTACCAGTTAACAGTGACGGCTTTATTACGCAGAGGCAGTTATTACAACAGGAGCAAGTTGTAGTGTTAGGCAATAAAATAAAACTTGCTGAATTTCAATGGCAGCCAGATATAACTGAGCTGCTATTTCGTTTATCGTTTTAATGTATTTTTACACATGATAAAAAAAGCCCAGCGTATAGCTGGGCAAAAAATATAAGGGGAGAGATTTTTTAAAGAAGGGGATTAACCTTCGAGTAATTTTTTACCATTAATGGCAATTTTTCTTGGTTTTAACGCTTCAGGTATTTCTCTTTCTAGATCAATATGAAGCAGTCCATTTTCTAAATGTGCACCGATGACTTTGACATGGTCACCGAGTTGAAATTTCCGTTCAAAGTTTCGCTCAGCGATGCCTTGATGTAAAAACTTACGTTCTTTGTTGTCATCAACGGGAGTTTTGGTTCCGGTGACAATCAAAGCACTTTCTTTTGACTCTATATCGAGTTCATCTTCAACAAACCCGGCAATAGCCATAGTAATTCGATACTTATCTTCAGCAAGTAATTCGATATTATATGGAGGGTAAGTTGACTGTTTATCGGCACGTGATGCTTTATCAATTAGGCCAGCTAAATGATCAAAACCAATAAAAGAACGGTATAAAGGGCTAAAGTCTGTAGATGTACGCATAATATTCATATCCTATTTGTTTTTAAGCAATATGTTGTTATTTCAAATGATTAATTAATGAGTTGACCAGCAAAGGCTGCATCTTCAATTAACTAACTTTTTTGAAAAATACCTTTCCACAATGGAACAGGCGGTTTATGTAATCCCTATCGGCGACTACACTTTAATAGATGGGATTGATGAAATATTTTTCAAGATAAAAAACTAAAATATTTTTAAAATTAGTGTTGTTTTTAATGTAAGTTACTAAAAAATAAGTATAAAAAAAGATGATAAAAATATCATCTTTTTGTTTTTTAGCATTGGTCAGATAATTATTTTATGGTTTTTACATCACCGCTGACGGCTGAATTTTCATTGTCATCAATCACTGATGGTGCAATTGCCTGTAACGTTGATAATGCCATTTCATAATTAGGATGGCTTGCAATACTTTCAACTAATTCTTTATAAGCAATATTACCTTGTTGGTCGATAATAAAAATTGCCCGTGTTAATAACCCCATATCTTTGATCAACAAGCCATAATGCTGACCAAAGTCTCGCCACACCGCATCAGAAAGCACTTTTACTTTATCGATATTTTCAGCTTTACAAAAACGCTTTTGAGCAAAAGGTAAGTCATTGCTGATAGTTAAAATAACAATGTTATCGGATAACTGGCTAATTTCTTCATTAAAGCGTTTAGTTTGAAGTGAACAAACCCCTGTATCTAAACTAGGTACAACGGAAATTAAGACCACTTTGTTGGCAAAGTCAGCTAATTTTACCGGCGAAAAATTGGCATCGACCACTTTAAAATTTGGTGCTTGCTCACCAACATTCACTTGATGACCAATTAAGGTGACATATTTGTCACCCGCTTTAACAAGGTTGTTAGTTTCTGGGAAGTTATTTTCCGCTAAAACCTGGCCTTGATAAAAACAACTGCTTAATAGGGTTAATAGTGTGATTTTTTTCAATATTTTCATTTGTTGTGAA
The DNA here is from genome assembly GCF_053470345.1 of Thalassotalea agariperforans. NCBI lineage: Bacteria > Pseudomonadati > Pseudomonadota > Gammaproteobacteria > Alteromonadales > Colwelliaceae > Thalassotalea > Thalassotalea agariperforans. The sequence continues at coordinate 408,614 of NZ_JBQMWH010000002.1, read as the reverse complement.
CTATAATCAGTAGATAATAGGCAAGCTTAACTAGGTATGAAAAAAATGGCTATAGTTTTTCAAATAAACTATTGTTCAGTGATACTTTTGCTATAGTAGAGTAAAGCTAAAATAATTTAAGTAATTGGAATTAATATATATGTCGACACGTCTGCTGATTTGTGATGATTCTAATATGGCGCGCAAGCAAGTTGCCCGCTCTCTACCGGATGGTTGGGATGTAGATATTAGTTTTGCGGCCAATGGAGCCGAAGGAATAGAAGCGATAAAAGCAGGGAAAGGGGATGTTTTATTACTGGATTTAAACATGCCAGTGATGGATGGTTATGAAGTATTACAAACCATAGTTAAAGAAGATTTACCAACGCTCACCATTGTTATCTCTGGTGATATACAGCCGGAAGCTCATCAACGAGTAACTAGTCTTGGCGCTTTAGATTTTATTCAAAAACCCGTCAATAAAGAAAAATTAACTGAAATATTATTAAGTTATGGCGTTTTCACAAAAGAAGAAACTCTAGCAAGTGAGCAAAAGCCAGAGCAAAAACGTGTTGAAGATGTTAAAGAAAATCATATTGAAGTGGTTCATGAAGCCGTCGAATTTGAACAGCTTGATAACAATTTACGCGATTGCTACCAAGAAATCGCCAATGTTGCGATGGGACGTGCCGGTGATTTATTAGCGCGTTTATTAAATGTGTTTGTCATGCTGCCCATTCCTAATGTTAATTTGATTGAAGTGAGTGAAATTAACATGGCGCTGTCTGCCGTGAATAAAGAAACCACGTCAGGTGTCTGTCAGGGGTTTATCAGTTCAGGTATTTCGGGTGAAGCGTTATTAATTATTAATGATTCTGGCTTTAAAGATATTGCTACTTTGATGAATATTGAGCCACCACAAAATGAAAATGCAGAATTAGAATTATTGATGGATATGGGCAACGTACTGATTGGCGCATGTTTAAAAGGGGTGTCAGAGCAATTAGACGTATCTTTTAGCCAAGGCCATCCTGTGGTGCTTGGTCAGCATATAAATGTGAATGAACTTATTTCATCATCATCTAAACGTTGGCAACGTACCTTAGCAATTGAAATTAGTTATGGCATTGAAAATCACCCAATTAAATGTGATTTGTTATTACTCTTTACTGAGCAATCAATGAAAACGCTGAATAATAAATTAGCTTATCTGATGGATGAGTAATTTATGTGTTACTTAATAATGGTTAGTTTGGAAAATATATGTCTATAGATTCAGATCAATTACATGAATTACATTGGATGATGGAAATGCTCCACACCATTGACGTTGGCTTAGTGGTATTAGATCGTGACTATCAAGTGCAAATTTGGAATGGTTTTATGGAAAACCATAGCGGCTTAAAACCTGCAGAAGTAAAAGATAAATTATTATTTAGTTTGTTTGAAGAAATTGATCAAGAATGGTTTACCCGTAAAGCAGATTCTGTTTTTTTGTTAAAAAATAAAGCGTTTACTATTTGGGAGCAGCGCCCGTATTTATTTAAGTTTCAAAACTATCGCCCGATCACCGGCTCTGCCGAGCACATGTTTCAAAATACCACCTTTATTCCGTTAATGGCGGCAGATGGCCAAGTTTCCCACTTATGTTTATTAGTGTATGACGTAACAGATAATGCCGTGCATAAACAAACGTTAGAAACTGCTAATGCACATTTAGCGATGTTGAGCCAAACAGATGGCTTAACTCAGCTATTTAATCGTAGTCATTGGGAAAAATGTTTATCATCTGAATATAAACGCTGGACACGTAGTAATAACGTTAGTTGTTTAGTGATGTTAGATATTGATCATTTTAAAAAGGTGAATGACAAGTACGGTCATATTGTTGGCGATGAAGTTATTCGTCACTTAGCTAATTTGGCCAGTTTACACGTACGAGAAACCGATATTTGTGGTCGCTATGGTGGTGAAGAATTTGCGGTTATTTTGGCGGATACTACTTTAGAAAATGGTCAGATATTTGCTGAGCGACTTCGGGAAGAAGTGGAAAAATCAATCGTTAAATATAATGATATTGAACTTAGCTATACAATTAGTGTTGGGGTGGCAGAAATAACACCTACCTTTAAAAATCATGAGGCATGGATAGAAGCTGCTGATGTGGCACTTTACCAATCAAAAGCAAATGGCCGAAATAAAGTAACCTTGTACCCAAAAGAGCAGCCGTTAAAGTAGCAAAAATACGATAAAAAAACGCATCCAGTATTCCTACTTGATGCGTTTTTTTATGCTAGGTTTTAAGCTATAAGCTTTAAGCATTTTGCTTGGTATTAGTTTATAAACCTGCCGCTTGTTTTAAAGCTTCTGCTTTATCAGTTTTTTCCCAGCTGAAAGCAGTAAAGGTGTCATCACCTACAGTCATTTCAAACGGCTCACGACCAAAGTGACCGTATGCCGCTGTTTGACGATACATTGGGTGAAGTAGGTCTAACATTTTAGTAATGCCATAAGGGCGTAAATCAAAATGTTCACGTACTAATTCAACTAATTTCTCTTCAGAAATTTTACCAGTACCAAAGGTATCAACTGAAATCGAGGTCGGCTCTGCCACACCAATGGCATAAGAAACTTGAATTTCACAACGATCCGCAATACCCGCAGCAACAATGTTTTTAGCTACATAACGACCAGCATAAGCCGCACTACGGTCAACTTTTGATGGATCTTTACCAGAGAAAGCACCACCACCATGACGCGCCATACCACCGTAGGTATCAACAATAATTTTACGACCTGTTAAACCACAGTCACCTACAGGGCCACCAATAACAAAACTACCGGTTGGGTTGATATGATACTTAGTATTTTCGGTTAATAACTCAGCTGGTAATACATGCTTAATAATGTTTTCCATTACCGCATCATGTAAATCTTGTTGTTTAATATCAGGGTTATGTTGCGTAGAAAGTACCACAGTATCAATAGATACAGGCTTACCATCTTCATAAATAAAAGTAACTTGGCTTTTTGCATCAGGACGCAACCAAGGTAAAACACCTGATTTACGCGCTTCAGCTTGGCGCTCAACTAAACGATGAGAATAGTATAATGGCGCCGGCATGAGCGTTTCAGTTTCATTGGTAGCATAACCAAACATTAAACCTTGGTCACCAGCACCTTGTTCTTCAGGGCTTTTACGATCAACACCTTGTGCAATCTCTTGTGATTGTTGACCAATTAAGTTCATAATGCCGCAAGTTTCGCCATCAAAGCCAACTTCTGAAGAAGTATAACCAATATCACAAATAACTTGGCGAGTGATCTTTTCTAGATCTACCCAAGCAGACGTTGAAATTTCACCAGAAATAATAGCTACCCCTGTTTTTACCATAGTTTCACAGGCTACACGGGCGTTTTTATCTTGTGCAATAATCGCATCTAAAACCGCATCAGAAATTTGATCGGCAATTTTATCCGGATGACCTTCTGATACTGATTCAGAAGTGAAATAGTAGCTAGACATAAAACCTCATAATATTTTTACAAAGTATTTGATGAAATTTACACTCGCTCTAATGGAGCGGGATCGGCATCAAACAGGTTAAATTTTTCGCAATTCTACCTCTAAAAAAAATGGATTGATAGTTTTTTTACGCCTAGACGTCTAAATGGCTTAAATAATTTGTGGTCATGCAATAAAAACGAGGGACTAGATACAAGTTATAAGCAACAAGTTACAAGTTACGAGGTACAAGATACGAGGTACAAGATACAAGATACAAGCAACAAGTTACAAGTTATAAGATACAAGATACGAGATACGAAGAGGAGTTACTGGTACAAGAATGATCTTTGGGCGGTGTTTTATTTAGCAGTTAGGCCACTTGTCGGGGAAGTGCTTAATGTTGTTAATTGCCAAGGGTAATTAAAAACTCGTTGAATGGTGTCACTAAATGTTTGGCTTGCTAACCAAATAGCAGGTTTGCTTGCTTGAGTTGTTAATAAGTTTTTCTGAGTTAATATATTTTTAAGCTGTTTGGCTACCGGTAAGCCAGTGTCAATTAATTCTATTTCATTACCAATGAGCTGGGCTATTTGCTTTGTTAGCATAGGGTAGTGGGTACAACCTAACACTAGCTTGTCGATACCTTTAGTTTTTAGCGGTAATAAATATTGGCTTAATAATGCTAATGTTTGCTCATCATCAAATAAGCCTTGTTCTATTTGTTGCACTAAGCCAGGACAGGGCTGAATATATATTTCGGCATTACCGCTGTGGGCTTTTACTAAAGCTAAAAAGCGCGTGTTATTGGCCGTTGCTTGCGTCGTTAAAATTGCTACTTTTTGCTTTTTAGTGGTTAAGGCGGCAGGTTTTATTGCCGGCTCCACACCAATGACAGGAATGTTAATGCGTTTACGTAATTGGTCAATGGCAATAACGGTTGCGGTATTGCAAGCAATAACAATAGCTTTAACGTTTTGAGCAATAAAAAAATCTGCAATTTCATTGACCCGTTGAATAATAAACTCGGGAGATTTTTCGCCGTAAGGGGCATATTTATTATCAGCTAAATAAATAAAGTGTTCATCAGGTAATAACGCTTTAATATCATCAACAATAGTTAATCCGCCAATACCGGAGTCAAAAATACCAATACTAGCGTTAGCGGCATTAACGGCTAAAAGATCTGTCGCTGAATTATCTGTTTCTGTATTTAACATTGTTGCCTGAGGCATACTGGGTAACATTGGATATTGAAATATAAAGAATTATTGTTGCTTTGATGGTAGCGCGAGCGAGGTATCAATGTAAACTAGCGGTGTTGTAAATTATCAACTAATTGTTTTATCGCTTGACGGCTTAAACAATATTATTCACCAGTACTTAAATTAGTATTTAAAACTTAAATTAGCACTTTTATTACTTTTCTCATGAGCAAGAGAATGAGCATAATTAATAAAAGTAAACCTTCCAGAATGCCGTTGTCGACGTCAGCCCTTGAACACCGTGTGCTCAAGGCGGGTCTTGCATTATCACCGTAGGCTTCCTGATACGAGCCAGGCTTGCACAATAGTGAAAAATTAAAACCCTGAAGTAAAACTTATCGGCTCAGGGACATGGTTAACAACAAACATCCCAGAAGGCTTGTCAGCATTATAACAAAAGTAGAAAAGATTAATAACAATAAATACGATTAAGCGCGTTTTATTGATTGATCGCTCAAAGCGTGTTCGATAGTTGATTGTAAAAGAGCAATTTTACTTTCAGTGTTGATTTTTTCTTGTGCAGATTGCTGTTGCAGCTTCAATAAATCGTTAGCTAAATTTAACGCTGTCATTAATATCGCTTGCTCAGGATTGGCGCAAGAGCCTTTTTCTAATAAGCTGGTTAAACGTGAATCAAGTTCATTGGCCGCAGCAATTAAAGCAGACTCTTCACCACTTGGGCAGCCAACTTTTAATGTTCTTCCATTAATTGAAATATTTACTGCGGATTTACCCATGGGTAATCAAGCTCCAAGCTTATGAATAAAAAATAACAGATAAGTGCTTAATTTTTAGCTAAAAAAGCAATTTACGAACAACTTACCTAGATATCTGAAAATATAACGATCCTCCACTGCCGATGCAAGCATTAACTGATCAAACGGCCAAATTGATGATTGATCGCAATATTCACTGTCATCATCGCTGTTTTTCTGGTGTCAATGCTATTGGCAATGGTAGGATATTACCCTCTGTACCATGGAGCTATTTTTAAATTATGCCCGATCAAACTCAAACCCTTTTTTCTACTTTTCAAGCTGTTATCACATCCAATGGTGTGATTGCTCATGCCTCAGAAATGCATGGCACAATAACCGGTTTAATTTGTAGTGGTCTCGCTTTTGAAAGTAATGACTATTTACCTATGCTTAATGACTGTTACAACAATGGTGAGCCATTACCTGCGGAAGTAAAAAGCCAGATCAAAACGATATATTCAGAAATTTGGCAAACTATTTTAGACGACAGTTTTGGTTTTCAATTAATGTTACCTGATGACGACGATGCGATCAGCGAACGTAGCAATGCACTAAGTGCTTGGGTTCAAGGTTTTAATCTAGGGTTTGGTTTACAACATAAAGATATGCCGGTTACTTCGGAAGATGTGAAAGAAGTGATCGCAGATTTTTCTGAAATTGCTAATTTATCAGACGAAGTTGACGAAGATGAAGCCAGTGAACAAGCTTATTATGAAATAGGTGAATATGTTCGTATTTCTGCCTTATTAATTTTTTCTGAGCTTGGTGAACCGCCGGTTGATACCAGCAAAAAAGAAACAATTCATTAATTTCGACACATTCAACACTTATAGCAAGCTTATGATCAAAAACACCTTATTACCGGTAACAGAGTTTATTACTCGAAGAGCGGCCTTTTTAGCACAAATGCCTGAGAATTCGGTGGCGTTATTTCCTGCAGGTAAAGAAGTTACCCGTAGTAACGACACGGAATATTTGTTTTGTCAAAATAAAAACTTTTATTACCTAACCGGTTTTAACGAACCTGATGCTTTGTTGTTATTAATAAAAGGAAAAGACGGTGAGGCTGACGATCAAAGCATTTTGTTTTGTCGCGAAAAAGATCCTTTACAAGAAGTGTGGCATGGCCGACGAATTGGTCCTGAGGTGGCACAAAGCGAATATCAGTTTACTGCTTGTTTTACGGTAAATGATATTGAGCAATATGTTCCTGATCATCTTGATGGTAAAACACAAGTACAGTTATGCCAAGGCGATAATGCTGAGTTTGAACAACAAGTACTAACTTGGTTTAAACAGTTAAAGTCAGCATCAAGGCAAGGGAAATTAGCACCTAAAGCTTTGGTTGATTGTAGTGATGTTATTCACGAAATGCGCTTGTTTAAATCGACTGCCGAGCTTGAGGTGATGCGTAAAGCTAATGTGATCAGCGGCCAAGCGCACCAAAGGGCTATGGAAAAAACCGTTGATGGTAAGCTTGAATATCAAATAGAAGCTGAAATTTTACATGAGTTTGCTCGTCATGGCGCTCGTTTTACTGCCTACAATTCAATTGTTGCCGGTGGCGATAATGCCAATATTTTACATTACACCGACAATCAAGATGTGTTAAAAAATGGTGATTTATTATTAATTGACGCTGGCGCAGAGTTAGCCGGTTATGCGGCCGATATTACCCGAACGTTTCCCGTTAGCGGCCAATTCAGTGAACCACAAAAAGCTCTATACCAATTAGTGTTAGATGCACAAAATGCCGCGATTGAAGCGATAAAACCCGGGCAAAGCTTAGCTAACTTAAATGCTATTGCCAGTGAAGTGCTAACCACAGGTTTGCATCAGTTAGGTTTATTAACAGGCGATTTAACAGAGTTAATTGCCGATAATGCCTGTAAAAAATATTTTATTCATGGTTTAGGCCATTGGCTTGGTTTAGATGTTCATGATGTTGGGGATTATGGCATTGCTGTCGATGAAAACGGACAGCGTAAACAGGCGCGTGCTTTTGAAGCAGGCATGGTGATGACCATTGAACCAGGTTTATATATTCCACTTGATGATCAAACGGTAGCTGAACAATGGCGTGGCATAGGTATTCGTATAGAAGACAATGTATTAGTGACTGAGCAAGGCTATGAAAACTTAACCGTTAACGCACCAAAAACTATTGCTGAGATAGAAGCTGTCATGGCGAAAGCTCGCCCTTAATGATAAATATAATTGATAGATGAATATTGATAAAACCCATTTTGACGTAGTGATCGCGGGCGGCGGGCTTGCTGGTTGTTTAATGGCCTTAAGCTTGGCTAAATTGACAAAAGCAAATGGTGAGTTATTACAAATTGCTATTGTTGAAAAACATCGAACAACAGATAACCACAGCCATGAATTAACATTTGATGAGCGAGTTTTAGCTTTGTCACATGGCACTGCGAGTTATTTTGCCGACTTAGGTGTTTGGCAAAATTTATCAGCGAAGGCGAACCCGATAGAAACTATTCATATATCTGATCGTGGTTATTACGGCAAAGCACGCGTTTATGCTAAAGATCATCAAGTTGATGCCTTAGGCTATGTTGCCCCCATGAAAAGCATAGGTCTAGCTTTACAACAAGCTTTAGCGTTAATTCAAAACTCACAAAGCAATAATATTCACTGGTTTGCTCCTGCACAAATAGAGGAGCTTGATTGGCTAACAGAGAGTGTTGAAATAAAGCTTACATCAAAAGCAAAGTTATCAGCTAAGTTATTATTAGCTTGTGATGGTGCTCAATCGGTATGTCGAAAATTTGCCAATATTCAAACTACCAGCAAAGCCTATGGGCAATCAGCGGTTATCGCCAATGTTACTATGGCTCAAGCCCATCAAAATATTGCTTATGAACGTTTTACAGAATTTGGCCCGATCGCTTTATTACCGTTAAATGATAATATGTGTTCGTTAGTTTGGACGGTAACACCAGAGCAAGCTGAACAGTTAACGGGGATTTCAGACGAAGAATTTATCGCAAAACTGAATCAAGCGTTTGGTTTTTGGCAAGGTGGTGTTAACAGCGTAAGCCAACGATTTATTTATCCGCTAAATTTAGTGCAAGCCGACGAAAACGTATACCACCGTATGGCATTAGTAGGAAATGCATCCCATACAATTCATCCTATTGCGGGGCAAGGTTTTAATCTTGGTGTGCGAGATGTTTCACAGTTGGCAACATTAATCGCTGAACAATTAGCGCAAAACAAAGATATTGGCAGTTTTGCCATGTTAAACCATTATGGTGAATTAAGGCGTGATGATCAAAGGCAGATCATTAACTTAACCGACTCGTTAGTTACCTTATTTTCTAACACCTTGCCGCCATTAGTTGCGGGCCGTAATATCGCGTTAAAAGCGTTAAATTATTGCCAGCCGATAAAACAAGCCTTTGTTAAGAAAACCATGGGTTATTGATAAACCGAATCAAGTATAAAACAACAGATATTAAGCAAGTATTAAAGAGTAAAATTAGCGATGAAAAAAGCGGATATATTGATCATTGGTGGTGGTATGGTAGGGCTAACCTTAGCACTTGCTGTACGTAAGTTAACCCCCTTAACCGTTGCTATTGTTGATACTGCTCCGGTGAGTGAATTATCAAGTGAGCCGGAAGTTAGGGTAAGTGCGATCAATGCGGCTTCTGAGCAAATTTTTACTCAACTTGATGTTTGGCAAGACATACTCAATACCCGTGCCCAAGCCTATCATCATATGCATATATGGGATAAAGCGGGCTACGGGCAATTATTATTTGATGACAGCCAAGTTGACAATCCTCAGCTAGGTTACATTATTGAAAATAAAGTGATCCGTAATTGTTTATGGGCAAAAGCCGAGCAAGACTCAGGTATTAGCTTTTATACCCAAGCGCAAATAAGCTCTTTAGGTATGGGCGATGAAGAAGTTTTTGCCAGCTTTGACACACCAAACAATGGCCAAGCACCACAATTACCCATCATGGCTAATCTTGTAATAGGTGCTGATGGCGCCAACTCATGGTTAAGACAACAACTTGATATACCAATGGTTTTTCGTGATTATGATCATCATGCTATTGTCGCCACCGTTGCTTGTAGTCAAGGCCATCAAAATACCGCATGGCAAGTTTTTCTACCCACTGGCCCGTTAGCTTTTTTACCGTTAGCCAGCGAAAAAAACGAGCAACAATTGGCCTCTATTGTGTGGTCGACATCACCGGATGAAGCAAAACGGTTAAACGCTTTATCACCTGAGGCTTTTAACAAAGAAATAACCGCAGCGGCCGATGGTAAATTAGGCGTAATAAGCTTAGCCAGTGAGCGCTTTAGTTATCCGTTAACTATGCGTTTGGCACAAAACTTTATGCAAGAACGGGCGATATTAATTGGTGATGCAGCTCATACTATTCATCCGTTAGCGGGGCAGGGAGTGAATTTAGGTTTAAAAGACGCTGCCGCCTTAGCAGAATGTTTAGCGTTACAAGTTGAAAACAACAGCTTGACCGTGTCACAAAAAACCTTAAAAAACTTTGAGCGTTGGCGTAAAAATGATGCCGCTGAAATGATCGCCGCGATGGAAGCCATCAAGCAAGTTTTTACCCCGCAACAAAAGCCAACTCAACTGCTGCGTGGCATTGGTATGAGTTTATTAAACAACCTTGCACCCGTTAAACAGCAAATGATCAAACAAGCATTAGGCTATCAACATCACTTGCCTTCACTGGCAAAACTAACCCCAAAAATCGTTAAATAATCACTTTAGCGAAATATATCACTTTAGTGCTCTTTTTATACTAAACACTGCATGCTTCCTTCATTAAGACGCTGTCTTACGTCTTTTAATTTTTCCTTTACTTAAATTTAATATGACTTGTTTTGATTATTCGTTGTATTTAATGGTTTTAACTTATCGTATTGAATTTTATAGTTAATTTAAATTTTTTTATTGTTGTTATTGTTTTGTTGTGCTTTTGATGAAACAAGTATGTTAATTGTGAACTTTGTTGATTGTATTGGTTTACTTTTGATTTTTATTGAACTATGTTGGTTAAAGTGTTGTGAAAAATTTCGCAATACACATTGGAAAGTGACTAAGAAAAAAATGGAGAACACGAACATACGATAATCTCACTATTAGTGTTTATGCTCGTATATTACGTAGCTTAAAACGTAGCTTAAAACGTAGCTGAAAAGTGGTCAAATTATCTATGTTTACAACGTCACCATTACTTCTTAATAAGCATTCCATAAAACTATAAACAATAAGCATTCATTCATTTTAAATGAGGATATAAGATGCAAAAGACATGGAAACATAAACTATTATACGTAGCCTGTTGTTCAGCACTTAGTGGCATTAGTAATGTATACGCACAAACTGATACTGCTGTTGAAGTGATTGAAGTTAGAGGAATTCGGGGATCATTAGAAAAAGCATTAGATCGAAAACGAGAAGCGCCTAATGCTGTTGATTCAATTACTGCTGAAGATATGGGGAAATTTCCTGATCAGAATATTGCCGAATCACTTCAGCGGGTATCAGGTGTATTTATTGATAGAAAATCAGGAGAAGGTTCAAAAATTACTGTTCGAGGCTTTGGCCCTGAATTTAACTCAGTGCGTTTAAATGATCGCACCATAGCAACAATTTCTAATGACGGTGAAGTCGATTATTCTTTTTCTAAAGTTGGTATAAGTCGTGCGTTCGACTTTCAAGCATTAGCCGCAGAAGTATTAACTGGTGCTGATGTGGTAAAAACACCAACGTCAGATTTATGGGACGGTAGCATTGGTGCTAGCATCAATATGCGCACAGCTCGCCCACTTGATAAACCAGGTCTTCATATGTCTGGTTCTGTGCAAGGTCGTTATCAAGATATGGCTGACAATTGGGACCCACGTTTGTCTGGTTTGATCAGTAATACTTCTGCTGATGAAACAATGGGTTTTTTATTCGCCGCTTCCTACGAAGATCGTAGTACTCAATTAGAAGAATCTCGAGGTGGTCAGTGGGCTTATTACAATGGTGTAACAGAAGATTCAGCAGAAACCATTGAATTTAGATTTCCACAAGAAATGGGGCAAAGTTTCACCATTGATGATCGCAAACGTCTTAGTACCAGTGCGACTTTTCAGTATCAACCTAATGATAATATGGGCATGACAGTTGATGCTTTGTATGTTGATTTTAAACGTGAAACAACAACTCAAGGTATTAATGCGCCACTACAGTTCCCTAATTTTTCAAAGGTTGAAGTAAATGAAAATGGCACGGCAACCTCATTTGTTAAAAGTTTTGGTCCAGTTGATTATCGCTTTGAAGAAAGAGGTGGTGATTCAGAAACAATCGCATTAGGTTGGAATGGTTTTTATCATTTAGATAATGGCTTAGAGTTAACGGCTGATGTTTCTTGGTCACGTGCTGAAGCATGGAACCAAGGCACACGATTGCAGCCAGCAGTCAAAGATAATAACCCTTGGAATGATCCTTTAGCACCTGGAACGTTAGATGACCCAACGGCTGGTGAAACGAGCCCAGAATTTAAAAATAACATTATTACTTGGGCAAATGGCGATGTACCTTCGTGGTCAACGTCTTTTGACTTATCTGATCCTGCCAATGCTCGAGCACATGTTGCATTAACACCTGCTATTGAAAGAGAAGATGAAGTATTTGAAGCACGCTTTGATGGTTCATTCCTCGTCGAGAATAGCGTCGTTAGCGCAGTTAAAGCCGGTGTGTTTTATAGTGATCGTAAAAAAGATGCTTTACCTTACAATTCAGGTACCTATGCGCCAACTAACCCTGATGGTCCATTTGACCCTGGCTATAGCTCAGCCGGTGCTTTATTTGGCGATCATAACTTTGTTGCTTGGTTTGACCCAACAGATGGTGTGCAATCCCCTTGGGAAGCAATCAACGTAGCCAATGGACCAAGACCTCATATGGCAGGGCGTTTTTTTGCTCTTCCTGAAGAAATTTTCACGCCAGTTTCAATGGGGAGCTTATTGAGTGACTCGGGTGCTGATTTTCCTCGTGAATATTTGTTAACGGATCTGGCTGGTTATTGTAGTGCTATTCGTAAAAACTCAGGAAATAACAACGTTTGTACAACGCAGGCACGTCCTGATCTAGCGAGAAATGTTGAAGAAACCAATTACGGCGCTTATGTTAAAGTTGATCTTATGGGCGAATTTCAAAGCATGTTCTGGTCAGCTAATTTTGGTCTTCGATATGTTGAAACTGAAACAACGGCTTCAGGGCCATCAGTTGAGTTAATTCGTATTGAATCTGAAGATCCTAATGGAGCAACGTCTGGCTTAACGTATGTAACTACGCCACGCCAACAACTGTCTGCTGAAAATTCCTATTCTAACTTTTTACCAAGTGCTAACTTTAAGTTAGAGCTGAGTGATAGTGTTGATTTTAGAGCGGCAGCATCAAAAGTGATCACTCGTCCGAATATGGGGGCAATTACTCCAAGCCAAAACTTTAGTGGCTTATTTGGGCTTTCAACTAGAACGGCAAATAACCCTTATTTAGAACCGTTTGAAGCTTGGCAGTACGATACATCACTAGAGTATTACGCTGACAATGGTAATGCGTTTTCAATATCTTTATTTTATAAAGATGTAACAACCTCTATTTCAGAAACCACTGAATTACTTGATTCTGGTTTTAATCACCCAGCGTTTGGCGATATTATTCTTCAAGATACTGCACAACGTAATGTTGATGGTGGCTCAGTGCAAGGGTATGAATTAGCAGGCTTAGTATATTTTGACTTTTTACCAGGCTTGTGGAGTAATACTGGTATTCAAGCAAACTATACGTTTGTTGCCGGTAATGATGAAGGTGTTAATGCTGACAGCCAACCACTTGTTACTGCTCCAGGTAATGGTTTAGAAGGTTTTACACCACATTCATATAACGTGATCGCTTTTTATGAAGATGACAGTTTTTCTGCTCGAGTTTCATGGAACTGGCGTGATAGTTTCTTAGTTAAACGCTCTGGTTTAGCAGGGATCCCTGAACATTTTGATGAATACGGTCAGCTAGATCTTGGTTTTGGTTATTCAATATCGGAAAACACTAAACTAACTTTTGATATTAGTAATTTATTGGATGAGAATGCCATAAGATATGCTGATGTTCGTGAGCGTGTTATTCATAATGAATACACCGGACGTCGCGCATTATTAGGCGTTAGAATGACGTTTTAATAATGATGATATATATCTGTAAATAAATTATCTGTAAATAAATTAAAAGCTCGTAGAATAATACTCTACGAGCTTTTTTATTTAACCTGAACTCGGGATAAGAAATTAGCTAACTATATGAAATACATATATTTTGATTTTTTCTCTATTCTAGCTTGATGTTTTTTCTTAGTACAAGGCAAATTTAAGCGCCAATAGCGAGCCTATTGCAATTAAATTTAACGCAGTAATAAGGAAAAACAGCTGCTAGAAAGCAAGTTGTTATCCCGAATTCAGGTTATTTAGTTAACCTTGTTTATATTCAATATTATCTAACAGTACTTTTCCTGAACTGTCTCTGACAACACAGCGGATGAACTCGGGTAAAAATATGGAATTATTAATATAGGCTTCGCTGTCAAATCTCTCGGTTTTATCTCTGACACGCTTACTTTCAAACTCTAATTCAGCCGCAATAATTAACTTTTCAATAATATGCTCAGGAATGGCTAAACGCGTGGCTAACATCATAAAAGGGGTGTGCTTTTTACGATGAAGATCTGCTAAGGCAAACATATCATAACTAATACCCGCCCCACTTATTCTTTCTGGGTGAATAATAAATTCCGCTATGGCAATAGCAATAAGCGTGAAGCGTGTTTTAGGGTCAACGCTTGGTTGTAACCAAATATAAGCCTGACGATTTTCATCACGCCCGATCTTACAAAGATCTTTTAAATTAGTGTCGCCTACCACTTTAATATCTAAAGTATCGCACAATTTTTTTAAATCAATTTTATCACCATTAGTGCATGATTTTATTAAGTTGCTGAGTGGAGAATTGTTCATAAGTATATCTAAGTTAACAAGTTAAAATAAATATAACGTATTAATTGATAGATTTATAGCTGTGTTAACTTAGCTATCATCACTTTTAGCTTATGTGTTGATATTTAATTTGGTAAATGGTTGTTATTTGAAATTATATTCGGATTGTTTGGTTTAGATGGTTTTATCTTTCTTTTGTGTTGGTATTTCGTTGAATTGTGCTAATTAGCCGATTATAATTCTCGGCAATTTTTAGCACTTGATCGTTAATGATCCTTTTAGGCAAAAATACGCCAATTAACGATCGATATACCCTGGAATAAAACGATGACTAATCAAACCGTATTACATGCTAAGCACATTGAAGCTGGCGCCAAAATGGTTGACTTTCATGGCTGGGAAATGCCAATTAATTACGGTTCTCAAATAGAAGAGCATCATGCGGTACGTCAAAAAGCCGGTATGTTTGATGTTTCTCACATGACCATAGTTGATATTTCAGGTGCTGATGCTAAAGCCTATTTACGTCGATTAGTGATCAACGACGTGGCCAAATTAACGCAAAAGGGCAAAGCCTTATATACCGGCATGTTAAATGAAGCTGGCGGTGTTATTGATGACTTGATCATTTATTTCTTTTCAGACACTGATTACCGTTTAGTGGTTAATTCAGCCACTCGCGAAAAAGATTTAGCTTGGTTAAACAAGCAAGCGGCCGGTTTTAACGTTGATATTAATGAACGTCCTGAATTTGGCATGATCGCCGTCCAAGGCCCTAACGCTAAAAGTATTGTTGCTACTTTATTATCTGCTGAACAAAACCAAGCTGTTGAAGGTATGAAACCGTTTTTTGGTGTGCAAGCAGGTGATTTATTTATTGCCACTACTGGCTATACCGGTGAGCAAGGCTATGAAATTGTGGTACCAGAAGCCCAAGCCGCAGATTTATGGCAACAATTGTTAGACGCTGGTGTTGTGCCTTGTGGTTTAGGTGCTCGTGATACTCTACGTTTAGAAGCGGGTATGAACTTATACGGTTTAGACATGGATGAAACCATTTCACCATTAGCCGCTAACATGGCGTGGACAATTAGCTGGGATGATGAAAACCGTGACTTTATTGGTAAAGATGTATTAGCAGCGCAACTTAAAGCTAACGACCAAGCAAAATTAGTGGGTTTAGTGATGACCGACAAAGGCGTATTACGTACAGGTCAAAAAGTACTCGTTACTGATGGTGCTGCTGAAGGCGCTAGCGCAGCAGAAGGAATTATTACCTCGGGCACGTTTTCACCTACATTAGGTTATTCTATTGCCATGGCAAGAGTGCCTAATACCGTTAACGTTGGTGATACCATTGCTGTTGAAATGCGTAAAAAATTAGTTAACGTACAAGTGGTTAAACCGTTATTTGTCCGTAATGGCAAACAAGTATTTTAATCTATAGCGATAGATTAAATGTTCTCATGCAAAAATGGCTGACAAACTTTTAATTAGCGCTATATTTAACAAGGTTTATTGTTAACTTATTATTAACCAATAAGCTGAAAAATGAGTTTTCACTCAAACCAATTTTATAAAAAATTACACAATTACATTAACAATTAGGAACATAAAATGAGCAACATTCCTTCAGAATTAAAATACACCGTTTCACACGAATGGGTTAGAGACGAAGGCAACGGTATTGTCACTGTTGGTATCACTGAGCACGCTCAAGAATTATTAGGCGACATGGTATTTGTTGAATTACCAGAAGTAGGTGAAGCGGTTTGTACAGGTGACGATGTTGCCGTTGCTGAGTCAGTAAAAGCAGCATCAGACATTTATGCACCAGTTACCGGTGAAATTGTTGAAGTAAACGAAGATTTAGAAAACTCACCAGAATTAGTTAACTCAGACGCTTTTGGTGATGGCTGGATGTTTAAAATTCAAATTGAAGATGCCTCTGAACTTGAAACATTATTAGATGCTGAAGGCTACGAAAATAGCATTGACGAAGACTAATTAATTTATCTTAAGTAGATAAATTAATTTTCTCTGTTGTTTTAGCTCGAAAAAGCGCACTTAAACAAGCGCAACTTGGCCATTGGTTAACTTTTTATTGCCAATGGCTTTATTTTTAGTGATTAACTGAACATTATTTTTTAGGTAACTTTGTTTTATGACTACTCAATCAAATCCTGTAGCTTCATTGTACGAACTTGAGCAAACTCAAGACTTTATTCGTCGCCATATTGGCCCTGATGAAGCACAAAAGGCTGCTATGTTAGCAGATCTTGGTGCTGACTCGTTGGATGCCTTAATTGACGAAATTGTGCCAAGCAGTATTCGTTTACCTGAATTACCGGCTATTGAAGAAAGTAAAACAGAAGTTAAAGCACTAAAAGAATTAAAAGCCATTGCTAGCCAAAATGTCGTTAATACTTCATATATTGGTTTAGGGTATTACCCAACGCTAACGCCGAACGTTATTTTACGTAACGTGCTAGAAAACCCAGGTTGGTATACCGCTTATACCCCTTATCAACCTGAAATAGCGCAAGGGCGTTTAGAGTCATTATTAAACTATCAGCAAATGTGTATTGACCTAACAGGGTTAGATTTAGCCTCAGCTTCTTTATTAGATGAAGGTACTGCTGCTGCCGAAGCGATGGCCTTGGCTAAACGTGTTTCAAAAAATAAAAAATCTAACTTGTTTTTTATTGCCGAAGAAGTGTTTCCACAAACTATTGATGTAGTAAAACAACGTGCTGATATGTTTGGTTTTGAGGTAGTAGTAGCACCAGCTGAAACGGTTGCTGATCACGATGTTTTTGGCGCGTTATTACAATACCCAAGTGCAACAGGTGAAGTAACCGACATTTCAACGTTAATTGAAGCGGTTCATGCTAACAAAGGTATTGTAGCGGTAGCGGCTGACTTAATGAGCTTAGCCTTGTTAAAATCACCTGGTGAATTAGGTGCTGACGCGGTAATAGGTTCAAGCCAACGTTTTGGTGTTCCTATGGGCTATGGTGGTCCACACGCGGCATTTTTTACCACTAGCGACAAATACAAACGTTCGTTACCGGGTAGAATTATTGGTGTTTCAAAAGACACGCGTGGTAACCCTGCATTACGTATGGCAATGCAAACCCGTGAGCAACATATTCGCCGTGAAAAAGCCAACTCTAACATTTGTACCGCGCAAGTATTATTAGCCAACATGGCGGCATTTTATGCGGTTTATCATGGTCCTAAAGGTTTAAAAATAATTGCTGAGCGAATTCACCGTTTTGCTGACCTTTTAGCAAATGGTTGTAATGCTAAAGGCTTAAGCACCTTTCATAGCAGCTTTTTCGACACAGTAACCTTTAATGTAGGCACTGAATTAAAAGCAACAATTGTTGAACGTGCACTTGCTGCAGGTGTTAACTTACGTACTGATATTGCCGAGCAAATTAGTGTTTCACTTGATGAAACCACTACCCGTGAAGACTTACAAATTTTATTCGATATTTTGTTAGGTGCTGATCACAACTTAGATATTGAGCAACTTGATACTGAATTACGCATATTAGGTAGCCAGTCTATTCCTGAAAACTTAAAACGTACCTCGGCTTATTTAACGCATCCGGTATTTAATTCACACCACAGTGAAACCGAAATGCTGCGTTATATCAAAAAATTAGAAAACAAAGACTTAGCGCTTAATCACTCAATGATTTCGCTTGGCTCTTGTACCATGAAATTAAATGCTACCGCGCAAATGATCCCAGTGTCATGGCCTGAATTTGCCAACATGCATCCGTTTGCACCAATCGAGCAAGCGCAAGGTTACAAGCAAATGATCGACGAGTTAGGCGAAGCATTAGTTGAATTAACCGGCTACGACAATATTTCAATGCAACCAAACTCGGGTGCACAAGGTGAATATGCTGGCCTTATTGCCATAGTTAAATACCACCAAAGCCGTGGTGAAGGGCATCGTAACATTTGTTTAATCCCTTCATCTGCCCATGGTACTAACCCAGCTTCTGCACAAATGGTGGGTATGAAAGTTGTTGTGGTTGACTGTGATAAACAAGGTAACGTTGACATGGCTGACTTAAAAGCGAAAGCGGAAGAGTTAGCAGAAAACTTATCGTGTATTATGATCACGTATCCATCAACCCACGGTGTTTATGAAACCACTATTCGTGATATTTGCGACATAGTTCATGCTAACGGCGGCCAAGTGTATTTAGATGGCGCTAACATGAATGCACAAGTAGGATTAACTTCACCAGGCTTTATTGGCGCTGACGTATCACACTTAAACTTACATAAAACCTTTGCTATTCCACATGGTGGCGGTGGCCCAGGTATGGGACCAATTAGTGTTAAAGCACACCTTGCACCATTTTTACCTGATCACGCATTAATTACCGTAAATGAAGCGACTAAAGGCAACGGCGCAGTATCAGCAGCACCTTTTGGTAGTGCGGGTATTTTATGTATCTCGTACCTTTACATTGCCATGTTAGGTAAAAAAGGCGTAACTGACGCCACTAAATACGCCATTGCTAATGCTAACTATTTAGCGAAAAAACTGAGCCAACATTACCCAATTTTATACTCAGGTAAAAATGGCCGTGTAGCTCATGAATGTATTGTTGACCTACGCCCATTAAAAGAGCTTTCTGGTGTTACTGAAATGGATGTTGCTAAACGCTTACAAGATTATGGTTTCCATTCACCTACTATGTCGTTCCCAGTGGCAGGTACATTAATGATTGAACCGACTGAGTCGGAAGCAAAACCTGAACTTGATCGTTTTATTGAAGCCATGACATGTATTCGTGATGAAATTCGTAAAATAGAGCAGGGCGAATGGAGTGTCGACAACAACCCATTACACCATGCACCACATACCTTATCTGATATTACCGATGCCTCATGGGATCGTGGTTATAGTATTGCTGAAGCTGTATTTCCTGTACCGGCGGTGGCTGCGAATAAGTTTTGGCCAACGGTTAATAGGATTGATGATGTTTATGGGGATAGGAATTTGATATGTTCTTGTCCGCCAGTGGAGACGTATCAGGATTAGTATCTAATTGTGTCTGGATATATAAAATTCAGACAATGTATATAAAAATAGACAAACTTCGGTTTGTCTATTTTTTTGGTTTTATAAGGCTTATGTAACTTAAATATTTACACAGTCCCACGGAATAGATGGTTAAGATAATTAACTAGAAATATTTTCAATACTTCCTCAAACTTTAAGTATCATTCTTTAATAGAGTTAAGTGTTATTTGATTACCTTTAATTGTTTTAATTACAACTGGAAGACCAAATATAATTGAGGACAATAAAAATTAAATTAACCGAGATTACTTCTTACACACGTGAAATTAATCAAGACTGGAGTTTTTCTCATTTCTACGAAATGAGGTAGACCGACGTTTAGGCGTCGAAAAGTCCATTGCTTAGTGTGAATAAAGCTCCGCTTTTTAATTTTTAATTAATATCTTATTGACAGTATTAAGAAAAATTAATATCTTAAATAAGACTTTTGCAGTCGGCTACCGAGCATGTTGCTCACTTTTTCCGCTCCCCTCTGTTGCACGGGAGGTTTCAACTGCAAACCGGTTTAGTACCGGAATCTTTTTAGTGAAACATAAACCAATTATATTGGAGATAAAATGCACAGAATAGATGCGGCTTTTGCGCACCCTCTGAATGAAAAAAACGATCCCAAAGAACGCTTTGTACAAGCTCTAGATGAGTTTGATATTCAAGGTGACTTACGAATATTATTGATTAAACACTTTTCTGATAACTGGCAGAATATTTTTCGCAGAGGAGAAAAACTAGAAGGTTCATTGTCGAACCTTGGACAGTTTAGCTCTGAGCAAGAAAAATGTGTTGGCTTCTATGTAGATCTATTAAAGCGAGATTTGTTTGATGACGATCTTACTTTCTTTTTTAGAATGCAGAAAAAGAAAAAAAGCCCTCAAATGGAGTTTTTAGATGATGTTATTCAACAGTTCTTCCCTGATTCTCCATTCGGTCTTTTTGAAGCTGGTATCAAAAATAAAGTAAATGACTACTATGTAATGGTTTTATGGCTTTATGGTGCAGATTACCATTATTCTCAAGCCTTTTTTGATGATGAGGCGCTAAACAAGTTAGAGCCGCAAAAGAGGCAAACAGTGTTGTGGAATTACCTTTATGCTGTAGCCCCTGAGCTTAAATATTTGGAAGGAACTGAGCTATTTAGAGAGTTGCAGAGCATAGCAAAAGTCCACTTAATCACTGGTCCGCTAACGAAAAAATCCTCAAATATTATACGAGGTATTGAATTTATTAAGGCTTGGATAAAGTCAGATGCTAAAGCGGGTAAGATGTTATTGAGCAGTAATGACTTTCTCTATGACGTTAGTTCACCGTGGTACAAAATACAGTCGGCAATAGGCTTTGAAAGAGAAGAAAATAGCGAGGTTTCTGAGCTACTTAATGAATGGTTGAAAGATACGAAATTAAATATTGAAAAGCTTCTATATGTAAATACTGATTTAACTCTTGCCAGTAAAGATGATAGTGAGCAATGGGCTAAAGGTTTAGACAGTTATTTTCTTTCATACTGTAACGATAAAATATATAAGAGTTATGATTACAGCGAGTTAAATCATGAGAAATTAAATAAAGAGCTAAAAAGTGCCCATCAAGAGTTATGTTTAGAATTAACGCGGGAGCAATTAATTGCCTGGGTTGGATATTCAATTAATAGTGATTTCCAGTCTGTATTGAATTCAAAAAGTCGAACTTTTAATTTCTCTCAATGTCAAGAAAAATGGATTAATAAAGAACACTACGAGTTGTGGGAAAGCGTATTTCTAGAGCAACTTAACGTTTCATCTATAGAGCAGAAATTAAGTATTTTGTCTTGTCATCCACCATATACAGAAGATTGTTATAAAGGCTATTTTGAGTGGTGGAATGAACTTTTTATTAACTTGGTCTTATCAGAGGGCTTTCCAAAAGAGCTAACACCTGATTGGACTATTGTCGCTATTGACAGAATTGAACTTGAGAAAGTGGCTCTGTATGTAGACAAGAGTATTGGCATTATTCGTGGAGAACTGTCAAAGTCTAATGATACTGAAAAGGTTGAACATCACCATCAAAATTTAGAAAAGCTGCTTAGCTTTTTTGACAAATCATCAGCTAAAAAAGCAATACGCCATCGACTTTTATTGCTTAGGTCTTCTAACGAACCTTATGCGGATGAATCTATTTCTAAAATAGGTTCTTTATTTAATCGTGAAGGTCATTGCAGGTGGTACGATTCATTAGTCGAGCTATCTAAAACGCAATTTGCATACCAAACAAATGGCAACAGAGGAGTTACGCAAGAAAACTTTCAGCAAGTTCAGAGCGATTTTTATGTGAACTTTTCTCATGAGCTAGTCGAGTTTTGCTTGAGCCGTTTGCGTCTTCGTAAAAGTGAAAAAGCAAAAGATGGAAAATATGATTCTAGCCAAGTAGTAGAACAATCTTCTATTTGGAGACAAGGTTATTTAAAAGCTTTAAAAGAGTTAGGTTTTGATCTAAATGGTAAAGTTCATAAAACTGTGAATTTCACTAAAAAGTCAGATCCTAGTGAAGATGTCCGTTCTATAGCAAGTGAGTGTTATAAGGCAGTTCGACGACATGCTAAGAAAAGCCCTTCAATTCAAGATTTAAAACGCGGCATTATTGCTGCTGAATGGTGGCTTTTATTATGTCAACGTCAAGAGTTACTGGGCCCTGAATCAGTTGATTATGAAGCAGCGCTTAAAACAAGGCGCAACTTAATGCGCAATCCATAAACTACCTAAAATCTAAATAATCCAACCTTGGTGTACTGGAGCCTGATGCTCCTCCTCGACGCTAGCCGTCCGCCATGTTGAAACTTTAAGGCCTGCGAGTGTGGGCCAGTCAAGGAGTATACGTATGTCTACACAAAACAGTTCTGTCGAAAATTCGACTTCATCACTCGTCAACAAAGTCGATGAGTTAGTCATTAATTGGCATATCACCGAAGCATGCAACTATAACTGTAGTTACTGTTTTGCTAAGTGGGGTAAGCCAAACGAATTACATCGTTCACTCGAATCTATTGAAAAAATCTTAGATAGCTTAGCTAGCTATTTTATTTGTGGAAATCCTCCAATAAAGCAAAATCTTGAATATAAAAATGTTCGGCTAAATATTGCAGGCGGTGAGCCAATGATATTGGGTAGTACTTTTTCAATTGTTCTAATGTTAGCGAAACAAAAAGGTTTTAAAACCTCAATTATCACTAACGGCCACTACCTACTAAATAACAAATTCGATCTTCCTAATAATGTATTAGATATGGTCGGAATCAGTTTCGATAGTCAAAGCTATGATATTAGATCGAGGATCGGAAGGATTGATAGGAAAGGTAATTCTTTAAGCTCCGACGAACTGAAGCTTGCATTATCAAAACTAGAAAAAACACAAAAAGGTATTAAAGCCAAAATTAATACCGTAGTGAATCAGTTTAATTGGCAAGAAGATTTCTCTGGCCTAATCTCAGAAATAAAGCCATATAAGTGGAAAGTATTGCATGTAATGCCATATGGTGATGACGATCTTCTTATCTCAAATGGTCAGTTTAATAGTTTCGTTGAGAAACATCTTGGTCGTGACTTACCTGTTTATGCTGAGTCAAATTCAGCAATGACTGAGTCATACTTTATGATTGACCCCAAAGGTCGGTTTTACCAAAACTCGGCTAGTGGTTCTGGTTATAAATATAGTGAATGCATTAATGACGTTGGGGCAGGCAAGGCGTTAGAACAAATTAACTTCAATCATGCTGTTTTCATTGCAAGGTACTTTCCCGTTGAAGGAATATCAATCGTTGAAAATGAAGGAGCGGCATAATGAAAAGCGATACTTGTTTTGGAAAGATGTCTGGTGAACCATTGAGTGTATATTTTGATGAAGAGGAGGCACAAAGCGCTGCTGAATATTCAAAAGAAATCTATAATAATGAGTTATCTCCTTATAAGTGTAATAAATGTGATTTTTGGCATTTATCACCTAAGTTTAGGGTTACTCCTAGCGAAAAATGCCAAAGGTGTACTGCCGGGGATGGTAGTTATAAGGATACTTATCGAACAAAGAAAGAAGCGAATACCAGAGCAGATATTATATTTAATGAGCAAGGGATAAATTTAAGGGTATATAAGTGCAAATATGGTGCAGGTTGGCACTTAACTAAAAGCCATTATTAGCACTCCTGAATTCAGCGTTATTAGGTTGAAATTAATTAGAACTTATCTGCAAATATGAGTTTCAAACTTTATTGATTGCGTAACGGCCAAAAGTATAACTTTAAACGTTTTGTTTTAAATTTTAGGTTGTGATAACCCCCTTTAAAATCAGTGTGCTTAGTTTCAAACTTAATTCGAAAGTGACAATTGATATTATTTATAAAAAGCGAGCTAATAAGCTCGCTTTTTTGTTTCTAATACTTTTATCAGTTAAAGATTGGAGTAATGCCCCATATTTCATATTAATGTATTTGATCTGATTTAATTAACGCTTAAGGATAATTATCAAATAATAGTGGTTGATAATGATCATGCAACTTCTTTGAAAGAAGATGATTAATTCTTAGTGAAAAGGTTTGATAAAACGGAAAAAAATGGAGAAAAGGGCTTAATTAGCGATGCGAACTTACCTGATAAATCCTGAAGCATATACTGTAATTAAGCTTTAATATTAAATATTAACGTCTGCCTTGAGTTTAAGTTCGGTCTTATCTTCTGAATATCAAAGAATTTACTTTTTTTACTGTAAATCTTTTAAAAGAGGTGCTCTGTATATAATTGAGACCAAATTAAATCATTCATTACCGATATTCCTACTTCCTAAAGCATTAAATGAATAATTCTGGTTTTCTTCTCATTTCGAAGAAATGAGGTATACCGACGCTAGGCATCGAAATTTTTCCAGCTACATATTGCAGAGCTATTACAAATGTTGGGAGTGCGGTTTGGACTAGATTCAGAACTAACTCACTCTATATGCTTGCTAGGTACCAAATTAGCTTGTTCACTGGAATTGCATCATAGATGCAATCTAGCATACAAATTTTAGTAGGAACTTTTGAGTGAACTGTACTAGAATTAATCTGGTAGTATAAAGTAGGATAAAATCCTTACAAGAGTTCTTTCATTAGAGGTAAATTATGGCAATGGTAAAGAAAAGTATCACAGTAACTGATCAACAAGAACAATGGATGCAAGCTCAACTTGCAACAGGAAACTATGCCAGTGACAGTGAGTTATTACGAGATTTGATCAGAAAAGAGCAAATGCGTGCTAGTGAAGTTGAAGTCATTAGGCAAGAACTGATCAAAGCTGAACAAAGCGGTTTTAGCTCTCGTTCTCCTGAAGATATTGTTAATGCGGTGATTGCTAGAAAACAAGCCAATGGCAAAGTATAGATTAAGCTCTGCTGCCGATCAGGACTTCGAGCAGCTATTTGAATATGGTATTGATAATTTTGGTTTAGCTCAGGCTAAATCTTATATTGATGGGTTGATTATTCATTTTCAAAGCATTGCGGAAACCCCCTTGCATTATCAGGCTGTCGATCACATTCGTAAGGGATATAGGCGCAGCGTGTATGGAAAACATGCTATTTACTATGTCGTTTCTAATGACTACGTTGATGTCATGCGAATACTAAGAGCAGAAAACCTTAAAACAGCTTTTGAGTAATTAATGTGTCCAGTGCGTTATCAGATAGGCTCTTAGAAATTGATAATCAGCTTCAGCGACTCGCTGAAGAAAAAGAGTTATTGTTAAATGAACGCAATAGTATTCTTGCACAACAAGAAGTAGAGCTAGCTAAACATTTTAACCAACACGTTTCACCATGCACCACATACCTTAGCTGATATTACCGATGCCTCATGGGATCGTGGTTATAGTATTGCTGAAGCAGTATTTCCTGTACCAGCAGTGGCTGCGAATAAGTTTTGGCCAACGGTTAATAGGATTGATGATGTTTATGGGGATCGGAATTTGATATGTTCTTGTCCGCCGGTTGAGACGTATCAGGATTAGTATCTAATTGATATTATTTATAAAAAGCGAGCCTTAAGGCTCGTTTTTTTGTTGCTTTCATTTAATAACTCGAACAATATAGTAAGCCATAAATTATGGAGTGATTTGATATGAAGGATAGTATTTCTTTTGATTGGTCAGAGAAATTAGAGATTACAGATAATAAAATAGATCCCAATATAGTTATTGAAACATTTCCAATTGATAAACTGCAAAGACAAAAATACGCAGAATTTCTGACTAAGTTTTTAGCTTCAGAAGGAAGAGATGATATAAAAGGACTCAACTCTAATTATGTATTGAACTTAAATTCCCAATGGGGTTCTGGTAAATCATATTTTTTGAGACGTTGGTCAAATGATATTAAAGCATATTTTCCTGTGGTGTATATTGATGCATGGAAACAAGATTATTCAGATGATCCGCTAATGACAGTTGTTTCTTCAATGATTAATCAATTGACAGAACAATGTCCTAATAGCAATGAAGATAGATTTAAACCACCTAATCAACTAATAAGTTTATTTAAGGCTGCAGGGCCAAGTTTAGCCAGAGGATTAGCAAAACGGTATTTAGGTGTCGATCCTTCCAAACTATTTGATACAGATAACGACACTCATGAAGAAAACGCTACTGATGAAAATGGTAACCCAATAGATATGGGGCTGGCAGCCTCAAAAGTGGTTGAGCAGTTAATTGATGAACACGATGCAAAATCTAAAGCGATAAATAAATTAAAAAATGATGTAGAAAGGTGGATTAAAGAGGTTGTAGAACAAGAAAGTCGTAGTTACCCAGCTTTCATTTTTATTGATGAATTAGATCGATGCCGCCCTAGTTATGCAGTAGAAATGCTTGAAACGATAAAACATATTTTTGATATTCCTGGGGTTGTTTTTGTTGTTGCTACCGACACAGAGCAATTACAGCATGCAGTTAAAGCTATTTATGGCCTAGGTTTTGATGCAAGAACTTATTTAACTCGCTTTTTTAATAGCCGCTTTACTCTTAAAGCGCCTAATTTAGATAATTTGATTGAAGTACATTGTGATATTAAGAAATTTTCAAAAGAATACTTTGATAATTTAGATATTGTTGTTTGGCCCATAAATGACAATTATTTATTAACACTAGGTAATATTACAACTGTTTTAAATGCATTTAATTTATCCCCAAGAATTGCTATTCAGGTAACAGAACGAATTATCGCAATTGTTTCTAATCTCCCAAATAAAACGGCAATTGATGTTGTTATGTTGGCAAGCTTATTATGTATTAGAGAGAAAGATGAGTCTTTATACGAAGAAATAATAACTAAAAAATTTAATAGAAAGAAAGGAGAACAAAACTTAAATTTGAGTGATTACTTAATAGAAACCTTTAATATAGAAGGAGGTGATATATCAATAAGTGTTGAAATTTCAGAACATTCCTCTAATTTTAATATTAATAAATTACGTTTTTTTAGTAGTGGAGTATATTTAGTAGATTACTTATTTTATTTATCGGATACTTTTGCTGATTTCTTTGATGAAGGAGTTAGTTCATTTCATTTTTTTGGAAGCAACAGTAGGGATTCAATTTCCCCAATTCAAATGATAGTAAATGATGTTTATCAGTTGTCACCTGAGGAATCTAAAGTTTTTTCAGGAAAAGGGGCTGAATTGTGGTTTAAATATTTATATTTAAAAAATAAAATAAATGAAGGAAATATTGGCCTTTATCAAGATCTTGTTGAATTAGCATCGGCAATTGATTGGTTAAATGAAGATGTTGAATAAATAATCTACCGGCTCAATTACACTTAAGAATGAAATACTTTCTAATTTTTTATTTTTTCATATTTTATTGTCGCGGTGGCGACGGCACCCAAAGGGACGCTGCGCTGCGCCCCTCTGGACTCCCCAGCGCTGCTGAAAAATGTTGTTCTTCATGAGAAATAAATATCTTGAGCTAACGTTCAGAACGCACATCCATGTACTACTTCACTTTGCTGGCGTCCTGCCAGCAATAGCTGATATTTATTTTTCATTCAGACATTTTTCCAAGCAGGAGCATTCTTCGTTTTAGTTTGGTGTTGTTGCTGGTGTATTTCGCTGTATTGGTTTTACTCCAAAAAGAAACGAGCCTAGAATTTAACACCATTCCCATTGAAGCGGTTTGATAATTAGCTAGCAAAGGTAGCACTCGACCCGAGACATGGATGTCGAGGGCTGCCGCGCGGAGGGACGAGCATTCGGCAGGGATCGAGTGATATGCTAGCTTATTATCAAAGTCTTCCGCTGAGTTGGGCACCGAGGGGGATGCAAGGGGGAAATGGGTGTTCTTTCCCCCTTGTGTGCTGCGGCCACCGCCGCAATAAAACCGGAAATAATCACCATATTTGAAAGTATTTTTCCTGATAAATACTTTATAACTTGAATATTTTCATCAAGTTCTATTGTCGCGGTGGTGACGGTACCCAAAGGGACGCTGCGCTGCGCCCCTCTGGACTCCCCAGCGCTGCTGAAAAATGTTGTTCTTCATGATAAATAAATATCTTGAGCTAACGTTCAGAACGCACATCCATGTGCTACTTCACTTTGCTGGCGTCCTGCCAGCAATAGCTGATATTTATTTTTCATTCAGACATTTTTCCAAGCAGGGTTATTCTTCGTTTTCGTTCGGTGTTTCTGGTTATTCTGTTCGCTGTGATAATTTTTAACAACAAAATGAGAATTTCGTTTTCTATAAAAAGAAATGAGCCTCAAATTCAACACCAGTCCCATTGAAGCGGATTAATTTTTATTGAGTGAAAATTTTGCTTATGTGAGACAGGAAGTCGAGCACTGATGTTGGCACAGGGAAGTGCCATCATCAGGAATAAGCAAAATTACGAAATTAAAATTAATGTTTCCGCTGAGCTGGGCACCGAGGGGGATACAAGGGGGAAATGGGTGTTCTTTCCCCCTTGTGTGCAGCGGCCACCGCCGCAATAAAACCGGAAATAATCACCATATTTGAAAGTATTTTTCCTGATAAATACTTTATAACTTGAATATTTGCATCAAGTCATATTGTCGCGGTGGCGACAGCACCCAAAGGGACGCTGCGCTGCGCCCCTCTGGACTCCCCAGCGCTGCTAACAAACGCTGACCTTGCATGAATAAATTCGATTTTCGACGTACCAGCTGGAAGGCACATCCATGTGCCACCAGCTTTTGCCATCATCCTTGATGGCAATACGTGAATCGAATTTTTCATTTCAGGCGTTTGTTCAAGCAGGATCTTGCTTCGTTCTCGTTTAGTGTTTTTGGTGGATCAGTTTGCTGCGTTAATTACTTGTTTTTTATAATTGATAAAGAAACGAGCCTCAAATTCAACACCAGTCCCATTGAAGCGGATTAATTTTTATTGAGTGAAAATTTTGCTTATGTGAGACAGGAAGTCGAGCACTGATGTTGGCACAGGGAAGTGCCATCATCAGGAATAAGAAAAATTACGAAATTAAAATTAATGTTACCGCTGAGTTGGGCACCGAGGCGACTGCATGGATGCAGGAGGTAGAACAACGCAGGAGCAGTTGTCGAGAGTTGTAAGGGGGAAATGGGTGTTCTTTCCCCCTTGTGTGCAGCGGCCACCGCCGCAATAAAACCGGAAATAATCACTATATTTGAAAGTATTTTTCCTGAAAAAGCTTCAAAGTGAATGTTTATTTTGAATATATTACGAGGCTAAATAGCTTTAAAAAAACTACTCAAAAAACTTACGCTTCAAGCGCTTCTATTTTTTTACCTAATAAACCAATTAACGTGGCATTTAATGAAACAAGTTGCGAATCAAGCGCTTTTCGTTTGGCTTGTGCGTCTTCGGTTTTTTCACCGTTTAATGCACGAATTTGTTGCTGAACTTCTTTAATTTTCTCTTGAACTTTTTCTATCATTTTATCAAAACGTTCAGTGTCGGTTTCACTCACTTCTTCGGTTTGTTGTGTCTTTTTCAACTGCGTTTGTTTGGCTAATTCGTTAGCTATAGCACTTTGCTCTTCGGCTAACTTTTTTTGCGCTTCATTTGAAAGGTTAACGATAATGCTAGCGTTTTTAGTGTTTGAATATGGCGTAGTTGAATTATCGGAAGTAGCAGGCTGAATAATCTCATTACCTGATTTCTGAATATGATCAATATAACCTTGTTGCAGGTTTGCTTGGTTGAACGTGTTAATAATACTGTTCATATTAAATTGAGAGAATATAGTGAGCATAAGCCATGCTCACTA
Organism: Thalassotalea agariperforans; assembly: GCF_053470345.1. Taxonomy (NCBI): domain Bacteria; kingdom Pseudomonadati; phylum Pseudomonadota; class Gammaproteobacteria; order Alteromonadales; family Colwelliaceae; genus Thalassotalea; species Thalassotalea agariperforans. The sequence goes on along the minus strand of NZ_JBQMWH010000002.1, from coordinate 378,692 downwards.
TATCGTCTGCCAGTTAATTATCTTTAGCTTTAAATTATTGGCAGACGTTTGTTTTATGACGAAGTTAAATATTTAACTTCGTCAGTGTTTTAATTTGATTGCTAGGTTAATTAATTAGCAATTCGCTATAAAACGGGTGTTTGCCTAATACCGCTTGGCTGCCTTTTAGTGAAAAATTGTATCCGCATAAATTAAAACTACCACGTAAAGCAATAGCTTTAACTATGCTGGCGTTATCAAGTGGTGAAAAGTTAGCAAAGTATTGCTGACCATTTTCAACCAATACATTTAAACTGCGGTAGCTTTCGCCATTGTTAAAGGTGATCGCTTGACAGCTTTTATCACCTTCGGTGGTTTGAATATCCCAAAGTTTTTGTGCTTGGCTTGTTTCAGCTTGCCAGCTGATCACAATACCGTTGTAGTCTGTCACCAGTACCGAAAAATTATCAGGCAAGGTAACTTTATGGTGACGATTATTTAGGTTAACTGTGGTTAAGGTTTCAATTGGTTCAACTACGGGCTCGTCAACAACCTCAGGCTCGGCTGAAAACAGTGAAACTATTAAGCTAATTAACACTAGTGCGCTGATAATAGCGGCAATTATGATATTAATGCGTTTATTGATAAATACTTTGTCTAAGCAAAAACGTTTAACAATAACAAATAGGGCAGAGGCTTTTTCAGTAACTTGCGCCATGATTTGTTGTGTTAAGTCGTTTTTTTTCGCTGAATGCCGCCTTGCTTGATGCTGGTTAGCATAAGCGGCTTGTTGCAGGTGCTCGTCTAGTTTTTCTGGTTCACTAGATAGAGTAGGCTCTATACGTCGTGTTGTTCGGGTCATATCAATAATCAGTAAACGTTAATTGTGTGTCGTAAATTGGTAACAGCGCGATAGCTTAATTAATACCATGCTTAGCTTCTAAACTGTAACATGGCATTTAATTTGTTAGTTATGATAGCGTAAACAAAGGCGCAATTAAAAGGATGATGCTTTATATCTTTAACGGTTTATTGTTACCATTAATGTACGCGGTAAGGTGGAACGGTAACGTTTTCAAGTTTTAAACCGCGTAAAATCATTGTGCCTTGATAACTGGCTTCACCATCACCGCTGAATTCAAAGTCAAAATTACTGAGCCAATGTATTCCGTATTTTTTATTAAATTTAAGCACACTTGAACGCCTAGCTACGGCAATAAATTGTAAGTTGGCTTGTTCGCAGTATTGCTGTGCGTGCTTATTGCCTATTTCCGCAATTTTTCGCAAGTAAACGAAATACCAAAACACCAATAAAACGAACAGTAAATAATATATGTTTTCCATAAGAGGTCTTATTGTTGTTGATTAAAGAGTGCGCCAATTGCTTTGGCTAAGTCAGCTGAGCGGTTTGGCTCACGCATGCATTCAAATAAAATGGGGCGGATCTGTGGAATTGCAACCAAGTCTTTAAAAATAGCTGGAAATAATTGAGATTCGGGCATTAATACTAAACATTCTAAATACGCTAATAAGCGCGTTTTATCCGCTAAGGCTAACCAGTTTCGGCCAGCTAAGGTAATTAAACTTTCAGCCGATAATTTTTGCTCTGCTAATAATTGCTCAATAAATGCGATCACATGCGGATGTTCGCTACTGCTAGCCAGTGCACGTAAGTACCAGTCTAATTGTCGGTTGGTTTTATAACCTTGAATAAGCGCGGCAATTAGCTCTGCCGATAACTGCTGGTTTTCTAATGCGCCACAAACCGGTTGTAATACTTCATCGGGTAAATGAGGTAAGGCGTTAAGCAAACGTTGGTTGTTATTATCTTCATTTAACCGTTGGGCAAAATCGGCAATACCTTGTACGCCAACTCCTTGCCAGTTTTGCCATGTTAACTCACCAGCAAAATAACTTTGGCAATGTTCATAATGTATACTTGCTGGTTGTTTTAACTCTTTTTTTAATAAGCTGTTAATGGTGGCTAATTTATATTGCGCTGGCGTGAAATGATACGGATTACTTTTTAATAATTCTTCTTGCTGCTCGGTAGGATCAACCGATAAGTCAGATCCTAACGCTTCAATGATAATGGCAATAAAATGATTACGCGCACCTTGGTTTAATAAACCACGCTCATCAAGAGGAAGTTTTACAAACCACAAATAAGGCTCAGTCGATTTTTTTTGCCAAAAGGCAATCGCGAGAAAAGCATGCCCTTGTGATGGAAAAGGGTAAGGCAGATGAGTCATTTCAATTTTATCGAATTGTTCTTTTGACAGTTTATCTATTTTTCGGCCCATGTCGTAAATACGATATTGGCAATTTGATAAAGCTAATAATTCAGAAATAGTAGAAATGTGACTCACGTTAAATAACTCATGATTTTAGGTGGTTTTAGCCACGCATTATAGAGATAATACCGCCTTAACACCATAAGTTATCTCTAACCTTTCTATAATCTTTATTGGCGATTTAATAAAAATATGACAACACCTATAAATGAACAGCCAAGCAGTACGCTGGCAGCGCCAGAAAAACCTGTGTTAACCATTTTATATCAAGATGAATATTTAGTTGCGGTAGATAAACCTGCCGGTTTATTTGTTCATCGTAGTTATTTAGATCGCCATGAAATTTATTTTGCTTTGCAATTGGTACGTGACCAAATTGGGCAATATGTTTACCCTGTACATCGCTTAGATCGCCCAACCTCAGGGGTGTTATTGTTTGCCTTAAATGAAGAGGTAGCTCGCAAAATGGGGGAGCTGTTTAGCTCGCACAATATTGAAAAAACTTATTATGCCTTAACCCGTGGCCATTTAATAAGTAGTGGTGAAATTGATCATCCGTTAAAAGAAAAACTCGACAAAATTGCCGATAAATTTGCCGATCAAAATAAACCCGCTCAATCGGCTGTTACCTTATATCAATCAATTGCCACGGCCACTTTGCCAATTGCGGTGGGTAAATATAACAGCGTGCGTTATTCGTTAATTAAGTTATTACCTAAAACCGGACGTCGCCATCAAATTAGACGCCATTTAGCCCATCTTCGCCATCCTATTATTGGTGATATTAATTACGGTGATAATAAACAAAACCCATTTTTTTGTGAGCATTTTGGCTTTAAGCGCTTAATGTTAATTGCGCAATCGTTAAGCTTTATTCATCCAATAACACTTGCTCCTATTACTATTTCAACCCATTTTGATGACGATTGGCAAAAAGTGTTTCAAATGTGCGAGATCACACCACCGCAAACATAAGCATTATTTTTTTGTCTCAAACAGAAAAATATCAGTTTTCGCTTATAATCTAGTTATCACTAAAATAGTTGTAGAGTTTTAGCTTGTTAAGTAAACAAACGTGGTTACTGTTTAATTTTGTTATTTTTAGTTGTTCAGTGGGCTTGTTTTCGAGTTTCTTGAACGCAAAAGATATTGTTTATCTTGATAAAGACGCTTCGATATATGACAAACGCATGTTGTATAAATTGGAAGTATTAAAAACCTCACTAGAAAAAACCAAAGCCGATTACGGCGATTATGCCATTGTTGAAAGAGCATTGCTGGCGGTTAAAAAGCGTGCTGTGGTTGAGGTTCAATCGGGTGAAAATATTAATGTGATGATGGCGGTGACCACGCAAGCGTTAGAAGATGCCTTATTGCCGATTCGTATTCCTATTCGTCGGGGTTTGCTTGAACATAGGTTGTTGGTAACAACGAAAAATAATGTCGAATTGTTTTCAACAGTTAAAAACCTGCAACAACTAAAAACGTTAACCCTAGGTTTAAAAAAAAGTTGGGCAATGACGGATGTGTTGAAATATCACGGCTTTCCGATTTTTGAAACCAACACATTAGATGGTTTGTTTAAAATGTTATCTGCCGGCAGGATCAAATATATGCCGCGAGGCATTAATGAAATTTATGATGAAATTGACAGCCGTAGCGCCACTTTAACCAATTTGGCTGTTGAACCAAGATTAATCTTATCGATTAAATCGCCGTATTATATTTTTGTTTCTCCTAAGTTTCCTAAGTTAGCAAAACGAATAGAAGAGGGCTTAGAGATCATGGTGGCCGATGGCACTTTAAAACAAATTTTTAATCGTTTTCATGGCGAAAAAATTAAAAAAGCACAGCTGAGTAAACGCATTATGATCGAATTAACGAATCCGAATTTACCTAAAAACATTCCGTTTGATCGAAAAGAGCTATGGTTTGAATTTGATAACAACTAGTGTTTTTTAACTGCATGGCGTAACTGTTAATTTACAGCTATACCTAATAAACAGAGTTTGAGGTTACTTATGTTCAACCCAAAAATATTAATGATGATTAGCTGTTTATTGTCTTTTTTCTCCTTAGCTAAAGACGTTGTGCGTATTAATAAAGGCCAAGATAGTCATATTCAATACAAGATGATTATTTTACAAACGGCGTTAGCTGTTACAGAAAAAAAGTATGGTGATTATGAGGTTATAATTAACGGCCCACCAACCACCATTAAACGTGCGATCATGGAAATTAAATCAGGTAACACCATTAATGCTTTTATGGCGGTTACCACCCCAGCATGGGAAAAAAATACCCTTGTGATACGAATTCCTGTCAGACGGGGAATTCTTAATTATCGATTATTAAGTGTTCACAAAAACAATCTCGATAAATTTGCCAATGTACATACGCTTGAAGATCTTAAAAAGTTACAAGGTGGTGTTAGGATCGGCTGGGCAACAACAGCTGTATTAAAAAGCCACGCTTTTAAACTTTTTGAGGCAAATACTTTAAGAGGGCTTTACCACATGCTGGAAAATAATCGGGTTGATTATATTCCACGTGGTGCAAATGAAATTTATAATGAATTATTACTACGCAAAAATAGCCACCCTAATTTAGTGGTTGAGCCTTCGTTAGCGCTTTATATTCCTGCCCCGTATTATATTTTTATTTCACCTAAAGAAGCTAAGTTAGCCCAGCGTATTGAAGAAGGGTTAGAGCTAATGATTGCTGATGGCTTGTTAGAGCGAATATTTTATCAACATTATGCGGATAACATTAAACGGGCAAACCTAGCGAATCGTCGTATCATTACAATAGGTAATCCATTTTTACCGGTTGAAACGCCATTAGCTAGAAAAGAATTATGGTTTGAAAATGATCCTCAAATGCAGAGCCTAGAACTACATTAACTTGTTGTTTGTAAATTTTTATAGATTTATAAGTTTATAGGTTTAGGTAAATAAAATATTAAAGTTTTTCAGCTTTAATAAATTTTGCATTAATATCATTATCTAATGCCGTTGTTAACCAATTCGCGTGAGTTGGAGCCGGTGAGTCAGACTTATTGCCCAGTATTGAAACATAATTCATATATCCCCATTGCTCGGTTTGTTGTTTAGCGAAAGCGAGCATAAATAATTGATCTTCGGGTAATGGCCTATTTAATAACGACATGGCTAATTCAAAGTCAGAAGTTAGTGGCCGTTTAACTTCTGAATAGCTAAAATTTTCTTGTGTGCTTGCACAAGCACTTAATATTACAGCCATTATCATCGAACTTACCACTTGCCATATTTTCATTTTTGAATACCACATCAGCTATTTTATTAGTGATATATCAAGGGTTGTGCCAAGTTAATTTGACGTTTTTAATAAACTGATTTTTATAGAATTAATTATATTGCATTGATAACCGCCGGTTGATTTGTTGTGGGTGTCAAAAAAATAGCGCTTAAAAATAAAGCGCTTTTGAAAGCGCGAGTATGACAAATGCCAACATAAAAAATGTCATATTATTAACTTAAACTTACGTGAGCAAAGCTGGATATTATCGAAAAAAGAGACATTGTATGTAGAAATATACATACCCCGAGTTAAGGTTAGTTATTACCAAATTAAGGTTAATTACGTTATCGGCGCTCATGCTGTTATACTGCTTTTTCGAACACTCAAATTTATGTCTTTTTAACGTTATTGTTCTCAAAGTTAAGTGCTCAACGTTTAAGCCAACTATTCGCCAGTTCTGATATCTTGGGTAAGGTATCAGCTTCGTTTTAAAGGTACCCTGTGTAACATGAAAACCCCTAGTAGAATTCAGCCACTTGTTGAAGATGGCTTAGTTGACGAAGTGATTTGTCAGTTAATGAGTGGTAAAGAAGCCACGGTTTATATGGTACGTAGTGGTGACGATATTCTTTGCGCCAAAGTGTATAAAGAAGCCAATAAACGTAGCTTTAAAAAAGCGGCGCAATATCAAGAAGGGCGTAAAAGTCGTAACAGTAGACGTGCACGTGCCATGGAAAAAGGCTCTAAGTATGGTCGAGCTCAACAAGAAGAAGCATGGCAAAATGCTGAAGTTGATGCCTTAAAACAATTAGCTGAAGCGGGTGTTAGAGTGCCTGAGGCTTATGGTTGTTATAACGGTGTTTTACTGATGGAGCTAATTACTGATGATGACGGTGATGTTGCGCCACGCTTAAATGATGTTTCGATGACAGCAGAGCAAGCCATAGAAGACTTTGAAGTAGTGATCATTTATGTTTTGCGGATGTTATGCGCAGGTATTATTCATGGTGATTTATCTGAATTTAATGTGTTAGTTGACGCTTATGGCCCAGTAATTATTGATTTACCGCAAGCGGTAGATGCCTCTGCGAATAATAATGCAAAAGCGATGTTGATCCGTGACGTTGAAAATATGACCGCTTATTATGGTCAATATGCACCGGAATTATTAGGTACAAAATACGCGCATGAAATGTGGGCTATTTATGAAAAAAGTGAACTAACACCAGAAACAGAATTAACCGGTTATTTTGCTGATGCCAATGCTAAAGCAAATGTTGGTAGCGTGCTTGATGAAATCAAAGCGGCCTTTGAAGAAAATGAAGCTAACCTTGAACGGATCAAAGAAGCTAACGAAATTGAATAACCATTAACGAGCCTTGATTCAAATACTCAGGCTCATGATGCCGCTTAATCTTCAGACAAAAACTAAATTTATCAATTAATCTTCGGCGCTTTGCTGTATAATGCGCCACCTTATTCTGGTGACCAAACATAGCGCTAATTTTTCAGTATTGTTTATCATCACTCACACGCCTTAACACCTAGTTTTTTTAAACTTTTAGTTATTAATTAACGCTGTTAAGAAAAATTAGGAATGCAGTTTTGATCTCTACCTCTAACATCACCATGCAATTTGGCGCTGAGCCGTTGTTTGAAAATATTTCGGCTAAGTTTGGCAATGGCAACCGCTACGGTTTAATTGGCGCAAACGGTTGCGGAAAATCAACGTTTATGAAAATACTCAGTGGTGAACTTGCACCTAGCTCAGGTAATGTTTCAATAACCTCAGGTTATAAAGTTGGTACCTTAAGCCAAGATCAATTTGCTTTTGAAGAGCATAGCGTTATTGACACGGTGATCATGGGGGATGTTGCTTTATGGAAAGTAAAACAAGAACGTGACGCCATTTATGCTAACCCAGACATGACCGAAGAAGATGGCATGCGTGTTGGCGATTTAGAAAGCCAATTTGCTGAAATGGATGGTTATAGTGCTGAAAGTCGCGCTGGCGAAATTTTATTAGAAGCAGGTATTGAAGAATCTTTTCATTATGGCTTAATGCAACAAGTGGCACCTGGTTGGAAATTACGTGTGTTATTAGCACAAGCTTTATTTGCTAACCCTGATATTTTGTTACTTGATGAGCCAACCAACAACTTAGACATTCACACCATTAGTTGGTTAGAAGGTGAATTAAATAAACGTAAATGTACCATGATCATTATTTCCCATGATCGCCATTTTCTTAATTCAGTTTGTACTCACATGGCAGATATTGATTACGGTGAGTTGCGTATATATCCTGGTAATTATGAATTTTATTTAGCGCAATCAAGCTTATTACGTGAGCAGCTATTAGCAGGCAATACCAAAAAAGCGGAAGAAATTGCTGAATTACAAGACTTTGTTAACCGTTTTGGCGCTAATGCTTCAAAGGCAAAACAAGCAAGTTCACGTGCGAAAAAAATGGATAAAATTAAACTTGATGAGGTTAAAGCATCAAGTCGTATCACCCCGAAAATTGCTTTTGCACCCGGCAAAAAAATGCATCGCCAAGCGTTAGAGTTAGAAAACCTAAGCCATGGATTTGAAGAGGGCGTATTATTCAAAAACGGTAACTTATTACTTGAAGCGGGCGCTAAACTTGCCATTATTGGCGAAAACGGCGTTGGTAAAACCACCTTTTTACGCTGCTTAATGAGTGAGTTAGAACAACTTGAAGGCGTGGTTAAATGGTCTGAAAATGCTGCTATTGGTTATTGCCCGCAAGACAGTGGTCATTTCTTTGAAAACGACTTAACGTTAATGGATTGGATGTCACAATGGCGCAGACCATGTCACAACGATTTAGCCGTACGTGGCATGTTAGGGCGTATGTTATTTACCGACGACGATGCCAACAAAAAAGCCCGTAATTGCTCAGGTGGTGAGAAAAACCGTTTATTATTCGGTATGTTAATGATGCAAGATGTGAACGTATTGATCATGGACGAACCAACTAACCACATGGATATTGAAGCTATCGATGCTTTAAACAACGCCTTGAAAGACTTTGAAGGTACCTTAATTTTTGTCAGTCATGACCGTGAGTTTGTTTCCAGCTTAGCTACGCGTATTATTGACATAAAAGACAAACAGCTTATAGATTTTCAAGGCACGTTAGATGAATACCTTGATAACCAAAAACAAGCACAACATGTTGCGTAGTACTTCTCACTTATAAGTGAATGAGAACTTATTGATAAAAACCACCTTCAACTAAGGTGGTTTTTTTTTGATTATTTTTTAAGTCGGTAAAAATAATTATTGAATTTAAGACGAAAAAAAAGACGCTAAAAAGCGTCTTTAATTCTTAAGGTGGTGGAGCTGGGGGGATTTGAACCCCCGTCCGAAAAACCTACATCCTCGGTACTACATGCTTAGTCGATTATTTATTTAACCAATTGGACGCCAACCGACAGGCTTCGTCATGGTGAGCTTGATACTATTTCGCGGTTCGGCCTCAAGCGTGCGTCCCTCGCTATCCTATTTAGGGTGACCATCGATTCTCAAGACAATAGGAGAGTCTATGAGGCGATGGCTAGCATTAAGCTGCTAGTGCGAACGTTTCGTCGTTTGCAATTATAGTTTTGCGGCTTTTTACCAGGCCAACCGCCCCTGGGCATGCACCTTGGGTTTCATGAATCTCGTCGAATCCTGAATCAGCCCCAAAGTTTAAAGCTGGTATGCTTCAAAGCCAATTGTACTAGGCTTTGTAGCAATACACAACGTGTTAATTTTTAATCTGTTTTTGCTTAAATTTTATTTAAGTTTTTGTTTTTCATGGCGCGTCCTTTTTCTACTTGCCATTCGCGGTCTTTAATATCAGAACGTTTGTCATGATCTTTTTTACCTTTACCTAAATAAAACTCAAGTTTTACCCAGCATTTTTTCCAATACATTGCCGTTGCTATAAGTGAATAGCCTTCGCGATCAACTGCGCCAGCTAATTTATCTAGTTCTCGTTTATTTAATAATAATTTACGATCACGGTTAGGGTCACATACAACATGACTTGACGCTTGGTTAAGCGGCATAATTTCCGCACCAACTAAATAAGCTTCACGATCCTTAATAAAAACATAACAATCAGAAATATTCGCTTTACCACTACGAATACTTTTAATTTCCCAGCCTTGTAAACTCATTCCTGCTTCAAACTTGTCTGTCAGGTTATAGTTGTGCCTTGCTTTTTTATTTAACGCAATTGTGTTGCTGTTAGATTTATCTTTTGATTTTTTCTTTGCCATAGTGCGGCTCATTATACGTATAAATTTTTGCTTTTAAATGACTATTTTATAAATTAAAGATAGTTAATAAGGCTAATGCGCTTTTTTACATGTTTTGCTATCATAGCGGCATAAAATTAAGGGGGATAAATGCCAAACATTAGTCGTAGTGCGCTGGTTATGCATAGCGTTGAAGAAATGTTTTTATTAATAAATGATGTTGAGAATTATCCGCATTTTTTGCCTGACTGTGGTGGTAGTAAAATAATTAGCCAAAGTGATACTTCAATGACTGCGTCAATATTAGTAGCAAAGGGGGGGATCAAAAAATGGTTTACTACTGAAAATACCTTAATTACTAATCATAAAGTTACTTTGTCGTTAGTTGACGGGCCTTTTAAGTATTTAACTGGAGAGTGGGTGTTAACACCTTTGTCGGATGAGGCCTGTAAAATTCATTTTGAGTTAGACTATGAGTTTTCAAATAAGGTGCTAGCTTTAGCATTTGGGCGAGTATTTACTCATTTAATTAATAATATAGTGCAAGCATTTACCATGCGTGCAAAAGAGGTTTATGCAGCTGATGTCTGATGAAATAGCAACAACATCAACAATTCAAATTGAATTAGTTTATGGCACACCAACAAAACAAGAATTAATGGCGTTAACGGTTGAACAAGGTTGCACTGTTGAACAAGCAATTCAAACATCAGGTATTTTAGACATGTTTGATGAAATTGATTTATCTGTTAACAAAGTGGGAATTTGGAACCATACCGTTAAGCTTGAGCAAGTGTTAACGGATTTAGATCGAATTGAAATTTATCGCCCGTTAATTGCCGATCCAAAAGAAGTGAGAAAACGCCGAGCGGAAAAAGCAAAAGAAGAAGGGCGTGCTGATAAGGTAACGGGTGGTAGAGTCAACCCACTTAGAGGTAAAAATAACTAACTATAGTAATTAATATAACGTTTAGCTTCAAAACCACTTAAAAGAAGTTATTGAAGCTAAAGTGTGATTCTTAATTAACGATAGGTGTATAAAAAGACTCAGGTAATTCAAAGTCACCACTGGCTTTAGTTAATATATTATCTTCAAATATTACCGTAAAACGTTTTTGTAGATTAAGTTCTTCTGAGCGACCAGATTTGAATTGGTAGACATAATGCCAAGTATCATTTTCAAAACTGTCTTGTACTACTGGGCTACCAAGGACAAATTTTACTTGTTCTTTGGTCATACCTAGCTGTAATTTATCAACGCTTTTTTTATCTAAAAAATTACCTTGTGGGATATCAATACGGTAAACCCAACTTGAACAGGCAGATAATAACGACAATAACGTGATGAAAATTAATTTGTTAACCATGAAAATAAAATACCTTTTTAATGAAGCAAGGCATAATAACGGAGCCTGCCTTGTTATTCAAAATAAATTATCGCTTTTTATTAACCGGCTAATAATTCTTTGGCATTAGCCAAACTATGCTCGGAAATTTTATTACCTGCTAATAAGCGCGCAATTTCTTGGACACGAGCTTGTTCACAAAGTTCAGTAACCGTTGTTTCCGTATGTTCACCATCGGTGAGTTTAGCAACAAACATTTGCTGATGACCTTTACAAGCCACTTGTGGCAAGTGAGTAACACAAATAATTTGTGTGTTTTGAGCTAATTGTTGTAGTTTTTCACCAACCATAGCAGCAGTTGGGCCACTGATACCAACATCCACTTCATCAAAAATCAGGGTCGGCGATACTACTTTTTTCGCGAGGATCACTTGCATGGCTAAGCTTATTCGCGACAACTCACCACCTGAGGCAACTTTATTCATTGCTTCTAATTTTTGACCTGGGTTTAGCGTTACTAAAAACTCAATATCATCTAAACCGTTAATACTAATTGTGTCAGCATGATCGTTTTTTACCGCAATGTTAAATTGGCCGTGGGGCATATTTAACTCTTGCATGCTGGCGGTAATTTTTTTGCTTAAGGTTGCGGCGGACTTTATTCGTGAGTTTGATAGTTTTTCTGCCGCGGCTTGATAATTTGTTTTGGCTAAATCAATGTCAGCATAAATATTTTCTAAACGCGTTTCATCGTGGCTCATTGCTGCTAGTTCAGCCGATAGGGTTTGATGAAATTGAGTTAAGTTTTCCGGTGCAATTTGATGTTTTTTGGCCAGTTGAACGGCTAACGAATAACGTTCTTCTAATAAACTAAAAGCTTCTGGATCTAATTCTAATTTATCATAGTAGTGTCTAAGGTCATTGTTTGCTTCTTCTAACTGAATTAATGCATCTGATATCATCGATGAAATATTAACAAGTTCATTATCAAAACCACTTAAGGCAGACATGTGATCATGACATTTGCGCAACGCATCTAATACATTAAATTGCTCGTCTTCAGATAGAATTTGTAAAGACGCTAAGGTTTGATTAAGAATGTCTTGGGCATTACTGTGGCGTTTGTAGTCATGCTCAAGTTGTAAAAACTCATCTGCTTGTAATGAAAATTCATCAAGTTCACGCACTTGATATTGCAGTAGCTGTTTTTTGGCTTCACGTTCACTTTTTGCTTGTTGTAAAGTATCTAATTCTTTGGTCAGTGTGTGCCATTGTTGATAGTAATATTTTACTTCATTTTGTAAATCATGGTGACCAGCATAAGCGTCTAACATACGACGTTGTTCGGTATTTTTTACAATCAGCTGGTGGTCGTGTTGACCATGAATATTCAATAATAAGCCGCCTAGCTCTTTTAATTGTGCAAGGGGAACTTGGCTACCATTGATGTATGCACGAGAACGACCTTCGGCTGAGATCACACGGCGTAAAATGCATTCATCATCTAACAGTAAATCATGATTTTTTAACCAGTTTTTTGCCGTGATATTTTTATTTATTGCAAAAGTCGCGGTTAATTCAGCTTTAGTGCAGTTAGGTCTTACGACATTGGCAACAGCTCTAGCGCCTAAACATAAGCCTAAGGCGTCAATAGCAATGGATTTACCCGCTCCGGTTTCACCGGTAATGGTTGTCATACCTTTATGCCATTCAAGCTCTAATGAACGTACGATGGCAAAATTTTGAATGTTTAGTTGTAAAAGCATAAATTAACCAATTTAAAAAGCACTGTTTGTATATACAGTAATTTATACAGTGTTTGTTTTTAATGCAAGTAAGAAATAAAATTTTTTTCTGCTATTTTAATTAAAACGGTTTAATTATATTTTTTTATTCAGCGCTAGCCCTTTAAAATTAAAGTCTGATCATATGTAAATAATAAGGGTTGAAAAGCAAGTAAAAAGCGCTTTAAACTGAATAAATAATAATAACTAAAAATGTAAATAGAATGAGTAGTCAATTTGATTATTTTATTAATTATTAAAAATGAGCAAATAAGGTTAGCAGCAGAACAACAGCTCCAAGCGTCTCAATATCAGGTTATTTCTGCTACTAATAGTCTTGACGGTATTTCAATTTTAAAAGTTAGAAATATTGATCTTGTGATCACCGAAGTTGCCATTGGTGATATTGACGGCTGGCGCTTAGCAAGGTTTATTCGTACTGGGGTGTTAGCTACCAGTCATGATGTTCCGATTGTATTGGTAACGGAAAATCACTGCGAGCGTATTGCTGAAACTACCGCAAGAATGTTCGACATTAATCGCGTTATTAGTTTTCAAGATATTTCCCACCTAGCCGAAGTTGCCCAGCAAGCACTAAACAATATTAATAATTTAAACATTCTCCCTAAAATTTTAGTCATTGAAGACACCGAAGATACCGCTAATCTTATTGTTCGAATGTTACAACATAAATTTCAACTTAAAGTTGCGAGTGACGGAATAAAAGGGCTTGAGGCATATAAGCAAGAAAAATTCGATATTGTTTTACTTGATATTCAATTACCCGGTATGTCAGGTGAACAAGTATTAGAGCATTTAATAGCGCTTAATCCTAAGCAAGTGGTTATTGCCATGACTGCCCATGGTACTGTGGATATTGCCGAATTGATGCTGATGAAAGGGGCGGCAGATTATATTCAAAAACCTTTTAAAGCCGAACAATTACGTAAAGTGTGTGATATTGCTGTAAAACGTGAAGACTTTATCATCTCCAATGAGCAGTTTTCAGCAAAAACGGTGGCTTTACTGAGTGAACAACAAAAATATGACTCTTTAGCTCAAACCCATTTTAGAATTTTAGACAGTTTAAATACCATCGTTATTGAGTTAAATGCAGCTGGCCGTATTACTTTTTTAAATCAAGCTTGGCATCAATGCACAGGCTATTTGGTTAACGAATCAATAGGACGACTATTTACTGATTTTATTCATTTTAGCAGTATTAATTTGATCGCTTATGTTGAAGAAAGTATTCAGTCGTTATTAACTAAAGTTAGTGAACATCAGGCAAATACTAGCCTTGAAATAAAGTTGGTCAATAAAACGAATGACTATTTTTGGAGTGAAGTTAATTTATCACCTTATTTTGATCAATATGGTGAATTATCTGGCATTGCCGGTACTATTGATAACATTAACATGCGCAAGCAAGCGGAAGAAAATTTAAAACACCTTGCTTTACATGACAAATTAACCGGCTTACATAATCGTTACTATTTCGATGAAGAATTAGCAAAAATTGCTAAAGTAAGTGCTAAAACAGGCATTGAATACGCACTTTTGTATGTTGATCTTGATCATTTTAAAGTGATTAATGACACTCAAGGCCATCATAAAGGTGATTTAGTATTAAAAGAAATAGCCAAATTATTAGCTGAGCATATTAATCAAGGTGATGTGTTGTGCCGGATAGGTGGCGATGAATTTGCAATTTTATTGCCAAAAACAGATCTATTATTGGCTGAAAAGCTAGCACATGAGTTGTGTAATACCATTGCCGACTGTTGTTTTCAGTATGAAGAACAAATTTATAAAGTTAGCTGTAGTATAGGTATTTCATTAATTAATGGTGAACAGCACAACAGCGAAATTTACCTACAACAAGCTGATATTGCGATGTTTGCCGCCAAAGAAAAAGGACGTAATCGAGTTCACATTTTTGCACATAACGATGGTGTTACTCACAGCTTAAAACAAAGCTTTGATTGGGTACAAAAAATTCAATCGGCGTTGGTGGCTGATCAAATTGTGATGGATTTTCAACCTGTTGTTAATTTAAAAACACTGGATGTTGTTTATTATGAAGCTTTAGTAAGATTAGTAATTGAAGATAAAGTGATATATCCAAATGATTTTATTCCTTCGTTAGAAAAAGCTGAAGATATGAATTTACTCGACCGTCACGTGATCGGTAAAACATTGAGCATGATGCATCAATACGCAGAGCTAAACTGTGTGGCGATAAACTTGTCGGCTCAGGCGTTCACCGACGACAGGTTACTTGATTTTATTAAACAAAAACTCGAACAATACCAAATTGAGCCGTCGAGGGTTATTTTTGAACTAACAGAAAGCGCCAGTTTATCAAACATTACAGGAACTCACCGTATGGTGGTTAGTTTAAATGAACTTGGTTGCGGTTTTTCAATTGACGATTTTGGTACTGGTTTTAGTACCTTTTCTTACCTAAAACAAATACCGGCACAAAGTGTAAAAATTGACGGTTCTTTCGTAAAAGACATGGATACAGATCCCACCGATGCCGCGCTGGTAAAAGCTATTCATGAAACCGCCATTGCACTTAATAAAAAAACCGTGGCTGAATTTGTTGAAAACGAAGAAATATTAAATAAATTAATTGAGCTAGGCATTGACTACGCACAAGGTTATTACATTGGCAAACCAATGAATATAGAAGCATTGTGTTATCAAAAAGAACAAAACACATTAACTAAAACAGCAACTCAAAACGCAAGTTAACATAATAGGCATATGTACTTTTTTATTAATGATTGTGACCAATTTAAGAGAGCAGGAAGAAAAATAATGAAGTTAAAACTGATCTCACTTTCTATTTTTTGTGCTTATTGCTCTTTTGCTCAGGCCGAAAAGTATCAAGACCCTACCTTCGATGCGGTTGATTTTTATGATGACTTTTATGGTAGTGAGGGGATGGTGGAAATAGCAACCGGCGTTAAAACTCAAATTTATAAAGCGCCAGCCGTTGCCTCGGTATTTACCGCAGCACAAATTAAAAATATGGGGGCTACCGACATTGATGATGTCTTAGAAACAGTTCCTGGGCTTCATATTTCCCGTAATGGTAATAACTACAATCCGGTTTATAGCTTTCGTGGTGTTTATAGTACTTATAACGCGCAAGTGTTGATGCTGGTTAACGGTATACCAATCACTAATAATTTTGTTGGTAATCGCAGCCAAAACTGGGGAGGAATGCCAGTTGAAGCAATAGCGAGAATTGAAATTATTCGCGGGCCGGGCTCTGCAATTTATGGTGCAGATGCTTTTTCAGGTGTGATTAATATTGTTACTAAAAATGCTGATGACATAAACAAAAATGAAGTTGCTGTTCGCGCGGGTTCCAACAGTACTTCTGATGCTTGGTTAACTTTTGCTGGTAAGCAAGATGATTTAAAGTATTCGGCTGTAGTTGAATACCATAAAACCAAAGGGGCGAATAATCTAATTGAAGCAGATGGTCAAACCGTGCTAGATAACATTTTTGGCACTAATGTTAGTAAAGCGCCCGGTACTTTAAATTTAGCAACTGAAAATTTAGATTTTAGAGGTGAGGTGAATTATCACGGGTTAACCATACGTACAGGCTACCAGCTTAGAGATAATTTAGAATCAGGTGCGGGGCTGGCAGAAGTATTAGACCCAGGCGCAAAACAAAAAAGTGTTCGCTTTAATTTTGATATCAATTACCAAAAACAGCTAAATGATACGCTGACATTAAATGTACAAAGTGCTTATTTTAATACATCAGCTGAAATTAAAACTAATTATTATATTTACCCTAAAGGTGCAGATTTGGGACACGGCCTTCCTTATACGGGTGGTTTTATTGGCAATCCTGAAGTTTGGGAAAAACATCGACGATTAAATTTAGCTTTAGATTATTCAGGTATTGATAAACACGCCTTTCGTATTGGCGCTGGTTTATATAAAGGGGATTTGTATCGAACCAGAGAAACGAAAAATTTTGGTTTTAATGCTGACGGTAATGTGATTATTCCTGGCGACCCAGTACAAGATGTTTCAGATTCTCCTTATGTGTTTTTAAAAGAAACTGATCGGATAAATCGTTATTTATTTGTACAAGATATTTGGAATATTGCTAATGACTGGGAGTTAACAGCAGGGGTTCGTTATGATGATTATTCAGATTTTGGTTCGACAACAAATCCTCGATTAGCATTAGTTTGGTCGACAAGTTTAAATTTATCAACCAAATTGTTATATGGCCGAGCTTTTCGAGCGCCATCGTTTGCAGAACGAGGCAATATTAATAATCCAACGGCGTTAGGTAATCCGAATATTCAACCAGAAAGTATCGAAACCACTGAGTTGGTTTTTGATTATCATCCAGGGAGTGGCTTTGGTGCGATAGCTAATTTTTATCACTATGAATGGGACGATATTATTCAATTTGTGCCTGATACTGGAGAAACATCATCTACCGCTCAAAATTTCGGTAAACAGGTGGCTTATGGCACTGAATTAGAAGTTAATTGGCAATTAACCGAACAGCTAAAGTTAGCAGCTAATTATGCTTGGTCTAAAGCAACAAACAAAAGCAATGATGTTGATGTCGCTTTTGTACCTGAGCAGCAATGGTATTTACAACTTGACTGGAAAATTAACGAACAGCTAAAACTCAATATTAAAAATCATTTAGTGCAAGATCGTATCCGTAATCAAGGGGATTTACGTTCAAATATTGATGATTATTGGTTAACTGATTTAACTGTACGTTGGACACCATCTAAGCAACCGTTTGAATTGGCTTTGATAGCAAAAAATATTTTTGACCAAGACGTTAGAGAGCCAAGTATAAATAATGGTGCAGTTGTTAATATTCCTAATGATCTACCGCAACCGGGCAGTATGTTTTTAGGCGAGGTTAGGTATCATTTCTAGTAGCCCGTATTGACGTTTTATAACTTATAGTACTTAACCAAAAGATGCAGGTAAGGCTGTTGTGATAGGTTGTTTTAGCATTTTATAACGGCTACCTTACCTTTAAGTTTCTGACTCGTTTAATGTTATTGCAACGGTAAATACTGAGCCTTTGTCTATTTCACTTTCAACACTAATGCGACCATGCATTAATTCAACAAAGCGTTTTGTTATAGCTAAACCTAAGCCTGTGCCACCAAATTTTCGTGCGTCGCTGCTGTCAACTTGCCTGAATTCATCAAAAATGTATTGTTGTTGTGCTTGGGTTAAACCAATGCCTGTATCTTTAATATCAAAACAGAGTTCTTGATTGTGTTGGTAAATTGTTAAGCTTACTTGACCATTTTGGGTAAACTTACAAGCATTACTTAATAGATTAATCAGCACTTGTTCAAGTTTCTCTTTGTCGCTAATAAACTGTGTTATTTGAGAGTTATTAATGATTTCAAATTGGTTGTTATTTTTGAGGGCAAGGGGAGATATTACGTCATTAAGGGTTACTTCTAAGGTTGATAATTTAATGTCGGTTGGGTGTAAATCTAGCTTTCCAGCCTCAATTTTAGCTAAATCAAGTAAGCTATTGATCATGTTTAATAAGCGCTGAGCATTACTGCTAACTTTGTCCATGTCATCAATCAGGGTAAAGTTACCTTCAAGCTCTAATTCTTCTGTGATCAGTTCACTATAACCAATTATAGATTGGATTGGTGTGCGAAGTTCGTGGCTCATATTGGCCATAAATTCTGATTTATGTCTGCTGGCGGTGAGTGCGGTATCACGTGCAAGCACAAGTTCTTTGGTTCTTACTTCAACTTCTTTTTCTAATTGATCGCGGTGGCGGGTAATGCTTTCTTCATGTTTTTCTAATACGTGCATCATACTGTTATATGAGTGAGCCATATTACGTATTTCTTTTGCTCCGGCTAGTTTAGCAAACTTATGCTCACCGGTTTTTTCAGCTTGTTCCATGATCAATTCAAGCGCATTTAACGGTTTAAATAAAGTGACTAAACCAATATGTAAAGCAATACTTAAAAGAATAACAGAGCTAAGACCAACGACAAAAATGATAACAGTGATGTTTTTTTGTGCTCTGCTTAGGTTTTCCTTACTGTATAGCACCTCTGCATAACCAATTATTTCGTCAGCTTGCTCAGAGGGGGAAAATTCAAATTCACTGTCGGTATTTGATACTATTTTTACTGGACTGCTGACCAGCCAATATTGGCTATTGTTATCGGTAACGGTTGTTTCAGTATGTTGACGATTTTTTACTGGTAGGCTTAAAGCTGTTTTACTTTTTTCAAGAAATACGGCGCTGCTGTCAGCAATGAGCTGTGCATTGATCACCGACTGAAACCCCATAACTTGCGCTATCGCGGTTTCTGCATTTTCTGGTGTGCCAGATAAAATTGGAAATACGGTTTGCTGTGCTAACCCTTCGGTAATTTGAATGGCATTTTTTAGCATCAAATCACGTGATTGTTGATTAACAACATAGCTGGTAACAATACTTAGTAAGGTCACCATGACAAATACCCCTAATACCATAATGGCAATAGTTTGGCTTTTAATACTTAAATTAGCAGAAAATTTAGGGCGCGAAATTTTCACAAGTAACGAAATTAATTAGGAAAAGTTAAGGCAAAAGTTGAACGAGTGCTAGCATTGTAGGCAAAACCTAAATGCGCGGCCGTTCTTAAATTCACAGCAAGCTTTATATCATGCATAGGTGTTACCATGGACTGTGATTTTTTGTTGACTTTGCCGACCATTTTCGCCAATTGATGTCCTAATTGTTCATTGTCTGGTACAGCAGAAAATAATGCGCCACGTTTGGCATGGGTAGGTTTACTTGAAAATACCACCATTTTATTTTCCCACGCTTTTTCAAGGATCACAGGGACTATTACTTTGTCATCAGCGGTTACCGGATCTAAAGGTAACCAAATAGCTTGATCTTCTAATTTGTTATCAGCAAATAGCTCATCATACTTTTGTACGGCTTCTTTAATGTTGTTTACTTCTATCGGTTGTAGTTTAAAGCCTTGGCTTTGTGCTTCAAGCTTAGCTTTATCAATAAGCCAAGAAGAATTTTTACTATATAAAACAGTAATGGTTTTAACTTTGGGAGCAAGCTCTTTTAAGGTATGAAAAAGCACTTGTGGCGAGGCCATTAAACTTACCCCTGAAATTCCATTGGGTTTAATCGGTAGGGCACCAACGACCACAGGCGTAGTTTTGTATATTTGTTTAGCGATTAACCAACCACGTTTCCCTAAAGCAATGACTTTATCTGTGGTAATGCTTTTTATCACCTCATCATTATCAAATTTTACCGGCAGTTTTAATTCAACAACCTCACCAGTATATTCAGAAGTAATGCCTGATTTTATTTGGTTAAAAATTATATCGTATGGGGCGTTTACTTCAGGGTAAATAATGGTGAGCTTTTCAGCTGATAATTGGCAACTAAAAAAGGTGAACAAGCTATATAAACTGATATTAAACGTTGTCTGTCGGTGCTTTTTTGGCGCGCGAAAAAAGTTAATAACAGCGTTTAATCTGAAAAGCTTAATAATATAAAGAGTTTTAGTTGATAAACTTTTTATTCGGTTTAACAATATTAATTCCCTAATATTTGTTCGAAAATTTATGCATTTGGGCTAGTCAGTTTAACGATACTGATATATTGAGCCATTGATTAATAACATAAAATTTATTATTGCTTGCTGCCGAGTAATTATCAAGCTTTTAAGTGATTAATACAGACGATTACCCCAGCTTAATTTATTACGCAATACTTTGAAATAACTGTGATCGGTTGGATGCACTAATTGAATGGTATTTGGGCTTTTTTTAATGATCACTTCGTCACCGGGCATGACCGATAATATAACATGGCCATCGCAGCTTACTTGCAGGTTTTCATGATTATTATTGGCGAGTACCAATTTTATTTCACTATCACCATCAACAACAATTGGTCGGCTTGTTAAAGTATGCGGAAACATTGGCACAAGTGAAAGGGCATTTAAATTGGGCGTTAATATTGGTCCGCCTGCTGACATTGAATAAGCCGTAGAACCCGTTGGTGTTGAAATGATCAAACCGTCTGAGCGTTGGCTAAACATAAAAGCGTTGTCTATATACACTTCAAATTCGATCATGTTAGCCACCGTACCAGCATGTAATACCGCTTCATTAACAGCAGAATTTGAACTGGTTAATTTACCATGACGGAACACTTGCGCTTCTATGATGAAACGTTGTTCGGTACGAGATTCACCTTTTAAAATTGCTGCTAAGGGTTCAATTAAATCATCGGGCGATAAATCCGTTAAAAAGCCGAGATTGCCGCGGTTAACACCAATTACATCAACATCGTAACGCGCTAACACTCTAGCTGCACCTAACATGTAGCCATCACCACCAACAACTATCGCTAAATTGGCCTGTTCACCAATTTCAGTGATCTTATTAACTGCTGCGTCAGGAATATCGACCGAAGCAGCAACGGAATTTTCGATCAGCACATGATAGCCTTCATTTGTTAAATACTCGTGAAGTGTTTCTATGGTTGCTGTGGCGCCATTGTGATCGGGCTTACCAATTAAGCCAATGGTTGAATAAAGCTTTGTCATTTACGGTACTATTTGTTCTCGTTAAGATTTTTGAAAGTTTCGCTGGTATCTGCACTATTGTAAAGCATACTTTTTATAAATGTTTTACAATTGTGACTTGAAACGAAAAATCTAAGCCCCATAATTAGCAACAATACGTTTCCTTTGGAGTTTTTTCATGACAACTGAGTCAACACAGAATAAAGATGAACAGGGCTTAACGCCTGAAGAAATTGCCGCTCAAGAGATTATTGATGGTGCAGAAGAGCAAGTTGAAACTCAATTTGATTTTGCTGCTGATACCATTAGCCCTGAGCAAGAAAAAATTAATGAATTAGAATTATCATTAGCTGCCGCACAAGCGACGGTTGCTGATCAAAAAGATTCAGTTATTCGCGCAAAAGCTGAAGTTGACAATGTTCGTCGACGTGCAGCACAAGACGTTGAAAAAGCGCGTAAATTTGCTTTAGAAAAGTTTGCTGGTGAATTATTACCTGTAGTTGATAATTTAGAACGCGCCATTGATGCTTTTACCGCAGAAGAGAAAGAAGCGGGTAAACATGAAGGTGTTGAGTTAACTTTACAAAGCTTTTTAGCGTCATTAAAGAAATTTGATATTGAAGCCATTGATCCACAAGATCAACCATTTAATCCTGAATTACATCAAGCAATGTCAATGCAGGAAGTTGAAGGTGTTGAGCCTAATACCGTGATTGCCGTAATGCAAAAAGGTTATGCATTAAATGGTCGTTTAATTCGTCCAGCGATGGTGATGGTTTCTAAAGCTGCACCAAGTGTAGATACTTCAGCTTAAGCATTTAACGCTTTATTGCGTTTACTGTTAATGAAAGCCAAGCAATTATTGCTTGGCTTTTTTTATGACAAAAGAGTTAACCTAAGAATATAAATGTGTTTTAATGAACTGGTTATTTATACAGTTTAGAGAGCCAAATGAATATAAGCACATGGATATCGTCGTTAACACCTGATTTATCGCCCGAGCAATTTCTCTTTCTTATTTTTTCATCTTTGGTGTTTTTTTTCTGTGCAGCTATTGGCGCTTTTTTCGTGCAACAAAAAAAAGTTAAGCAGTTAATGGAACAGGTTATTTTATTGCAAAATCAAAGTGTAGAACAACGTGATGTAAGCCAAGAGCTGCGTTTTGTTTTAAATAGCGCGATGCAAGAAAATCAATCCATTAAACCTTATATTGAACAACAGTTAGCCGATGTAAAAATGAAACTGTTAAGGCAAGCGGTTGATTATCAAGAAAAACAACATTACAGCCAACAAACACAGCAGCAACAATTATTAAAAACCTTACACGAACACCAGCAGCAATTTAATCAAAATCAACATAAAGCGGTTGATCAGCTGATAGAACATTTGTCATTAGCGACAAAATCTAACCGTGAAGAGCTCGCTAAATCATTAGAGGCCACCACTAAACAACTATCGCAAGGCATGGAAAGCTTAACTGAATCAACAGATAAACGCTTAAAAGAAATTAGTCTTGAAGTTGAAAAGCGTTTAGCCGAAGGCTTTGATAAAACCACTAAAACCTTTAACGATATTTTAAAGCGCTTAGCGCTTATTGATGACGCGCAAAAGAAAATAACAGAGCTTTCTAGCAATGTAGTAAGTTTACAAGAAGTACTGGCGGATAAACGCTCTAGAGGCGCTTTTGGTGAAGTACAACTAAATTCATTAATTAGAAACGTTTTACCAGAAGCACATTTTTCATTACAACATACCTTATCTAACGGCAAAATTGCCGACTGTGTGATTTTTTTACCTGCGCCTACCGGTAATGTTGTCATCGATGCTAAGTTTCCTTTAGAAAGTTATCGGTTAATGGCTAACAATGAAGCAGAGCAGAGTGTGCGTAACGCCGCTGAACGTCAATTTAAGCAAGATATTAAAAAGCATATCAATGATATAAGTAATAAATACCTCATTGAACGTGAAACCTCTGATGGCGCAATTATGTTTATTCCTGCTGAAGCGGTATTTGCTGAAATTCATGCTCATCATGCGGATCTGGTTGAGTATGCTAATAAACAGCGAGTTTGGCTTTGTTCGCCAACCACATTAATGGCGATATTAACCACGGCTCGCTCGGTGTTAAAAGATGAAGCAACACGTCAGCAAGTACATTTAATCCAAGAGCACTTATCGCATCTAGCAAATGACTTTAGTCGTTTTAGAACTCGTTTTGATAACTTAGCAAGGCATATAGACCAAGCAGCAACTGATGTAAGACAAATTCATACGTCAGCTGACAAGATCAGTTCACGTTTTGAGAAAATAGAAAAAGTTGATTTAGCCGATGAACCAAAAACGGAAGAATTCTTAGAAAAGGTTTAGAGCGTGTTGAACTTTTCTGTATGTTTTTGCAACAGTCTGTATGGGGTTTATACAAGGTAGAGCGATTGAGGTGTAGTTGTTCTACATAAATGAGCGATAACGTAGTAGAAAGGCCATACAGATGTTGCCCTTCGGGTTCGTTCTGAGCGCTTCCAGCACTGTGTTTCTTATTTTTTATATATTCCTGAAAGGATGCAGGTTAGTAGAGCAACGCAGGAGCAGTTGTCGAGAATAATTATATTACCTTGCTCGCGTCTTGTTCTGAAAGCGCTCTGTTAGAACAAAAATTATACCAGAAAGATCAACACGCTCTAGTGATAAACGCCATACTTAGCGTTGATCGCTTGACGCTCGGCTGCAATACTATCAAAAGCTTGTTGGTATTGGCTAATTATGCTGTCTGGTGTGCTTTTATGAAAAGCATAATAATTACCGACTTTGTTGACTGAATAAATAATTTTAAAGTTTTCGAACGATAAGTCATGCTCATCAATTAAGCTTTGAATGGACGAACGCGAAATAATCATTAAGTCAAGTCGGCCATTTTCTAACATTAAAATCGCTTGGCTTAATTGGGTTATTCTAGCGATGTTTTTTTCAGGAAAATTTTGCTCTAATAAGGTAACTTCCGAAATATCATTTTTAATTGCGGCAACAGTGTATTTAAACGCTTGCTGAATGTTGTTGATACTTTCTTTAAAATCATCTCTCGCTAATAAAACATGCTCTGCATGATAAAGCGGCCCAACCCATTTAAACAGTGCTTCTCTTTCTGGTGTTCGTGCCATGGTAAATAACATGCTATTGGGGTTATTTATTGTATTTCGGTAACCTCGGGCCCACGGAACAAGGTGAATTTTTTGTTCGGCAATCTGCATTTTTTGCCACATGAGTTTTAATGTTTCAACCGATAAACCAACCAGCTGATTATTCTCAAGATAATTTGACGGAGGGTAAACCTCGGTATAGTACGTGATGTTTTCTGCCGTTATCTCATGAGCATTTGTTACACAAGCAAAACAGAGCACTAACATGCGAATAAGTTTAAGCAAAACGGGTGTTTTGGCAATTAGCATCACTGTACTTTCCTTACATTAACGCAAGCGCGTTTAGCTGCTCTATTAATTATTGATTTATTTGTAAGTATAGATAATGAATTGAAATTATTTGTATATATCTAGGCGAATAATTGCACGCGATTTCTACCTAGCTCTTTAGCACGATATAGGGCTTTGTCGGCATTAATAAGAATAGATTTTAGGTCTTTAGCACTGTCTGATAGGGCAGCAATACCAAAACTAGCCGTACAATTGAATTTTTTATGCTCGTTTTCAACGTCAATTTGGCATTTTTCAACTTCAATTCTAATGCGCTCAGTAATATTGTTTGCTTCTTTTATTGTCGTTTCAGGCATACCAATGACAAATTCTTCTCCACCAATACGAGCAAATAAATCATGTTGTCGGATCGATGCTTTGATTGTATCAGTTATTCGAACCAAACATTCATCGCCAGCATGATGACCATATTTATCATTGATTTGTTTAAAGTAATCTAAATCGAGTAATACTAAGGTAAATGGGCGATTTAAACTATTTGCTAGCGAGAGTTGGTTATTACCTTGTTCGAAAAAATGATGACGGTTAGCTATTTTAGTTAAGGCATCCGTTTTAGCTTGTTGATAGAGCTTTAACTCGTTTCGTTCAATTTGATTAACAAATAACACAAGTACAAAAATAACTTCCACCATGTTGATAAAAACCACCGATTGATAAATTAAATGATTCATTTCGGGAGATAGTTCGATCAACGGATTGGTATTAACGGTATTTTCACAATAAAAAAACAATAAGGTGGCGATAATACTTAAGGTGATTTTTTCATACTTTTCTTTTAATTCAAAAAGTAAGAATACGCCGGTTGGCACTAAGAAAAAATACAAATGAAAGCCGGTTTCTTTGGTGACATAGATGTTAGTACAAACCACTAAATGCACCATCAATAAAATAAAAAACCACGTTTTAGCTAAGCGATGCAATTCAAGGTAGTTAACAAATAAAACGCTTAGGTAAGCAAAGGTAAAAAGGGCATTAATGCCCGCAACCATGGGTTGATTAAGAATAAATAAATAATTAAGCGTATAAAGTGCAGAAGCAACAAACGAAAACAAACTAATAATATTAGTTAGTTTTGTTTTATAAGCATTATTAGGCATTTGGTGTTTAGTGCCTAAATTTAATCCTAAATTTAAGATAGACTTCAGCGACATGATTGCTCTATTTAAAAGTGGTCTTTACAAAACGATTATGCTCCAATAATACCCCAGTTATTGTGCAAATAGCCAATTAGAAAATTAATTTTTTGCGTTTTTAATTATAAACCTAATGGAATAAGCCCTTTGAATCATTTTTTTACTGGCACTAAAACCAACTTAAGTAGTTGTTTGCTATTTACTTTTGTTTTTTTTAGCGCTTATTATAGCCAAGCATTTTGGCTGCCGTTACAAGCATTTTTTACCCACTCATTTTATTTACTTACTGCTATTTTAGTGGTTTTTGCGGCGCAGTTTAGTCAAAGCCGATTTTCTATTTTAGCGTTATTATTGTTAGTACTGTTGTTATCTAATCAGCTGTCATCTCCTTTATTGAGTGCTTGGCAAGCTAATGGTGAGTGGCAAATATTAGCAAGCGTTACCATGTTTGCTTATTTGGCTTGGTGTAAAGACCGTGGTTTATGTTCAATTCACTTTTTCTTTCGGTTAATTAGTTTAGCTGCTTGTGTTTTGCTTGCATTTGCTTATTTAATGCTGATTAACACGTTAATAAACCAATATGAGCAAGTTAGTTGGCTAATTCAATATCAACAATGGTTGAATATTTATGCGCCTATGAGCATTGCTTTCGTTGCTATGTTAATTCCTTGCTTACAGAAAAAGCATTTATTTCAACCTGCACTGTTAGTCACCGCAGTACTGACAGTGTTGTTTTATTTTGACGCTTTATGGTTATCATGGTCAGCGACGTTAGTGTTGTTGCTACTTTATTTTTTACTCAGTGTCATTATCAGTTCTTATTTTTTAGCTTATCGCGATGAATTAACCGGATTACCTTCGCGCCGAGCTTTGTATCAAACATCTTTATCATTAGGCCGAAAATATAGTGTGGCTATGATGGATATCGATCATTTTAAAAAATTTAATGACACTTATGGCCATGATATTGGCGATCAAGTATTAAAGTTGGTTGCCTCTCAATTAGCAAAAGTAAAAAGTGGTGGCCGAGTGTTTCGCTACGGTGGTGAAGAATTTACTGTTATTTTTCCTCGTAAGCAGGCAGAGCAAACCCTACAAGAATTAGAAACATTAAGGCAAGCTATTGCCGATTATCAAATGGTGATCCGGCAGCCGGTTCGGGTTGGTAAAGATGGTCGAAAAATGAAAAAGTCGGCTAATACTAAAAGTGTTTCAGTGACTATTTCAATTGGTGTTGCCACCCGTTTACCGAAACAAAACTTTGAGCAAGTGATGAAAGCGGCAGATAAAAAACTTTATCAAGCTAAGAAAAATGGCCGCAATAATGTCACCAGTTAAGTGTTGTTACTATTATTTGCTATAGGCCGAGATTAGAGCGGCTTAACTAAAGGCAAGGTTAATAAAAACAATGGTTAATAAAACAGGGCAAACACTGCCTAAATAATAACCTAAATAGGTTAAATGTTTTGATTGGCCTTTTAATTTATTGCCTTTTTTCCATAACCAGCCAACAACAATAAAATAAAATAAGCAGCTTAATGGTTGAATAATTGTCGTTAGTATTTGAATAACCAAGCCAAATAACACATCAAAAAAAGCTACTAAGGTCATGCTTGCGGTTAAAACCAAAGCAGAAACACACCAAGTGGCTTTGTTACGTGACAAGCCTTTATCTTCAACAAGGTAAGCGACTGGTACTTCGGTTGACGAAATAGTTGAGGTTAATGCCGCAATAGATAATAAACTAAAAAAGATAACCGCCAGCCAAGCGCCAACTTCTCCCATAGAGTTAAATAGTGTTGGTAATACCTGAAAAATTAATTGGCCTTCACCAATTAATTTACCTTCTACAAAAACGTCTTGCCCAGCATGTTGAGCAACATACAATGCTGGAATAATTAATAAACCGGCTAAAATAGCAATCAAGGTATCAAGTGTCGCAATCGACAAAACTAACTTGCCAATGTTTTTACCTTTGGGCATGTAAGAGCCATAAATCATCATGCCACCGACGCCTAAAGAAAGAGAAAAAAAGGCTTGCCCCATAGCTGAAATAATTAATTTAGGCTCAAGTACTTGGTTAAAATCAGGGATCAAATAATGCTGTAAACCGGCGATAGCTCCAGGTTGCTGCAAGATGTATGTTATTAATGAAATTAATAACATAAGTAATAATGGCATTAAGCGAGTTGACCATTTTTCAATCCCTTTGTTTACACCTTGGTGAATAATAAGTGCGCCTAATAAAATAAAAATAGGGGTAAAAATAAGGTTTCTCAGCAAGCTATCTTGACTAAACCAAGTCGCTAAAATTTCAAATCCTAAGATCTTCGCTAAGGGAGACAATGCGTTGGCCAACATCCAGCCTGCAACAATGGTATAAAAGCTGAGCATGGTTAACGCGCCAATTAAACCAAATTTTCCTGCTGCTCTACCAAGTTTTCTACTGGTTTCTTGGCAGGCATCTCCTAAAGCGGAAACGGGATTTTTTTGATTTTGATTACCGAGATAAATTTCGGCATATAGCGCGGGTAAAGCTAATAAAACCGTAACAATTAAATAAACAAATACAAAAGCGCCACCACCATTATTCGCGGCATTGGTTGGAAAGCCCCAAATATTGCCTAAGCCGATGGCTGAGCCGGCAGCTGCCAGAACAAAACCAATACGGGTATTAAAGGTTGCTCTACTGTTGTTCATTGATTATTGGTTACCTAAGTATTTTATAGAGGGAAAGAAAAATTCGTATTTTTAATATGTTAAATGTACTTTAAAACAGCTTAAAAAGCCGCGTTTAATTTTTATTTCATCACTTTAGAATGTATTATCCACCCCAATATATAAGTCTAGTTTTTAGTGTAGTGAAATTCGCCAAACCCGTTCAGGTTATCCAACCATTAAAATGAGCAGATCAGGTGTTTTATATGCTAGCAATAATTCCTAATTAATAGTCCTTTAAGAGAATAGTTAATCATGATGCAATTTCACATTGTACCGGTAACGCGCTTTCAACAAAATTGCACCATTTTTTGGTGTGATGAAACCATGGAAGCCGCCATAGTGGATCCTGGTGGCGATATTGAATTAATTAAACATGCCATTGAAGAATTAGGGGTCAAACTGGTTAAAGTGTTAATCACCCATGCCCATATTGATCACGCTGGTGCAACTAAAGCAATAGCTGGAGAGTTTAAGGTGCCAATTGAAGGCCCACATCAAGAAGATCAATTTTGGATTGAACTGATGGCTGAGCAAAAAGATATGTTTGGCTTTGACTTTGGTGAAAAATTTATCTCAGACCGCTGGTTAACACAAGGTGACAAAGTACAGTTTGGCAATATTGAGCTTGAAGTGCTGTTTTGCCCAGGTCACACCCCTGGTCATATCATCTTTTTTGAGCCGAATAGTAAGCTTGCTCAAGTAGGTGATGTGTTATTTAAAGGAGGTATTGGTAGAACAGATTTCCCTCGTGGTGACTATGCCACGTTGATTGATTCAATTAAAAATAATTTATTTTTATTAGGAGATGATGTCCGTTTTATTCCCGGACATGGCCCAATGAGTACCTTGGGTGAAGAAAAACGTAATAACCCCCATGTTAGTGAAAGCTGCTAAAGCTAGTTAAGGTAGAGAAAAGTCTCATGAGTTCGTTTGTAGAAAATGCACAACAATACTTAAAAAAAATTGATACCAGCAATTTTTTTCAATGGCTGGTGATCGCCGTTATTATTATTTCGGCATTATTAGTAGGGGCAAAAACCCATAACTTACCGCCAACAGCAATTACCATTCTTGGTTATTTAGACCTAGGCGTAACGATATTTTTTGTTTTTGAATTAACTATTCGGTTTTTAGCTTTTAAAGACAAAAAGAAGTTCTTCAAAAATGGCTGGAATATTTTTGATACCGTGATTGTTATCGGTAGCTTAGTACCTGATGGTGGTTCTGGCGTATTGTTAGCCAGACTATTACGTGTTTTTCGTGTTTTGCGTTTGGTGTCTATGGTGCCGGAGTTACGCTTATTAATTAATGCCTTGTTAACTGCTATTCCACGCATGGGCTATATTGCCTTATTAATGTTTGTGATTTTTTACATTTATGCGGCAGTTGGCAGCATTTTATTCGGGCAAATTAATAAAGAGCTTTGGGGTGATGTTTCGATCTCAATGTTAACCTTGTTTAGGGTATCAACGTTTGAAGATTGGACTGATGTAATGTATGAAACCATGGCGGTTTATCCGATCAGTTGGATATATTATTTAACCTTTATTTTCTTAACCGCCTTTATCTTTTTAAACATGATGGTGGGTACTATTTTAGAAGTGATGAGCGACGAACACGAAAATTATCGCGCTCAATTACACGGTGAAACGAAAGAGGGCGGAGAGCCTGCCAGCCGAGCACAAATTGAAAAACTAGAAACTGAACTGGCAGAAATAAAAGCGTTATTATTGAGTAATCAAACCCCCAACACAAATAGAGTGTTAGAAAAAGAATAATCCCCCAAAGCACCGCTGGCTAAAAAGCGTTAGCCAGCGGTGTTATTCTTGATATTGGAAAACATCATTTAATGAAAGTTCAAACACATCGGCTATTTTAAAAGCTACTTCTAACGATGGTGAATATTTACCTTTTTCTATCGCAACAATGGTTTGACGTGATACCCCGACCATTTCTGCTAAGCTTTGCTGCGTCATTTCGTTATGATTAAAACGTAATACTCTAATATTATTATGGATGGTTTTAGCCATTAACAACCTCGGCGATAATAAAATAGCTGATAACTATAACGGCTAACTTCAGCTAATAATAAGCTCATTATAATACAATGCATCATGTTATAACCCATTGATAATGAATTAAAATTTATACCGCCAGAAACATACTCGCCAAGCTGTACTTGCATTACAGTAAAAATAACCCCCAGTACTAAGATCAAATAGGCGCTTTGGCTACTTTTCATTTCAATTAACTTATCTCTTTCGTCATCATCATTATTCGCTTCTTTAGCATGTATTATCGCCATAATGATATGGCCAACAACCGCGAGCGTAATAATGAAGGTTGTTGTTCTCATTAATAATGCTTTGAAGCTTTCTTCATTGAGCAGGTTATTATCGGCTAAATTGATTAAGCCTGAATAATAAGCGTAAATAAGGTATAAGGTGATCAGCAGCGATAAAACAATGCTTTTTTCTTTGTATGACATAATATTCTCCATGTAAAAAATATTTAACATTGTGTCTGTTTTTTAGTACTTTAGTTTTTAACATTACTTATGTCAAATATATTTTACATTAAGTATATTAAAGTAGACTTTATTGCTTTTCTTCATTGTAAATACTTGGCTTAAGTTGTTGAGCTTTTTCATGATGATTGCTAAAGCAAACGATCAACGAGATAATAGCAACATCATTTAAATAACCTTGAATTGAATTAATGCGTTTAGATAAATTTATCTGTAAAAGCACTGAAATGTCGCGAAATGAAGCGAAAAAAGCATTAAGGTATGGCCAAATAAAAGTAGATGGTGCCGTTGTTAAAAGTGCAACTTTTAGTGTAGAAGAAACCCATCAAGTAACGTATGACGGTGAAATACTTAATATCTTGGGTGATCGTTATATTATGCTGCATAAACCGGAAGAAATGATCTGCTCAAATGTCGATGAAATTCATCCTTCCATTTTGCACTTAATTGATATACCTCGGGCATTTGAGTTAAATATTGCCGGTCGTTTAGATGCCGACACGACCGGCTTAGTATTATTGTCTGATGATGGTCAGTGGGCACATAAAATTACCTCGCCTAAAAAGCAATGTGAAAAAGTGTATCGTGTGGTTTTATTAGATGATATTACCGATGAGATGACGCAAGAACTTGAACAAGGCGTACAGTTAAATAATGAAGCAGATTTAACCAAACCAGCAAAAGTACATGTTATTACCCCAAGACAAGTGGAATTAACTATTTTTGAAGGTAAATACCATCAAGTTAAACGCATGTTCGCCGCTGTTGGTAACAAGGTTTTAGAATTACATCGCTTGAAAATTGCCGATATTACTTTAGATGATGAATTAGCCGAAGGGCAATGGCGTTATTTAACGGAGCAAGAAATTGCTAGTATTAAGTGAGGTTGATTATAAGCTATAAGCGGTAAGCCATAAGCTTTAAGCGGTAAGCGGTAAGCGGCAAGTGGGAAGCTTGAAGCTTGAGACTTGCAGCTTAGGACTTGAAGCTTGGGACTTGCAGCTTGCAGCTTGAGGCTTCAAGCATCCAGCACTTAGCTTTTTTTCGGATTTAATTCGTTAAATTTTGCCATTTGTTCTTCGGTCGCTGGTAATTGGTGTTTTTCTTTCCATTCACTGTATGGCATACCGTATACCGCTTCTCTTGCGGTTTCTATATCTACCTTAACACCTAGTTTTTCAGCTTCCGCAACGGTCCATTTTGAAAAACAGTTGCGGCAAAAGCCTGCTAAGTTCATTAGCTCGATATTTTGTACATCTTTTCGGTTATCAAGGTGAGCTAATAAACGGCGAAATACAGCGGCTTGAATTTCAATTTCTTTATCCATGTTTTTATCTCTATGTGTTAGTTGTCAGTATCTTTATTTAATGATGCTGGGTCAGGGCGATGATGACGTCTAATTTGTACTATCATGCCAATGTAGGGGTGATCAAAATAATGAATTTCTTTACTGATCACTCGCTTGTTTTGGGAAAATCGAATGCTTTTAATTGGCACAGGCTCACCCTTTGCTAAGCTTTTACTGGCTTGCTCAGCTAATGACATATCGGCAATATTTAAATCAGCGGTAATATACAAATAATGATTTAAATGGACATTAAACAAACCGTCAATCGTCCAATCTTGTGAGGGTTTGATTGGTGCTTTGAGTGCTAAATCTTGGCTGTTTTTTACCTGCGAGTTTGCTTTAATAGCATCAAGCTCAGCTAACAAAGCCGTTTTATCTGTTGGTATTTGTTTAAGGTTGGTAATTATCTCTTTCAGCTTATTTTGTTTATGTAATTGCTTAGCTAAAGTATCACTGCTTTCGTTACTTAATATATCGCTGTTATTTTGTGCCGATATATTCATTAATAACGTTTGTAATTGTTGTTCTTGTGCCTGAGCTTGAGCAAGCTCCGTTTCATATTGTGCTAATTGTTTTTGGTAATGAGCCGCTAAGTTTTCGCCAGCAAATAAACGCATTGGAATAGAACGTTTTTTATTGATCGCAGGCTCAGATTGTCGCCAACCGATATGTAATAAAGGCTTAAAATCACGGCTTAATGCAAGCTGTTTGACAATGTCGTGCAATTCTAACGAGTCACTACTGATCAAATAAGGATCTGAGCTTAAAGGGGTTTCTACCGCATTAATGGTTTTTGGCACTTGTTCTATTTCAAAGGCGTTAGCATCAAATTCAGGATCAGCGGCTGTTAATACTTGTATGTCGTTGTTTGATAAACGGCAAAGTTTTTTAGACGGTACTATTGGTGAAAATTGATAATTAGGCTCAGCAAACGCTTGCTCGGCAGCCGCCAGTATTGCTTGTTGCTCAAACGTTAATGCGGCTATGTCGTGGTTTTCGCTCAAGCTATTTTCTTCATTGGTTAATTCAGTAAGGGCAGAATTGTTGATTTCGGTTGTTGTCGTTGCTTGCGTTACCTGTTGCTCAACTACTTCTTGTTGTTCAGGTATTTGGTAATAAGTCGAGCTTAACTCAGGATGCTCTAACAGCATTTCGGCTTGTAAATCTTCAGCTGTTTTAGTTGGGAAAATAGTCGGTAAGCTAAGCTGTTTGAAAACGCTGGCTGACGGGAAATTATCGAAAGATAATACCTGTTTGGGTTGTTGCTGTTGAGTTTCGCAAATAGGTAGGTGCTTTTTTATCATGCGAATATCAGGAGTTAAGAACTCTGATAATAAATCACGCACCCGACGATATTTGGGCATTGGTGGTGTGTCACTAAAGTTTTCTTTTAACTGACTTTTATCACCTAACTGACTAAATAAAATCACTTCCATTTCAAACCAGCGTTTTTCATTGGCTTGTGCTGAGCTAATAACGGATAACGCTACTGCTGATAAAATGGCTAAATAGGCATTTGATTTCATTTAATATCCATTTTGTTGCTTTGGCTGAATAACATTAAAAATTACCGGTTAATGTTGTTATTTCATGGTTGTTGATGATAACAAAGTTAACCAGGGTTTCACGGATTTTTTATAATTACCTAGGTAAAAATTTAATCACTGGCTTTACTTAATTCATTTAAAATTGAAGTGAGTAACGTAAACCTTTTTTGTGCGTCATCACTGGCTTTTACAAATTTAAGTTTATTTGCACCATCCATTTTGTAAACGGTTGGCTGTTTTTGAATAAGGCCAATAATATACACTGGGTTGACTGTGGTATTGTCACTAAATTCTATGGAGCCACCATTGTTGCTGGCATCAATGCGTGAAATACCAATTTTTTGCGCTTTTAATTTTAATTTCGCAATATGAATTAGGTTCTTAGTGGCTTGCGGTAATAAACCAAAACGGTCAATCAATTCAACTTGAATATCATCTAATTCCATTTTTGTTTTACAGCTGGCAATACGTTTGTACAAACTTAACCTTAAGCTTACGTCAAAAATATAATCTTCAGGTAATAGTGCTGGTACGCGCAATTCGATTTCGGTTTGTTTAGCGTTTAATTGCTCTAAGCTTGGTTCTTTGCCTGCTTTGATTGCTTCAACGGCTTGATCTAACATTTCCATGTACAAACTAAAACCAATTTGGCTCATTTGACCACTTTGTCCTTCGCCTAATAGCTCTCCGGCACCACGAATTTCTAAATCATGAGTTGCTAGCATAAAACCAGCGCCTAAGTTCTCTAGGTTAGCAATGGCTTCTAAACGTTTTTTCGCGTCTTTAGTTAAGCGTTTTTCATGTGGTGTTAATAAGTAGGCATACGCTTGATGATGTGAACGACCAACACGACCTCGTAATTGATGTAGCTGTGCTAAGCCTAAGTTATCTGCTCTGTCCATAATAATAGTGTTAGCACTAGGAACATCAATACCGTTTTCAATAATCGTGGTACACACTAAAACATTAAAACGTTGGTGATAAAAATCACTCATAATGCGTTCTAAGTCACGCTCGCGCATTTGACCGTGCGCGGTCACAACTTTTGCTTCAGGCACTAATTCGCTGATATCGTGAGCGGTTTTTTCAATAGTTTCAACATTGTTATGAAGAAAATAAACTTGGCCACCACGTAATATTTCACGCAAAATGGCTTCGCGGGTTAAGGCGTCATCTTTTTGCCTAACAAACGTTTTTATTGCTAAACGTTTTGCTGGTGGTGTCGCGATAATTGATAAGTCACGCATACCGCCCATGGCCATGTTAAGCGTTCGTGGAATTGGGGTAGCGGTTAAGGTTAAAATGTCGACATTGCTGCGAATTTTTTTAATTTTATCTTTTTGTTTTACGCCAAATCTGTGTTCTTCATCAACAATCAATAACCCTAAATCGTGATACACGATATCGCTTTGCAGTAGTTTATGGGTGCCGATCAAAATATCGACTTTGCCATTTTTAATATTTGCGATAATTTCTTTTTGCTCTTTAGCGGTTTTAAAGCGTGATAACACTTCAATGTTCACTGGCCAGTTGGCAAAACGATCACGAAAGTTTTCATAATGCTGTTGGGCTAACAGTGTGGTTGGTATGAGTAAGGCCACTTGTTTACCATCGTTAACAGCAGTAAAGGCTGCGCGCATGGCGACTTCTGTTTTACCAAAACCAACATCACCACACACTAAGCGATCCATTGGCTTATTGGTTTTCATGTCGTTCAGTACGGCTTTAATGGCAACTTCTTGATCTATGGTTTCTTCAAAGCCAAAACTGTCGGCAAAGCTTTGATATTCTTCTTGGTTAATTTTAAAACCATAACCTTTATGGCTAGCACGTTTGGCGTAAACATCTAATAACTCGGCAGCTACGTCTTTTACTTTTTCTGCGGCTTTGCGTTTAGCTTTACTCCACGTGTCATTACCTAATTTATGCAGTGGCGCGTTATCATCTTCAGCCCCTGAATATCGGCTGATCAGATGTAGTGAGGCGACAGGTACGTAGAGTTTGGCTTCATTGGCATAATGTAAAACTAAAAATTCGGTGGTCATGCCGCCGTTTTCTAATGTTTGTAAGCCCATGTAACGGCCAATACCGTGGTCTAAATGGACCACAGGTTGACCAATAGAAAGTTCAGCTAAGTTTTTGAAAATAGCATCACTTTCGTTGTCTTGCTGTTTACCTCGGCGGCGACTTTGTCTAACTCTGTCACCTAATAATTCGGTTTCGGTGATAACAGCGAGTGATTTTTTACCAAGTTCGAAAACAAAGCCCTGACTCAGTGGGTTCACTAAAATCGCAGGTGGGGTGCCTTTTTTTATCGGCAGCTCAACAAAAGCATCAAAACTGGCTACTTCTACAGGTGATATTTTATTGCGTTGTAATAACTCTAATAAACTTTCACGGCGGCCTTGGCTTTCGGCAACATATAAAACCGCATTAGGTGCATTATCACTATGTAAATATTGATTTAATAAGCTAAAAGGTTCTTTTAATTGATGATTTACCGTAAGCTCTGGCAGTTTCGAGACAGCAAAATTAATATGGCTACTTTTATCACTGTCAGTAGCTAACGATTGAATGTTAATACGGTTAAACGGTTTGAGCGCGCTGTAGAGTTGCTCGCTATTTAAAAAAACATGATGGGGTGCTAATAAAGGGCGAACCGGATTATAACGGCGATCTTCATAGCGGTATTCAATATCATGCCAAGTTTGTGCAACGGCGTGATCGATATCGCCGGTGATCATAACTTGGGTTTGAGGTGATAAATAATCGAACAAGGTATTGGTTTGTTCAAAAAATAACGGTAAATAATATTCAATACCGGCGGGCATAATCCCATTGCTTACTTGGTGATAAATTGATT
The DNA here is from genome assembly GCF_053470345.1 of Thalassotalea agariperforans. Lineage (NCBI taxonomy): Bacteria > Pseudomonadati > Pseudomonadota > Gammaproteobacteria > Alteromonadales > Colwelliaceae > Thalassotalea > Thalassotalea agariperforans. The sequence continues at coordinate 341,509 of NZ_JBQMWH010000002.1, read as the reverse complement.
CTTTATCAATTGAGCTTTTAAATTGTTCACGGTATTGGCTGCGGAATAAATTGATACCATCTTCGTCTATGGGAAATTCATGCGCCGGCAATAGTGCTATTTTGTTAACTTTGTCGAGCGAGCGCTGGCTTTCGGGATCAAAAATTCGAATTTCGTCAATTTCATCATCAAAAAAATCTAAACGAAATGGCACTTCACTGCCCATTGGATATAAATCTAAAATAGCGCCACGAGCTGAAAATTCGCCATGTTCCATGACTTGATCAACATTTCGATAGCCGTTAGCTTCTAAGCTTTGGCGTAATTGATGAAGATCTTTTTTATCCCCTTTTTTCACCATTAAGCTGTTTGCTTCTAAATACGATTTTGGTGATAACTTATGTAATAGAGTGGAAATAGGCACAATAACAATACCATTGTCCATTCGAGACAGTTGATACAAGGTTGATAAACGCTGTGAAATAATGTCTTGATGTGGCGAAAAGGTATCGTAGGGTAAAGTTTCCCAGTCAGGAAACAAACATACCGGTAATTCATTAGGGCTAAAGTGAGACAGTTCTTGTTCTAGCTTTAACGCAGAAGGGGTGTCATGAGTAATTAATAATATTGGCCCGTTTGCTGTTCTTGCTGCTTGATAAATAGCAATGGTGGCACTGCTACCGGGTAAATTCGCCCATACTTTTTTATCGGCGTTTTTCATCCCTGTTTTGGCTAACGTCGGGGAAATAATACTGGCAATTTTACTCATGAAACTTCTTTTAAGGCGTTATTTTATTTTAATAATTAAGTGAGATAGCTAATGTTAACTCACGTTAATCACGATAAAGTTTGGTTAAATCTTGATAGTATTCAATACGGCGATCTCTAAAAAATGGCCAAATGCGGCGAACACTTTCACTGCGCTTAAGATCAACATCTGCCATTAAAATTGCTTCTTGTTGATCATTGGCTTGCGCTAATATTTCACCTTGCGGACCAGTAATAAAACTATTGCCCCAAAAGTGTATACCCGCTTTGTTATCATCTTCATGGGCATGAGGATCCGCTTCAAAACCAACTCGATTACAACTTAATACCGGTAAACCATTGGCTACCGCATGGCCACGCTGACTGATTTTCCATGCATCTAGTTGTCGTTGCTGTTCATCGTCTTTATCATTTAAGTCCCAACCAATGGCGGTTGGATAAATTAATAATTCAGCCCCGGCCATTGCCATCAAACGAGCGGCTTCAGGGAACCATTGATCCCAACAAACTAACACGCCTAATTTACCAACTGAGGTTTGAATTGGGTTAAAACCTAAGTCGCCAGGGGTAAAATAAAACTTCTCATAAAATCCAGGATCGTCAGGAATATGCATTTTTCGATATTTACCAGCAATGCTGCCGTCAGACTCTAATACCACCGCGGTATTGTGATAAAGCCCTGCGGCTCTTTTTTCAAATAACGAGGCAACAATCACAACATTTAAGCGTTTGGCTAATTCACCTAAGGCATCGGTTGATGGCCCAGGGATTGTTTCGGCTAAATCAAATTGTGCAGTTTCTTCTTGCTGACAAAAGTAGAGAGAGTTGTGTAATTCTTGCAACACAATTAATTTTGCGCCTTGCTCGGCAGCTTGTTTAATTGCGGCGGCAATTTGAAATTTATTGTCGGCAATATTGTCTGAATTTTGCTGTTGAATTAAAGCAACGGATAACGTCATGAGCTGTATGTAACGATAAAGAGTTATAGATGCTTTATCTTAACATGAGTTAAATAAAGGAATTAATATTTTAAGCGCTCTTTTTGTCAATTAATGCTATTTTTATAACAGATAATTTAATTCACCTTGGAGTGTTAGGAATTAGAGGTAAGATGCCGTTATTTTCTTACAACATTATCATGTTAAGGTTGTAGCCTTATTAACAGCGCGTTTTTCATTTAAACACCCCCTTGTTATTAGATGAAACACCAATTGAAAGAAAAGAGTTGAAGCTTACTTTGTCGCCATAACAAGTGAAGTTAATAGTAATTTTTATTTTAAATAAATTAAGAAGTTAAATGTTTAAATATATTTATGGGTTAATTTTTACTGTTGTTTATCATTATTCGAGCATGGTTTATGCGCAAGATATTGTTTATGCGGCAGGTGAGAGTGATGACTATTATCCTAAATTACTTAGCCAAGCTTTGTCGTATTTTCCTGAAAAAAATTATCAAGTTAAACGCTATGGTTTATCTTTACCTAAACAACGTTCTTTTGATTTATTAGCAAAAGGTAAAGGTGTTGATGTGATGAATGGTTCGTCAACATTAACTCGAGAAAATAAATACCAAGCGATTTATTTTCCGATTTTACGTGGCTTGAAAGGGTGGCGGTTGGCTTTGATTAATCAAAATACCCCAGAGCTTTTTGCCAATGTCAAAACCGAGCAACAATTTAAAACAAAAATTCCGGTGCAGTTTCATTCATGGACGGCGACCAAAATATTTGAAAATAACGATATTAAAGTTGCGAAAGCAGCCACCTTTAAAGGTTTATTTCAAATGTTAGATAAAAACCGCATCGACTATTTACCTCGTTCAATTTTAGAGATCAAACATGATTTAACGATTTATCCAAAATTAAATTTGATGATCGATCCTTACATTTTAATTAAATATCCAAGTGCTTATTATTTTTATGTTAATAAAGACAATCATGAATTAGCGAATGACATAAAACAGGGCTTAGAAAAATCTTTAGCAGATGGTAGTTTTGAACGATTATTTAATGAGGCATTTGGTGATGAAATAGCCTCATTTAATTTGAAAAAACGGCAGGTGTTTTATTTAAATAACCCTTATTTGTCAGCCACTGTACCTTTACATCGTACAGAACTGTGGGCTGATCATTTATTCCGCAATTAATTGTAAAACGTTGGTTTGGCTATTGTTATCACCTAAATATTGTTTCATATACGCTAATACTTCGGTTAATTGATTGGCCAGTTGCCATGGTGGGTTAACAATAAATAATCCAGTTCCGGTCATACCATACTCATCAGTGTCAGCTTGCTGGCAATACTCAACTTGTAGCACATTTCGTAAGTTACTTTGCATAAACTGTTTCGCCATTTGATTGACAAAATCGCGTTTAACGACCGGGTACCATAAAATATAACAGCCAGTGGCGAACTTTTTATAACCGTCAATAATCGTTTGCACCGCTTTTTGGTAATCTTCTTTTAGTTCATAAGGTGGATCTATTAACACAATACCACGGCGGGTAGGTGGTGGTAATTGTCCTAGTGTGCCTTTGTAACCATCTTGCTGTGATACCCGTGCTTTATTCCAACGCTGACAAAACTCAGTTAATAATTGATGATCAGCTGGGTGAAGTTCAAATAAATGTGCGGCATCTTGGCGGCGCATTAATTGTTTAGCAATTCCGGGTGAGCCAGGGTAAATATCTAAGCTATTTTTCTCTTGGTTATCATCATTTAATTGTTTGATGATATCGATATAGTCAACTAAGGCATCAGGTACATCGTGATTGTTAATTAACTTGGCAATGCCTTGTTTAAATTCACCGGTTTTTTGTGCGTAGTCGTCGGATAAACGATACATGCCAGCACCTGAGTGGCTATCAATGTAACTAAAACCTTTTTGTTTTTGGGTAAAATAATCAAGCACTAAGGTGAGTGTTGAATGTTTTAATACATCCGCAAAATTGCCGGCGTGAAAAGCATGGCGATAACTAAGCACAAAAAATCCTTAAAAATAGAGGGCTGAGCGTTATTTACGCTCAGCTGTTGGTTGTTGCGATTTAACCTAATTTACGCCTGCGACGCTAAGTATTCGTCGTAAGTACCAGCAAAATCTTCGTATCCATCGGCTTTTAATTCAATGATACGGGTAGCTAAACTTGAGACAAATTCACGGTCATGGGAAACAAAAACAATCGAGCCTTCAAACTGCTCTAACGCCATGTTTAATGATTCAATTGATTCCATATCTAAATGGTTGGTTGGTTCATCCATGACTAAAATATTTGGCTTTTGCATCATTAACTTGCCAAATAACATTCGACCTTGTTCACCACCTGAAAGAACTTTTACTGATTTATAAATATCGTCAGCGGAGAATAATAAACGGCCTAAATAGCCACGAATACTTTGCTCATCATCTTCAGGTGTGCGCCATTGGCTCATCCAATCAAATAAGGTTTGGTCTTTTTCAAATTCATGAGCGTGATCTTGCGCGTAATAACCAATCTTATGATTTTCAGACCATTTAAACTCACCTGAGCTGGCTGCTAATTCCCCCATTAAGGTGCGTAATAAAGTAGTTTTACCGGCACCGTTTTCACCAATAACCGCTATTTTTTCACCAACTTCCGCCATGAGGTTAATGTTTTTGAATACTTCTAAATCGTCAAAGCTTTTGCTCAAGTTTTCAATTTCTAGTACATTTCTAAATAATTGTTTTTCTTGGGTAAAACGAATAAACGGATTAACACGGCTTGACGCTTTTACCTCAGCAAGTTGAATTTTATCAATTTGTTTGGCACGTGAAGTGGCTTGTTTAGCTTTTGAGGCGTTGGCAGAGAAACGCGCAACAAAGGCTTGTAGTTCACTGATTTGTGCTTTTTTCTTGGCGTTATCAGCCATTAATTGAGCACGTGCTTGGGTTGAAGCCAGCATGTATTCGTCGTAATTACCAGGGAAAACACGTAATTCACCGTAATCTAAATCGGCCATGTGAGTACAAACACTGTTTAAAAAATGTCTATCATGGGAAATAATGATCATGGTTGAGTCACGTTGGTTCAAGGTTTCTTCTAACCATTGAATGGTGTGAATATCCAAGTTGTTGGTTGGCTCATCGAGTAATAAAATATCAGGATCAGAAAATAGCGCTTGTGCTAATAAAACACGTAATTTTAAACCCGGCGCTACTTCACTCATTAAACCATAATGGGCTTCTACCGGAATACCGACACCCATTAATAATTCACCAGCGCGACTTTCAGCGCTGTAACCGTCCATTTCGGCATACTCTGATTCTAAATCACCAACGCGCATGCCGTCTTCTTCACTCATTTCTGGTAAAGCATAAATGCGATCGCGTTCTTCTTTTACCGCCCATAACTCTGTGTGTCCCATGATCACTGTATCAACCACAGAATAGTTTTCAAAAGCAAACTGGTCTTGGCGTAATTTACCAATGCGCTCGTTTGGATCTAAGCTAACGTTACCTGAAGTTTGCTCTAAATCGCCACCTAAAATTTTCATGAAGGTTGATTTACCACAACCGTTAGCACCGATTAAACCATAACGGTTACCACCACCAAATTTTTGTGAAATGTTTTCAAATAAGGGTTTGGCACCAAATTGCTGAGTAATATTATTTGCGGTTAACACAGTAAAGTTTTTCCTTATGGCTTTGTTTTTCGTAATATCTTAATAAATTTTGTTTATTACCTTAGTTAACGAACGCTAACTAAGGTAAATGAAATATGTAAATTAATGCTTTTTCTTGCCGCTATTTTTTTTATTTGGCTGACGGTCACCAAATTGATTATCGCTAAAGCGGGTTAAGCCTTGTTTACCGTTTCGGGCTTTATTTGAACCAAATGCACGCTTTTGGCCGGGTGATGTTTTATTACCACGGGCATTATTTTTGCCTTTAGCTTGGCTTCTATTTAAGCGTAAGTTTTCTTCGCCACGCGTTTCTGCGGGCACTAAACATTCAGGTCTACTACCAATAAGTTTTCTCGCCAAGCCCATTTTAGCAAGTGCTTCACGGATGATCGGCCAGTTTACTGGATCATGGTAGCGTAATATCGCTTTATGTAATCGACGTTGAATTGTGCCTTTTGGCACAGGTACCGAAGCACTGTTACGTTTTACATTTCGCAGTGAATCTATTTCTGTATGATAAAGGGTTGTCGCATTAGCAAGCGGTGACGGATAAAAGTTTTGTACTTGATCTAATTTAAAGTCATTTTCTTTTAACCACAGTGCAAGGTTTATCATGTCCATATCGGTTGTGCCCGGATGAGCTGAGATAAAATATGGGATAAGAAATTGCTTTTTGCCTGCTTCTTTTGAGAATTTATCAAACAGTTTTTTAAAGGCGTCGTAACTGCCCATACCTGGCTTCATCATTTTGCTTAATGGGCCTTCTTCAGTATGCTCAGGGGCAATTTTTAAATAGCCACCAACATGATGGGTGGCCAGTTCCTTGACATAATCAGGATCTTCAACGGCAAGATCATAACGAACACCTGAAGCGATCAAAACCTTTTTAATGCCTTTAACCGCACGGGCTTTACGGTATAAATTAATGGTTGGGGTGTGGTCGGTATCTAAATGACCACAAATGGTTGGCCAAACACACGAAGGTTTACGGCAAGTAGCTTCTGCTTTTGGACTTTTGCAACGTAGTTTATACATGTTGGCGGTTGGCCCGCCTAAGTCAGAAATTACGCCAGTAAAGCCGGGTACTTTTTCTTTAATATCTTCTATTTCTTGTAAAATAGATGCTTCTGAGCGACTTTGTATAATACGGCCTTCATGCTCTGTAATACTACAAAAGGTACAACCGCCAAAACAGCCTCTCATAATATTAATCGAGGTTTTGATCATCTCATAAGCGGGAATTTTAGCATCACCGTAAGTTGGGTGTGGTACTCGCTGATAAGGCAAGCCAAAAACACCGTCCATTTCACTTTCACTTAGTGGGTACGCTGGCGGATTTAACCAAATAATACGATCACCGTGTTTTTGAACCAATGGCTTTGCGGAACCTGGGTTAACTTCTTGATGAAAAATACGCGATGCATGCGCGTAAAGCATTTTGTTGTCTTTAACCTGCTCAAAGGTTGGCAAGTTAATATAAGTGGTTTGCCAAGGTTTATCTTTTTTTTCCCAAGTTTTATTACGGTATTCTGAAAGCTCGATAGGCTGTGCTGTTTTTGTGATGTCTTTTTCAGGTGTGATGGTTGTTACCGTATTCTCGCCTTTAGCTTGCTCTGTTGCACAGCTTTCAGTGGAGGTGGTATCAATATAAGGACTATGAATAGGATCGATTTTACCCGGTTTATCAATAGAACGAGAGTCAATGCCTTTCCAACCGGGTAAAGCATGTTTGGCTAAAAAGGCGGTACCACGAACATCAGTGATTTCTTTGATGTTTTCACCGCGGGCAATACGATGGCTTACTTCAATAAGTGGGCGTTCAGCATTACCGTAAATAAGAATGTCGGCTTTGGCATCAAATAAAATTGAACGACGTACTTTTTCTGACCAATAATCGTAATGTGCAATACGGCGTAAACTGGCTTCAATACCACCAATCACAACTGGCACTTCTTTGTAGGCTTCTTTACAACGCTGAGAGTAAACTAATACAGCACGATCTGGACGTTTGCCACCTTCGTTATTTGGCGTGTAGGCATCATCATGGCGGATGCGACGTTCAGCAGTGTAGCGGTTGATCATTGAATCCATGTTACCGGCAGTAACACCAAAATATAAATTAGGTTGGCCTAAGGCCATGAAGGCATCTTTTGATTGCCAATCTGGCTGCGCAATAATGCCAACACGAAAGCCTTGCGCTTCAAGCATTCTGCCAATAACGGCCATGCCAAAGCTTGGGTGATCAACATAAGCATCGCCAGTAACTAAAATAATATCGCAACTGTCCCAACCAAGTTCATCCATTTCGGCACGAGACATAGGTAAAAAAGGTGCTGAACCATAACATTCGGCCCAGTATTTAGGGTATTCAAATAGTTCAACTTCCGGTAATGGGATCATGAGTTAGCCTTAAAAAAAACAAATATAGTCGCCGTATCTTTATGAGTATGATTTACCCGTATGCTTTAAGTTAAATAAGCATTTTTAGCTAGTACTTTTTAATCGCCGATTTATCGGCTTAGCGTCGCGTTATTACCGAGTAAAAAGGTTAATCATTCATTAAAAATAGTTGGCGCGCGATTATAGCAAAATATCTGGCGAGGGTGGTGGAAAATAATGTGATTAACATGAGGAATTATATCGGTTTCAGTAATAAATAAAGAAAACAGCACTTTGTGCTTTTAAATTTAACAATAAATAGGGTATCTTAAGAAGTATCAACTTTTCCTTTTAACATTTGTAATTATTAAAATGTATAGTACTTACACTGCACGCCAAGCGATATTTGATCGCAAAAACAATGTCATCGGTTATGAATTATTATTTCGTGACAGCGAAGAAAATCAATTTCCTGTTATAGATCCTGACATTGCGACATCAAAGTTAATTATTCAAAATCACTTACATGATGATATTACCGCGCTATGTTTAGGGAAACCTGCCTATATTAATTTTAATGAACAATGTTTGATTAATAAATTTCCCTTAATGTTCGATAAAAACTCTGTTGTTATCGAGTTAATAGGGCATCAGTCAACCAGTAAACGGTTATTGAAAATTTTGCAGTTTTATCATGAAAAGGGCTACAAAATTGCCTTAACTGAATATGACTTAGACAGTAAGTGGGATGTGTTATTTCCTTATATTTCAATGATAAAGTTGGATATGAGTGTAACTAATGCGAAACGTGTTTTTCCATTGTTAGCAAAAGTTAAAGAGCATAATATTCAGTTAGTTGCTGAAAAAGTTGAAACTCGCTATCAATTACAGTCGTTAGCGGAAGTTGGCTTTAACTATTACCAAGGTTTTTTCTACCATGAACCAGAAATCATCAAAGGGCAAACATTAGCGCCAATTAAAACGCAGATGTTGAGCTTGATGAGTGAAACTTTTAATACGCCGATTAACTTTGATGCGATTGCTGAAATTATTAGTCATGACGTTAATTTGTCAGTTGGTTTATTAAAAATGGTTAATAACGTGTCAACTGGCGTGCGGGTTGAAATTAAATCATTAAAACAAGCGGCGGCTTATTTAGGTGAAGATAAACTTAAACAGTTTGTTTCAATTTTAGCGTTATCACAGTTAACTTCTGAGAAAAATGAAGAAGCAGCTAAACAAGCCTTAATTACGGCTAAGTTAATGACGGCCATTGCGTCTGGTCAATCGGTATTTAAAAGCATCACTGACTTAGCCTTTATCACCGGTTTATTAAGTTCTATTGATGTAATTTTGGGTATGCCGATAGAAGAAGTTGTAACCCGTTTACCTATGGATGAAACCATCAACAAAGCCTTAGTTGAGCATGCCGGTATTCTTGGTGAATTATTAACCTTGTGTTCAGATTACATTGTTGGCAATGGTAAAAATCTTAAGCAAATGATGGAAACTTATGACATTAGTGCTGATTTTATTCAAAAAGAATTTGTCAACGCGAGTAACTGGTGTAAATCATTAAACATATAGTGACTTAGCTCATAATAAATTAATCAAAAACGAATTGTAAAAACAATTGATGAAAACGCTGACGGGTTAAACCTTTCAGCGTTTTTTATTATTCTCGGTTTTTGTAAAACATAATGTTAGCCCAAAAAAGACGACGCCAGAAACAGCTCCCCATAAATGTGCATCAACGGCAACATTAGCTTCAATAAGTTTAGATATATCTGTACCGGCACCATAAATTTGTTCGTGCGTTACTTTAATGATAATGCCCAGTAATAATAAGTAACCGGACTTTAATTTATCACGAATGTCCATTAAAGCTCCCCAGATAAAAACACCATGTAAAATACCGGATAAACCGACATATTGAATAAGCTCGGGCGAAAAATTAAATAACCCTATGGTCACAAATAATGCAGAAAATAAGAATAATAAAAAGTAGTTTTTACTTTGATAATACTGACCATGTAACGACCATAACAAAACTAACCCTGCAATGTTGAGTAACAGATGATTGAGGTTAGTATGAAAAAAATGACCGGTAATTAAGCGCCAATACTCATGTTCAATAATTTGATCTCGGTTATAAATTAATAATGAGATGAGAGAATCTTCAAATAGATAAGCGAGTAGCGCTAAGATTAATATACTTAGCACAGGTAAGATTTGGCTTGGTAACAGCGGCCAGTGTTTAGCTTGAGTCATGGTTTTGCTGGTCAACTCTAGTTAAGTGAAACAGGTAAAAAAATGAGTGTGTTATTATATTAATGTTACTGATAATCAGATGGTTATCATTACTTATAAGGTTATTAATACTTTGGTTTATTGATGTTTTTTGTTGTTATGTCTGCATTGTAGCATAACTCTTTAGTCGGTCGAGCAACGGCTGATGTTAACTGATATAATAATTTTTTTACTTTCTTATGAGTACTTATGTCGCGTAAAGTTTGTCAACAATGTCAACGACCTAAAGTAAGCTGCTTGTGTGCCTTTGTTACCCCCATAGATAACAAAATTGAGGTGGTTATTTTGCAGCACCCAAGCGAAGTGCAGCAAGCAAAAGCAACAGTACCGCTGTTATCAAAGTCGTTAACACAATGTCAGGTGATTGTTGATGAGGACTTTAGTCACAATGAACAATTGAATGAGTTGATCAGTCGTTATGGCCAACGTTGTTTATTACTTTACCCTAGCGAGCACGCCATTGAGATGAAGCATTTAACACAAGATGCTAATTTCGACCTCGATAATATTTGTTTGGTTATTTTAGATGGCACCTGGAAAAAAGCTTATCGGATGTTAATGTTATCCACCAATTTACATCAGTTGACGGCAATTACTTTACCGGCCAATACCAAAGGCCAGTATCGCATACGTAAAACGGCTAAAAACAATGCGCTGTCAACATTAGAAGCTTGTTATCATTGTTTGAAGTTTTTAGAAAATGACGACAAAAAGTATCAAGTGCTAATCGATAATTTTGTTAAATTTAACGACTTTCAGTTATCCTTTGTTCCTATTGAACATCACCGAAAATAATGCAACCAATTCAAGGTTTTAAAAATGATTAATCGACACTGTTTTGGTAATTTAGCTTGGCTTTTTATCTGCTTTTCGGCTTTATTATCGTCATCATTATTCGCGCAAGAGCAGAGACAAAAACCTGCACAAGAAATAAGAGAGCCAGAAGCGGCAACCGGCTTTAGTCAAAAGTCTAGGGTGGTTGGTCAGCAATATATGGTCGTTGCGGCGAATCCTTATGCCAGTAAAGCAGGAGCGAATGTTTTAGCTAAAGGAGGGAGCGCGGTGGATGCGGCAATTGCCATTCAAATGGTATTGACCTTAGTTGAACCGCAATCTTCAGGGATTGGAGGTGGTGCTTTCATGTTGCATTGGGACAAAAAAAATAAACAATTAACCTCATTTGATGGCCGAGAAACGGCCCCTCAAGCAGCAACATCGGCATTGTTTTTAAATGACGAGGGTAAACCGGTATCTTGGCTTGATGCGGTTGTTGGCGGACGCTCTGTTGGAGTACCAGGTGTGCTAGCCGCATTACATCAAGCTCATCAACAATATGGTAAATTGGCTTGGCACGAATTGTTTGAGGATGCGATTCAATTGGCAGAGCAGGGATTTGTTGTATCACCACGATTAGAAAAGTTAATTGCTGTTAACTTTAATCCCGGAATACAAAAGCTTGAGGTAATAAAACAGTATTTTTATCCTGACGGTAAGCAAATTCGTGCTGGTGATGTTTTAGTTAATAAGCCACTTGCTAATGTGTTTAAAAGTATTGCTAAGCAAGGGGTTAAGGTTTTTTATCAAGGTTGGTTAGCTGAAAAAATAGTAAAGGCGGTAAATAATTCACCAATAGCTCCGGGTAAATTAGCCTTAAGTGACATGAAAAATTACCAAGCCAAACAAGTAGATGCTGTTTGTGGTAGTTATAAAGAACATCAATTGTGTGGCATGGCACCACCGAGTTCAGGAAGTATTGCAGTCATTCAAATTTTAAAAATGTTAGAACCGTTTCAACTGCAAGATAAAGCGGTTAATGGTTTAGATGCTATTCATTTATTTACTCAAAGTTCACGTTTAGCTTTTGCTGATAGAGATAAATATATTGCTGATCCAGCATTTACTCAGGTACCGACAGCGGGTTTATTAAACGATGTTTATTTAAAGCAACGGGCGCAATTAATTAATCCACTTAATGATATGGGAAAAGCGGTCGCTGGTCAGCCAACGGGAGCGCTAGCTTATGCTAATGATCAGGCTTATGAATTACCCTCAACCAGTCATTTTTCTATTATTGATCGGCAAGGTAATGCTGTATCGATGACATCAAGTATTGAAATGGGGTTTGGCTCGGCTTTGATGGTGGAAGGTTTTATTCTTAATAACCAATTAACGGATTTTTCATTAAAGCCAGAGGTTGATGGTAAGCTGGTAGCTAATCGTGTTGAAGCGGGTAAACGACCAAGAAGCTCAATGTCACCTATGATGGTATTTGATCGTGAGGGCGAATTAAAAATTATTATCGGTTCACCTGGTGGTAGTCGAATTATTAACTATGTTGCTCAAACCTTGATAGCTATGCTGGATTGGCAGTTAGAGCCTCAGCAAGCGGTTAGCTTAGCGCATGTCACCAATCGCAATAAAATAACAACGTTAGAAAAAGGTACTGAATTAACTAAACTTGCTGATGCTTTAACATTAAAAGGGCATCAAGTCGCCATTAGAGATCTCAATAGCGGCTTACATGTGATTGAAGTAAAAGAAAATGTTGATGATAAAACGTTACTTATTGGTGGTGCCGATCCGCGCAGAGAAGGGCAAGTGTTAAGTGATTAATCTCTGACTTGGAATAGCTTTAGTCAAATAATAAAAAACCGTCTGACGACGGCTTTTTATTAATAACTTCTTGGTGTTTAACTCATTGTTAAAATGGGTCTTTCAATATTTTATCAATAACCCAGCCACTTTTTTGTTGTACTAGAGAAACCCGTTTAATGTCTTTAATTCTATTTTCATTATAAATACCGTCAAAATATAAAATAATTTCAGCGGAATCTTTAAACTGCTCTCTTACTTTTACGCCGCTATCGTCAGGATTAATTTTAACGCTGTCATATTTCATATTAAATAAATGACGAGCGACGGCCTGTGGTGATTTGTAATGTAAAATTATCCGTGCAAGCTGCGGGCTACAAACAGAAGCGGCCTTTTTAACATCTTTTTTGTTATAAAGGGCATCAAAAAAAGCAATAGCGACATCTTCAGGATTATCTATTTCGGTAATTTTTTCCTCAGAATTACAAGCTGTTAACAATAGGAAAAAACTCATTAAGGCTATTTTTATATAAGGCATGGGATTAATACTGTAGAAAATATATAACTTAATAGTAAGGGGTTTTAATCATAAATTCTAGTTTTTGGATAAGAAAAAAAGGCGCAATTAGCGCCTTTTTTCTATAAGTAACAACAAATTAACAATAAAAGTTGTTAAATGTTGGTATTTTATTGTACTAATTCTTTATCAGAGAATGTTTCACCAAATAATGGGCTTGATAAATAACGCTCTGCAGAACTTGGTAAAATTACCACAACATTTTTACCGGCATTTTCAGGACGCTCAGCAATGCGTTTAGCAGCAACAACGGCAGCACCTGAAGAAATACCAGCTAAAATACCTTCTTCTTTCATTAGGCGATGCGCCATAGCCATTGCTTCATCGTTGGTTACTTGTTCAACAGCATCAACTAAATCTAAATCTAGGTTGCCAGGGATAAAACCAGCGCCAATACCTTGAATTTTATGTGGTCCAGGCGTTAGATCTTCACCGGCCATTGCTTGGGCAATTACTGGTGAGTCAGTTGGTTCAACAGCAACTGAAGTTACATTTAAGCCTTTTTCAACTTTTAAGTATTTTGAAACACCAGAAATTGTACCACCAGTACCAACACCAGCAACGAAGAAATCAATGTTGCCATCAGTATCGTTAAAGATTTCAGGACCCGTTGTTTTTTCGTGAATTTCAGGGTTAGCAGGATTATCAAATTGTCCTAATAAAACGTATTTTGGATCTGATTCAGCGATTTCTTTTGCTTTTTCAATCGCGCCTTTCATGCCTTTAGCGCCTTCAGTTAGCTCTAATTTAGCACCTAAAGCAGCTAATAATTTACGACGCTCTAAGCTCATTGTGTTTGGCATAGTTAAGGTGATGCCATAACCACGCGCAGCAGCAACAAATGCTAAAGCAATACCAGTATTACCACTGGTAGGTTCAACAATTTCTTTACCAGCCGTTAAAACGCCACGTTTTTCTGCATCCCAAATCATGTTTGCGCCAATACGACATTTTACGCTGTAGCTTGGGTTACGTGATTCAACTTTAGCAAAAACATTGCCCGAAGTGACACGGTTAAGTTTTACTAATGGGGTATTACCGATTGATGTAGAGTTGTCCTGGAAAATATTCGACATGTTCAAATCCTATGGATTGTTGTTATTAGCCCTTAAGAGTAGTCTCTTAAGGAAGAAAAAGAAGTGATTTTTCGTTATAAGATATATGTAAACAGCATGTGATAAAAGTGCTTTTTAGGCTTAAATACAAAAAAGTGGTGGAAGCAACGTTTAAGGCATCCATGCGTAGCTAATTTTACTAAAAAATGTTTTATTTTCTTTTTTCAGTTCAAACAGCTCATCATCTTGATAACTATTATCTGAATACCCTAAATAAAAGACCGTTTGTGGGTTGATTTTATAAGAATATATTAACTGAGTTGATAGTTCTTTTTTGCGTTTATTAAATAACTCAGAAGGGTTGTTGTCGAGGTTTCTTTTAATATCACAATAAATAATGCTTAATTTTAGGCGGCTGTGAGCGTCAAATTGGTAACTGATCCGTGAATCTATCAACATAGCTTGATAAACATTACTATTATCAGCCTCTAGCTCACTGTTCAAATGGCTTAATTCAATTTCTAATTGTGGTGTTAAGTACCAAGAAAAATAACTTTCGAGCTCATTTAATTTTCCTAAGCGATTATTAATGTAATCAATTTTGTCACCCTTGTTATAATTGAATTCAAGGTATAAGTCGTTTGTTGGTTTGAAATGACTTGATAACGCTAAGTCTTTTAACGAAAACTTCGTTGTATTGTCATCAATTTGGGTTTTTGAACGATCATGTCTTAAGCCCACTTCATCAGATAAGGTATAAGTGAGGGTAAATTTTGATAAGTAAGGACCATCAACGGAGGTAGTGCCTGAAAAAAAGCGTTCAATTAATTCATTGTTCTCGTTGTGTTTTATATCCCAAGTAGCCGATACATCAGCTTTTTGCCAATATTGTGAGTTTTCACTAGCAAAAAATTTACGATTAATTGATAACGAATCATGAATAATGTCGGCACGTGGCATAAAACCTAAATCAGCACGAAAATTTTCGCCTATTTGCTGGTGGCTCGCATCAATATCCCAATACTCGGAGCGATGTTGGAAATCTATTTTCATTGCTTGATCAGAAAAAGCCCCTTGTTTAGCACGCTTTACCTGTTCGTTATAGGGACAGTTATTAGCAAAGCAAGCGGCTTTTAATTGTTTAACACAAGCATCACCAGTACAAAAATCTTGATAAAAATCATCTGGGTATTCGGTTTCTGAATTAATAATCTGTGCGTGTATGCTATTTGATTCTGTTAGCTGATATTTACCATCAAAGCCGGCAACATAATTATGATATTGTGATGCTTGTCTGAGGGTTGAAATAAAACCAAAGGATATGTCTTTGTTGACATCGTAGCGATATTTTAATGCGGCGGCCTGACTAGTGTCATCAATATGAGCAATTTCAGAACTTAGGTTTCCCGGTAAAATAAAATTAGTTTGTTGGTCTTGAGAGATAAAAACGCCGTACGTATGATTATTTTCAGCGCCAGTAAGCTTAAGGCCATAATCTGGGTCGGTTATGTTTCGGGTATAAATAAGATCAAAGTTGCTGGCAAAATATTCGCTGTTATCAAGAAAGAATGGCCGTTTTTCATCATAATTTAACGAAAAATTTTCATTAACATTTAATTGTGCGGCATCACTTTCTATAAAAGAAAAGTCAGGGTTAATGGTGGCATTTAAGAGGGTATTACTGGTGATCCCCCAGCGAAAATCTAAGCCGGCTTCAATTTCTTTGTTATGATGCCAATTATCGTTAGCATCATAAATATCACGTGTTTCTTCACTTTTTACGACTAACGAAGGAGTTAACATGATATTTTTAGCGGTGCGAGCCGTTTTAAAGCCTTTTGCTTTTGGGTATTGGCAGGTTTTACAGGCAATATCTTTGTTGAGCTTTACATGTGAGATCCTTAACCAAGTCTCTCTAGGGTAAATTCTAAAGAGTTCTATTGGCCAAGATTTTACTTCATCTGATTGTTTGAAGTTTAATATACGAAATGGAATTTCCATTTCAACAATATAACCATTATCAGTAACACGACCATAAGAATGCCAAATACCATCCCAAAGATCATTTTTTTCATCAGTGATATTATTTTGTATTGAATCCATCTGCATACCTAATGGATTAACAATAAATTCATAATTCATGCGGTTATTATTTTGGGAGTCGAGCTTAATACCAACAAGGTCGTCATCCCAGCGGGTATCACGATCACCATAATAGCTTTGAATATCTTCAGGGTTAGGATCTTCAGCAATAAATGCAATCAATAAAGCCTTACCATTTTCAACTATTTTTACTTGTGTATTAACGGGGCTTGGCGTGTTGTTCCAAGGAAAATTGACCAAGTTTAAGTCAACAACATTCGCTTGTTGCCAAATATCTTCCGTGAGCTGGCCATCTAATACAATGTTGCCGGAAGCATGGGGAATATCTATGTCTGATTGAGTGGCGAAGGATTTGTTACTTGCAATAAAAAAAGAAATTAACATGATAACAAAAGCCACAAAAAATTTGTGTTGGTATCTTTTGCCGCTCATCCATAATCCTTTCTTTTATTAGTATTTTTTTAAGGGCGTGATTGTGTCAAAAATCATGAAATAATTCAATCTATTGGCGGTTTTATTAACATATTTTGTTACAAATAGGCGCTGGCGCAGTCTCAGCTTAAATTTATCCATTAAATAAAGTCCCTTTAATGGCCAAAAAAGTGCTGATTGTACAGGATAAAACTATTTTGAGTCGGCACTCGAATCTAGCGCATAAATTTAGCATAATGTTGTTATTATTTTTTTGTTGTGATTATTCATGCCTTTTAGTTTTTTAGATAGCTTAGCACTCGTTATTTTTTTATCTTGTTGGATGGGCTATAGCAGTTTTGCTTGGCGTAAGTCGAAAACCACCAATTGTATTGCTTATTGTTTACAGCAGCATCGTATTCATTGGATGCAAGAAGTTATGACTCGAGATATTCGAGTTAGTGAAGCAGCGTTGTTGGGTAACTTAGAACGTAATATTGCTTTTTTTGCCTCGAGTACATTACTTGTTTTAGCAGGTATTTTAACTTTATTTTCACAAGTAGAGGCTTTTGAAGATGTGATAAAGTCAATTCCTCATTCTGAATTTAGCGGTCATGCAGTGACTCAAATAAAGTTAACCTTAATGGCGTTTATTTTTGTTGTTGCTTTTTTTAATTTCACTTGGTCAATGCGCCAATATGGTTTTGTTAATGTGATGATTGGGGCAGCGCCTATTGATGAACCAGGGTTAAATGAAAACTTAAAAAAATATGCTTATCAAATAGCAACTATTCAAGATCAGGCTGCCCATTCTTATAATTATGGTTTACGGGCTTATTATTTTTCCCTCGCCGCCTTGTGTTGGTTTTATCATCCATTATTGTTTATTTTGGCAAGTCTTTTAGTGGTAGCCACTTTATACATGCGAGAGTTTAAATCAACGGCGGTTAAAGCACTGACTAAAGGCCAATATTATTTAAATGTTGAACGTGAATTAAAATACCCTGCAAAAGATAACTAATGGCTAATCAAGATTACTTAAATTATACCATCAATGATTTTGATAATTTTGATTGCTTAAAATTATCAAAAGGCATTTATTTGTTACTGCTTTTTATTTTACGAGGTTATGTTGTTTGGTTAATTTCAGTGGCCAATATGCAAGATCATACCAGTTTTTTAGCTCTGGTTTTCCCTGATACCTCATTGTTTTATTTGAGTTTATTTTCGGGGAGTATTGGCTTATTAGTGTTGTTATTAATAAGCTTGCGACGGCCAAATGCCGCCACTTGGGTACAAGCTTTGTGGCCTCATTCTAACTATTTATTTATCGCAGCGTTATTGTTTGATTTTTTTGTCACTCTTTATGCTTATTATATTGAACTGTTTAGTTCATATTATTGGTTGTTAGCACAATTAACGTGTGTGCTGTTATTTAGTGTTTATTGTGTTTGTTCAAAAAGATTAGCGATTAATTTGAGGGAGTTTCCAAAACCGTTACCTGACAAGTAACGGCTAGAGCTGTATGGTTGTTTGACGATGTAAATAGCTCTGACTATTTTAATAACCTTCATCAACTGCTAAATTTTTACCTTCAGCAGCGTTTCTGGCTAAATCATCACATCGCTCATTTTCAGGATGGCCTGAATGACCTTTAACCCAACACCATTCAATAGTATGTCGTTGATTTTCTTTATCAATCAATTGCCATAAATCCACATTTTTAACTGCTTGTTTGCTGGCTGTTTTCCAGTTGTTTTTTTTCCAATTTTTCATCCATTGGGTAATACCTTGGCGAACATATTGGCTATCTGTGGTTAATTTAACTTGGCAAGGTTCTTTTAGAGACTGCAAAGCTTTTACTGTTGCTAACATTTCCATGCGATTATTAGTGGTAAGTTGATAGCCACCAGATAATTCTTTGCGATGGCCTTTATAAACTAAAATAGCACCATAACCACCAGGACCGGGGTTACCTAAACATGAACCATCTGTATAAATTTCTACCTGTTTTGTCATTGTTAACATGAATAATCTTTTGCTTTGTCGTGGTTTAATAGTACCTTAGGCATGTATATTACGCGACTATAATTATCTGCTATGTTATAAAAATACCCGTATAATACCGTCAGTTTTTTATTTTTAACCTATTTTATTTAAGTTAAGGAATACCGTGAGTAACGACCAACAAAAAACAGAAAGATTAATTATTCTTGATACCGAAACTACGGGGATTAATCCTCATGAAGGTCATCGTATTGTTGAAATTGGCTGTGTTGAAATGATCAATCGCCAATTAACCGGTCGAACTTATCACGTTTATATCAACCCACAATTCCAAATGGAACAGGAAGTTATTGATATTCATGGTTTAACTAATGAATTTTTGGCAGATAAGCCGTTATTTGAACAAGTAGCGCATGAATTTATTGAGTTTATTCGTGGTGCGGAATTAGTTATTCATAATGCGAAGTTTGATATTGGCTTTATGGATCATGAATTTAAAATGGTGCGTGGTCAGCAGTTACCGTTAACTCAAGATATATGTACGGTTACGGATACCTTAAAAACCTCAAAAGATGAATTTGGCTCGCCTAAAACGTTAGACTTTTTAGCAAAACATTATCGTGTTGATGGTTTAGTTGATCGTACTTATCATGGCGCATTAATTGATGCGCAACTATTAGCTTTTGTTTATGTTGAAATGACTCGTCGGCAGGAAGTGTTAAATCTTGCTGCCAGTGAAAATGATGAGCACGGCAATAATGCTAATACAATAAGGCGTTTACCTGTAGATCGCCCAGCGCTAAAGGTTATTCATGCTACTGCCGATGAAGTAATAGCCCATCAAGAAAGATTATCAGTTATTGCTGAAAAAGGAAGTGAACCATTATGGCAAAAATAAATGCAATATTACCCTTAAAGCTAATATTGCTTAGCTGTCTTTTATATAGTGTTTCAGCGTCAGTTATTTCCCAAGAAAAAATCACCGAACTTAACTATTACGAAGACGATAACATTACTAATCAAATTCCTTATTTTGATAACCGTTTTCGTCTGGATGCTAATTTAGATGAAATTACTTTATTGTTTTATCGTGTTGCTGGCGCACCGCCGGTGATTCTTGTGCGTCCTGATGGCAGTAAATTAAAAGTGAATAACTATGATCATAAAAACGTTGAATGGTTTGATGATCGCACGTTTGATATGGTGAAAATTAAAAAACCTATGCCTGGGCCTTGGCAAGTTATTGGCAATGTCTTACCCAATAGTAAAATTATGGTGTTAACCGATATTCGATTAGAAGTAGAGCCATTACCTGAGGTAATTTTAGCCGGTGAAACGTTAAAAATTGAAGCGAGCTTACACAATGGTACTAAAGCCATTGAACAGCCAGCTTTTCGAGAAGTCGTTAAACTAGATGTTGATTTTTATAGTACTAATAACTCAGATTATGAGAACTTTGGTGCTGATGCTGTCAAGTTAACCTCATTTAGAGATGACGGCCGTGACCTTGATGAATATGCGGCTGATGGCAAGTTTACTGGTGAATTTGAGTTGAAAATTGCCTCAGGAGAATGGGAACCGGTATATTCTGTTAAATTACCGATGGCGGAGCGTAGGCTAGCACAAAAGCCTATTATTTTGAGAAAATCTCCGGTGACTATTTCAGCTGAAATAACTCAAGATGAACTTAGTCAGCATATTATTACATTAAAAATAGACAGTACTTATGTCAAACCTGAATCCATGCTCTTTCAAGGGAAAATCACTTTTCCCGATAAACAAGTTGAACCTTTTTCTATAATGGAAGGTGAGGGCGGTGACGATCCCGAAAGCCGCATTATTAAATTTGGTTATACTGAGCCAGGTATTCATCGATTAAATATTAATGGTTTTGGTGAAACAATACATGGCCGTGAATTTCGTTTAGTACTGCATGAATTTACCTTTAATGTGGATAGTAATTCAAGAGAAGCCTTTGTTCCGTTAGATGTTACTGACGAGGCAGCAGTGAATAATGCGTTGATGGAAAAAATAGCACAGCAATCTCAAGCAGCAGAGCAAGCACTTGCAGAGTTAAAAAATGAGCAGCAAGCGCAACAAGAAGCAAGAGAACAATTTCAATTAATAATTATTATTGCCGGAAATGTTTTACTTTTTGTGATTGCTGTTATTGGCTTTTGGTTATTTCGCCGAAAAAAATAGTTAACGTTTTGATGAGAATATGGCTTAATTTACTTTATTATGTTCGTAAATTAAACGAATTGTTCACCAATTGCGCTGACGAGTGTTTTTATTAAAAAACTATGAAAAAAGAGGTTGACTGAACGCCAGCATAACCGTATTATTCCCGCCGCATTCAACGAGATACTGTTGAATTGTCAGATTTAGTGTCGCGGAGTGGTAGTTCAGTTGGTTAGAATACCGGCCTGTCACGCCGGGGGTCGCGGGTTCGAGTCCCGTCCACTCCGCCAATTAAATCAGACGTTTTCTCATAGCGGAGTGGTAGTTCAGTTGGTTAGAATACCGGCCTGTCACGCCGGGGGTCGCGGGTTCGAGTCCCGTCCACTCCGCCACTTGTTTCAATAATAATACATCCCCTATAGCGGAGTGGTAGTTCAGTTGGTTAGAATACCGGCCTGTCACGCCGGGGGTCGCGGGTTCGAGTCCCGTCCACTCCGCCAATACTTGTCTCATTGTTTCTGATCGTTATCATTTACTTATTAAACCTTTACTAAGTAAAAAGCCTAAGCAAAAACCTAAGTTAAAAATAAAAAACTAAACGCAATAAAAATTAAATGTTCCTTATTTAATTTGTTTCTATTTTCTTCATTTACTGTTATTCATTAACTTTTATTTATTCCTTATTTATCATCTAAGTAGTTCATTTTAACCCGCACAAGTGGGCAATAATTTAATGAAATTGGGATAAAATATAGCTCAGTCTTTGCCGTGATTAATAGCTTGCCAATTTATCTTAATCCTCATTAACCAACACTTTTAGCTTAAATGATATTTCGTTTGTAAGACATAACTTACAAAGATGTGCGAAATGGTTGAAATATTTATTTGTAAACTTTAGTTTTTGAATTTAACTGTTTGTTTTTAAAGGTTAAAATTTAAATTTTTAAGGTGATAAAAATATTAAATTTAATTTATTGTTCTACGGTACCTAGGTTAAAAATTTAATTACTCTAATATTAACCATGTCAGGACGACATAGGATTTACGAAAGTGCAGGAAGCGCTTAGCTAAGGAAAGTTAATGGAAAAGTCAGGATGACTTAACATATAAGGAAAAAGCTAGGATAGCTGGTCAAGGATTGATAGGTCAGGATGACAACAACTATGGAAGGTTAGGTAAAGGACGTAATAAGGGACATATTCACTTTAGGACGAAGTGAGCAGCATGGATGATGCTTTCAGAATTTTACTTCTGTAATAAAAAAATACGACCATTGGTCGTATTTTTTTATGCCTGTTATTTATCTTTTTGAGATATGCCGTCGGCTAAACGCAGCATTCACGAGTTCTATCGATTTACACCAAGTTTTTATTTTAAATAAAATTGGGCAAATTGCTCTAATGATGCATGATTAGGATCGGAAAAATGTGCTGTTTTTAATACCTTTCCATCAGGCGCGATAAAAACCACAGCAGGCGTTCCTCGAACATTATAAAGTTCAGCGACATCATCACCGTTTAGCAAGGCATCAAATTGATAGTCATGATTACGCCAATAAGTTTTAGGTTGCCAGTCTTCTTTAATATTTATGGCAAACACGGTTAAACCTTTGGTGCGGTACTTTTCATGAAGTTTCGCAATGCCAGGGAGTAACTTTTTACAATAAGGGCACCAAGTTGCCCAGAATACTAAAATAACAGGCTTACCTTGATAGTCTGACAATCTTATTTCAGTATCTTCGGTATTTTTTAGTAACCAATCAGTGCCTTGGTAAGAATTGTCTTCTACCGCCTTTTGTTCGTTAATTTGATAAGTTGCTTGAGAGCGAGTTTGAACAATATTGTTAGCGAGTGAATTGCTCGAAAACACTGTGCTCGCCATCATTAACAAAAACAAGCTTAAGTTTATATTGCGTTGACCGATACCGGAGGCGCTGTTAATCATTTTAAGGGTTAGTTTTGTCATCGTAATCTATTACCATCGTTTTAATATTAAAAGGTATGCAAAGTGGTATCGGTCATTATTCACCTTACTGTATTGTTTGCATTAAACCCAATTTCGCATTAATTAATCGAGCATTGTTTATAAGACCTAAGCATAGTCGTTTAACTTTCATTTGGTTGTCATCACCTCGTCATTTTATTTACTTAATTTGAACTTAGCTTGAATAACTTTAGTCTATTTTTGAGGAAAATTAGTATGGCGATCATTAAATGGGATAGCGCGGAGTTTTTAGAAAATGAGAACTTGGTTGAATTTAATAATAGAAAACAAGGGCGGCAGCGTAATCGAAAATGGCGGGAGAATGAACAGATTAAACAGCAACAAAAACCACGCCGTGAAAAAATAACTTTTCATGACGATGAGCAATGGCGTTAATTGTTCTGAGGTTGATAACGAATGTTAAAGTCTTTTGGCGTAAACCAAAGAAGATGATCATTAGGATCGGCATTGTTATTCAATAGCGGATTCGCAATTGGTAGGTATAACGTGTTTTGTTCATCTTTCAGTGGATAAATATGAGCGGTTAACGGATGGCTTTGCATCAATTGATCTATTTCGTTATTTACAGCTAATAATCTTAAGCCTTCTTCTATCCATTGTGCAAGAGACTCATCTTTTTTGTTAGTAAAGAAATATACAGCAAAGGGATAATGTAAAATTATTTCATGGTAAGGCATTAATTCACTA
Source organism: Thalassotalea agariperforans (assembly GCF_053470345.1). NCBI lineage: Bacteria > Pseudomonadati > Pseudomonadota > Gammaproteobacteria > Alteromonadales > Colwelliaceae > Thalassotalea > Thalassotalea agariperforans. The sequence continues at coordinate 317,815 of NZ_JBQMWH010000002.1, read as the reverse complement.
AATAAGGCTTTTCTAAGAAATAAATCATTGTCGGTATCATGATAGCCTCGCGGGAAATAATCACAGCGTTTAGCATTTAACATTCTAAAAATATTTTCGTAAGTCGGTGTGGTGATCACCTTTAAATTTGCGGCTTGCAATATTTGAGTATCTGGCCAATGTTGGCCTTGGCATGCGGTTAATGTGCGGAGATCATCGAGGTTTTTAATGCTGTTAAAAGTTGTTAATGTGTCTTTGCGAATAATAAACTTTCGATAACCTATTAAACCTTTAGTGGTGGGGATAGGAATAGCTCGTAATTCTTCTTCCATTTCAATACTGGTGCCAAACCAATATAAGTTGATAAGTTTACCTTTTACTAATTCTGCTTTAGCTCGACCTTGAGACATTTGCACCGTACTGTTAATTTCGGGGATAGCTCTGCCGTGGGCGGCTTTTTTTAAGGCCATTAATAGCAATGTTTGATGATAATCTTGAGAAAGATCGTAAACTGATCTTGCTTTAGGGATATTGATGGCTGGTATCGTTTCTGATACCGGCTCTGCAAAAAGGGGGACAATAAAAAACAAGCCACTAAAGGCAAAATACGGTAATTTGAGTTTTTTGAAAAAAACAGAAATTTTCAAATCTTAGTCCCTAAGCCAATCAGTAAATAAAACGGTAAGTAAACGATTATAACGTGATTTTAGCAAGCTTACGCAATCTTCTTAATATTACTGAGCAGCCATTGTTTTAATTGTGCTTCATTTAAGCCTCCCGAAATACGATCGATTTCTTTACCTTGATGGAAAAATATAATGGTTGGGATGCTACGAATATTGGCTTCTGCGGCAATTTTTTGAGCTTGTTCGGTATTTAATTTAGCAAATAATAAACTTTCAGATGCTTGTGCCACGCGCTCGTAAATAGGTGCCATGTTTTGACATGGGCCACACCAGCTGGCCCAAAAATCAACAACAACCGGTAAATGATTACGTTCAATATAAGGGTAAAAGGTGTTATCGCCTAAAGGCACGGCAGATAAACTATAAATAGCTTGTTGGCATTTGCCACATTTGGCTTGAGTATGGTTTTTATCGACTGGAATTCGATTAGTGGTAAAACAGTGGCCACAAACAATATTCATTAATTATTTTCCTTGTTATATAAAAGCGATAATTCATCAGCAATCAGCTTAATACCGGCTTTCACTACTTTTTCATCTTGGGCATAAGAAACGCGAATACATTCGTATTTGTGCTGCCAATTATCATCAATACCAATAAAAAAATCTTCACCTGGAATAATTAATACGCCTTTCGCTTTTAAGCGTTGATAGAGTTCTTTTGATGAAATAGGCAAGCCTTCAAACCATAACCATAAAAAAATCGCGCCTTCAGGTTTATGGATTTTAAAGGGTAAATCACCTAAAGCAGATTTAAACCAGTTTACCGCTTGTTGAGCTTTCTGCTGATAAAATGGCTTAACAATATTGGTTAATTTACCAATGTCGTTGTTAGCAAATAAATCTTTGGTGAGTGCCGGGCCTAAATTCCCACAAGCAAGATTAGCAATGGTATTCGCGCTGGTAAAGTCTTGAATAAACTGCTCGTTAGCAACAACAATACCGGTTCTTATGCCGGGTAACCCCAACTTAGATAAACTTAACGCTAGGATAATATTGTTATTCCAGTAAGGTTTAGCATCAGTAAAGAGAATGTTTGGAAACGGTAAACCATAAGCACCATCAATAATTAATGGAATGTTGGCACTGTTTGCGATCTCGTTTAGGTGTAATATTTCTTCATCTGTAATGACGTTACCCGTTGGGTTTGTCGGTCGCGATACGGATAAAGCAGCAATGCTGTCATCAATGGTTAATTGCGAAAAATCAACATGGTATTTAAAAGTGTGTTGGTCAATTTCTTCAATTGTTGGCAGAGTGGAGGTAAAAAAACTATCGCTTAAGCCAGCATCAGCATAGCCAATGTATTCGGGCGCTAAAGGAAAATGGATGGTTTTTTTTGAACCGTCCGGCATTTCTCCTGCTAACATATTATAAATGAGGAAAAAGGCCGACTGGCTACCGTTAGAAATGGCGATATTTTTACTACTGATCTGCCAATTAAATTGTGTTTTTAAATAACTAGCTAACTGTTCACGAAATTCTTTTTCACCTTGTGGTGATTGATAAATGCCCAATAAACTATGCCGTTTATCTTCATCGTTCGCGATGTTTTCAAGTTTGCCTTGAAAAAAATCTTCTATTTCAGGTACACGGCCAGGGTTGCCGCCCCCCATAAATAACATCTCGGGATTTTCATTTAAGGCGGTGCCTAAATCATCCATAAGATCAACAATGCCTGATTTAGCGGTGAATTTTGTACCAAAAGCCGAATAGTTCATTTATTTCCTAAATAAGTCGCTAATTGTTTGTTCCCATACTTTAGGGAATTATGGGGAGTTAATGTTAGTTTAATTATATTTACGGTGAGAGTCGATGACTTAACCCAATGACTTTTTATGATTGGGTTAAGATTAATCAGCTACAAAGACAAAAATGTTAGTCAGGCGGGAGTAACTATCAATTTAATAATTGCAAAAAGTCTTCAAATGGCATCGGTCTGTTAAAGTAATAACCTTGGTATTTTGAACAGCCAAGTGCTTTTAAGCAGGTTAATTCTTCAATAGTTTCAACACCTTCAGCAAGTACTTCCATGTTTAAACTTTTACCTAAGGCAATGATCATTTCAGCAATTGCTGTGCTTTCGGGATCTTGATGAATATTATCAACAAAGGAACGATCAATTTTAATTAAGGTTGCAGGAATGCGTTTGAGGTAAGTTAATGAGGAGTAACCGGTACCAAAATCATCAATAGAGCAATCAATACCTTGTGCTTTTAATACTAACATTATATCGATAGTTTCTTGGAAGCGTTCAATTAATAAACCTTCGGTTAGCTCTAAATTTAACAATTGTGGTGTGATCCCTGTTTTTTCAACATTATTAAGAATATTTTGGCTAAACGATGTTTGAATTAGCTGCTTAGGACTGACATTAATGGCAATTTTTTTAAAGCTTTTAGGTAAGTTGAGTTGTTCAATACGCTTAATATCTTGGCAAGCTTGTTCAATTACCCAATTACCGATATCTAGAATTAAATTACTTTCTTCAGCAATAGGAATATACACTTGTGGTGATTCCATACCGCGTGTTGGATTATTCCAGCGTAATAGCGCTTCCGCACCAATAATTTGATTGTTATCGTTGTATTGTGGTTGGTAATACAACATAAACTCACCATTAGCTAAGCCGTGTTTCATTTCACGAATGTAGGCTTCTTTTTCGGTTAAGCGGTTTGACATATAAGGTTGATATTCAAGACCATTAAATATTTTTTCTCGCTTGGCTTCATACATTGCAATATCGGCAAATTTAATGGCATCGGCAGCGGATCTTACTTCGGCAGGTAATAAACAATAGCCAATACTTAAGGTCATATTATATGAAGTGTCATCAACAACAATAGGGTGCTGAAAACTAGCGTTAATTTGTTCAATAAAATTAGCTGTTTGTTGTTTTGCGATTGCTTGCTCTGGAGGTAATTTATTGATGAGAATAATAAATTCATCACCACCAAAACGCGCGGTTATGATATTTTTTTTAGAGAAGGCATTTAGTCTATTTGCCACTTCGATTAATATTTTATCGCCAACGGCATGACCCATAGTATCGTTGATAGGTTTAAATTTATTTAAATCAATAAAAATGATGGCACTTAAATTGTTATTAAAATCAGCATGTATAAAGGCTTTTTCGATCAATAAACTGATGTATTCACGATTATATAAGTTGGTAAGTCCGTCGTGACTTGCTTGATGGTCTACTTTTTCTTCAGCCACTTGGCGAGCTTGTACAGCTGCCGATAGTTCATCATGAACGATACTGGCATAACAACTGCCTGCTAGTTTGTCTAACATAGGGGAAATAGCTTTTTTTATGTCGTCAGCTAATGCATGTTTACTATGCCAAATTAAATAACCTTGCTGGGGTAATTTAAAGGCGTAATAGTATTCACGCTCTATTTTTTGTTCAAAATAACTGGCGGATAAATTATCTTTTAATGATTTTTCGAATGCTTTTAATTGTGGGTTAACCTGCCATAAAGCACCATTTTGACGTTTGGGTACACTAATATAATGTTCAAGGTTGCTATTTATTGAATGCTCAAGTTTTACCGGTTGCTGTTCACTATTCTGATATAAATAAACATGACAGCTACTTAAGTGCACACGATTTAAACAAACTTTTAAAAATGTTTTCAGCATGGCGTCTAATTTGAGTTCAGTGCCTATCGACATCGATAATTCGTGCTGCAATGAAATTAAAAAAAGTGCTTGATTCATTCGTTAGAAAGTCCCTAAAACGGTTGATTTATTCAGTAATTTTATTGCGCCACTATGACTATTAGTTATTTCGCCTAGTGATAAAACGCCAAACATTCTATCCGGTAACTGATGTTTATCTATCATCGCGGCGAGTTCTAATTTAAAGCTATCACCTAAATATAAATAACGACTAATACAATCAACAACAAACAGGTTTTTACCTTTGGTAACTTGGTTGGTATTAGTCATTAAGGTGGCTATTTCAACAGAGCGGATCAAGCTCTCGGTGTCTCCTTTTAAAATATACACCATAGAATTGATTGGAATATTACCCACACAATCTAAATTTTCACCATCAACTTGGATCGGATCTCTAACAACAATTTCGTCATTCGCACCATGAATACCTAAAGGAAAGTTTTTGGCAATATCAAAAAAATTATTGTCATTAAAACGGTGTTCACTCGCACTTTCAATGACCTTTTTATAAGTACTAAAGGCCGGCTGATAATTAAAAGAATGAACAATATGTTTACTTGATTCAGTAACTAAATAAGGGCCGTCAAATACTTGCCAACCATGTGATATACCTAAACTAAGAGGGGTGTTTAAGGCAACTAACTGGGTTGCGTCTTGTAATAACCCTTGGTTAGAAAAAATACAAGGTTTTGGAATAAAGTCTAATGAGCCAGCACCACCACCAATTATTTTTATGTTACCTAAACAATAAAATAAGCTATCGATAAAACTTTCAGAATTTGGGGAAAGTGCATCGTGAAATAAAAAATAGGCTTGTGATTTGTGATTGATGTTTTTTTCGATTTCACCTTCCGTTGCATCATCGGTGTCAATGCGGCTGCTGACATCTAAAAAATTATGGACGGCAAGTTTTTGTTTAAAACCAATAACAATATAACCGCTATCTACTACTTTTTTATTAAAAATAAGTTTGGGATAAACGCCACCAAAAACAGTAATGTTGACCTTTGATAACATCTTATTACAGGCGGTTATGTCGATGTTGTTATCGCTACAGGCTAGTAATAATAAACTTTTACAACCTTGCTCAGTGGCGGCGAGAATACCATTTAGAAAAGTTTTTAGATCAGGAGATTTGGTGTGCCATTGAAAGATAATATCCGTCATACTTTTCCTTGTAGAGGTGGTTATTTAGTTTATTAAATTTACTCATGTTAGTGTAATCTAAATTGCGTTATTAGCAATAATTGTTAATAACACGTAAATAATAAACGTATAATATGGTATTAATTTTTTAATCGTCGTTTCATCACCTTGCTTTATGAAGTATTTATCAGCTTATTCGCCCACTATTCAACAACAAGTTCAGCAAATGTTAAGGGAGAAAACCCTTGAAAAATATTTATTAAAAAAATACCCCAGCATACACCAAGTAACGAGTGACAAGGCGTTAAGAGATTATGTTATGGCATACAAAAATCAATACATCAAAAAATCAGCACCGTTAAGCCAAGTAAAATACGACGATAAATTACATGTGATCAAAAATGCTTTAGGGACTCATACTTATGTTTCGCGTGTGCAAGGTAATAAGTTAAAAGGTAAAAATGAAATACGTATTGGTAGTTTATTTAAAAAAACACCTGAGCCATTTTTACAAATGATTGTGGTTCATGAACTTGCGCACATTAAGGAAAAAGACCACTCGAAAGCTTTTTATCAATTGTGCCAACACATGTTGCCTGATTATCACCAATTAGAATTAGATTTACGCCTTTATTTAACACAAGTTGAGCAAATTGGAGACATCTATTAAGTCCCTAATTATCCATTTCACCATTTAGCTACGGCTATTTGGCTATCAAGAAAACGCCAGTAACGGATGGCGAGCATAATACGCACAATTAATAATGAATAATAATGGTTAAGTTACATAGTTATATGAATTATACTCATGTATTGTAGCTTTGCTTTTAAGGATCACGCTCATGATAGAACGCACCCACCTTGCCATTATTAAACAAGTTGATACGGTCGGTACTTTAACTGAAGCGGCGGAAAATTTATGTTTAACGCAATCAGCCCTTAGTCATGCAATTAAAAAGCTTGAAGGTCAGCTTGGCGTTAATATTTGGAAAAAAGAAGGGCGAAATTTACGTTTAACACAAGCAGGGCAGGCTTTGTTGGCAATGGCTGAGCGGGTATTGCCGCAATTTCAATATACTGAACAACTGATGCGACAAATTGCTGATGGCTGCAATGGCACATTAAAAATAGGGATGGAATGTCACCCTTGTTACCAGTGGTTATTAACTGTGGTTGCTCCGTATTTAGATAAATGGAAGTCGGTAGATGTGGATGTTAAACAACGTTTTCAATTTGGCGGTATTCAAGCCTTATTTAGTTATGATATTGATGCGTTAGTGACACCAGATCCCTTATTTAAAAAAGGGCTAATGTTTACACCGGTATTTGATTACGAGTTAGTATTAGTTGTCCATCAATCACACCCGTTAGCAGACGTTAAGTATGTTGAAGCTAAACAATTATCTAACGAAGTATTGATCACATACCCAGTAGAAGCGGCACGGTTAGATATTTTTAGCCAATTTATGATCCCTGCACAATGTAGTCCATTACAACATAAAGTGATTGAAACTACTGATATTATGCTACAAATGGTGGCAAACCAGCGAGGCGTTAGTGCCTTACCTGCTTGGCTTGTTGAACAGTACAGTAGTAGCTTACCAATAAAGGCGGTTCGTTTAGGTAAAAAAGGTATTTTTAAACAAATATTTGTTGGTATTAGAGAAGGTGATCAAAACATTCATTATTTAACTGATTTTGTTGCGATGGCGCGAAACGCACAAAATTAGCCAAATAAATAGCAGTTTGTTCAAAGCGATAGTTGAGTCCTTTATCGCTTTGAACTGTTTTAAGCTTAAGCTTTTAACTAAGCTAGAATTTGGTTAATGCTTTCAAGTTCGGCTTGGCTAAAAGCTAAATTATTCAGTGCTGCAACCGAATCAAGTATTTGAGCTTTTTTACTTGCGCCAATTAAACAAGTAGTGACCGCAGGATTGTTTAAGGTCCAAGCAATTGCCATTTGTGCTAACGATTGTTGACGTGACGCAGCTAATTCATTTAATGCTTTTATTTTAGCGACTTTTTCAGGCGTAATTTGATCGGCATTTAAGTGAATAATTTCACGACGAGCAGCTCTTGAGTTTTCAGGAATGCCTTGTAAATATTTATCGGTTAATAGCCCCTGCGCCAGCGGTGAAAAAACAATAGAACCAATGCCTTCATCTAACAAAACATCCGTTAAACCATCTTCAATCCAGCGATCAAACATGCTGTATCTTGGTTGATGGATTAATAATGGCGTGCCTAAATCTTTTAAAATGGCAATTGCTTGCTTGGTTTGCTCTGGTTGATAGTTAGAAATACCGGCATATAATGCACGACCCGAGCGAACAATATAATCTAGCGCTTGCATGGTTTCTTCTAAAGGCGTTTGTGGGTCCATTCGGTGATGATAAAAAACGTCAAAATAGTTTAAACCGGTACGCTTTAAACTTTGATCACAACTTGACACTAAATACTTACGAGAACCACCATCACCATAAGGACCTGGCCACATATCGTAACCGGCTTTACTTGAAATAAATAACTCATCACGATAAGGCAATAAATCTTGTTTTAATATGCGGCCAAAAGTTGATTCTGCAGCGCCATAAGTCGGGCCATAGTTATTGGCTAAATCAAAATGAGTAATACCGGCATCAAATGCGGTTTGAATAAGTTCACGGCCATTTTCGTATGAGTCAAAAGAGCCAAAGTTTTGCCATAAACCAAGTGATAAACGTGATAATAACACCCCGCTGTTACCACAGCGCTGGTAAGGCATATTTTCATAACGTGACGGGTTAGCGGTATAAAGGGCGTTTTGTTCGTTGGTGATCATTAGGGTTTATTCTCTTTATTAACGTTATTATTTGTTATCGATATAGGCAAGTTTTACTGAGCAGAATATGCTGAAACACATTCAAGCATGCCACTTTGCGTGGTATCAGTATATACTCTAGCCAAAAATTCAATAGGTTAACCTAAAGTGGCTGCAAAATCTGTATTCTTTACCCATATTAAACATGCTTTTAAAGAAAATTTAATGCCCGGCATATTTTTACAAGTGATTGCCTTGTTGATTGGTTGTTGTTATTTTTTTTGGCCAAGTGCCCAACCGGTATTTACCTTTATTGCCAGCGTTAAATCAGAAAACAGCATAATGTTTGCCATGTTATCTACGGCGTTGTTTGGTGGCTTAATTCCCTTTATATTTTTGTTAGCTATGGGGCGGATAAAGTTTAAACCTGTACAACAAGGCTTATTTTATTGTTTTTTGTGGGGCTTTATCGGCTTAGTGGTTGATTATTTTTATGGTTGGCAAGCGGTTTGGTTTGGAATTGAAAATAATGTAGCAACTATTGCGATTAAAACCTTTGTTGACCAATTTATTTTTAGTGCTTTGTTAACTTGTCCATTTATGACCATAGCGTATTTGTGGAAAGATCAGCAATTTAATTTTGGCGCTTTAAAAAGTCAGCTTAATAAATCATTATTTACGTTAAAAATTCCCAGCATAGTTATCACCAATTGGCTAATTTGGATCCCGTCAGTTTCTTTAATTTACATGATGCCAAGAGCATTACAGCTACCTTTATTTAATGTTGTGTTGTGTTTTTTTGTTATTGTATTAGCTGTACTTACTGCGCCAGAAACAAGCACCAGCCACGAATAAAGAAAGCCGAATTTATATTACAAACTATTGGTTTAGATTTTGTAATATAAGACTTTTTTATTGTTAGCTTGAAGTGTAAAGATCGTCTTTACATTTTTGTACTGTGGTATAAACATCACCGTTATACGATCTTTGTCGTTGTTTTACTTTGCGTTAACTTGATGTCGCGAAAGTAATATTTGTTCTTTAGGTTATTTATTTTATGTTTATCAATTTCTTAAGGTTTAGTGGCGCTACTCATTATCATCGCCGCTTATTTCTATCGGCTTGCCAGCCAACAATTTTTATTACGACTTTGCTCCAAGCGAAAAAAAGAAAGGTGAGTGCGGCGTCACTTATGTTGCTTTCATTATTGAGCGCTTGTAGTGTTCACACGCCCGCAAAAGTTGAGTTGTTGCCAGAAGTATTACAAAAGGTAAACGCAGCTACCGCTATTAGTGCAGATGAACTGACATTATCGATTGATGATAAATGGTGGCATAACTTTTCTGATCCACAATTATCGACATTAATTGAGCTCGCCTTAAATAACAACCCTGACTTATCTGCCAGCTTATCGCGGGTGAAAAGTTCACATGCGGGTTTGGCTATCGCTTCTGCTGATGTTTATCCTGATCTAAATTTAACAACAAGTGCTTCTTCAGACATTACTGAACTAAAAAAAGTGAATAGTGCGTCGTTTGGTTTATCGTCAAGTTGGGAGTTAGATCTATGGGGTAAAATTTCATCATTAGAAGAAAAAGCGAAATGGGATCTAGTCACTCAGCAAGCGTTATTTAAAGCAAAAGCTAATACGGTTGCAGGCGCAATAACCACCGCATGGATTGGTTGGTTAGCGGAAATGGAAAAACAACGGTTATTTGCTTCTCAATATAAACGGACTCAAACCGCTTATGAAGTGATCAACCGACGCTTTGCAATGGGGAAAAATTCGATCACTGATGTTTGGCAACAAAAGCGTTTAATTGAGTCGATAATTTCGCAACAAGCCGTTAACCATGCACGCTTAACCAGTTTTGAAAAACAATTACAACTTTGGCTTGGTGTTAGTAGCAACGAATTACCCGAACTACTTGAGCGCTCATTACCGGATGTTAAACCGTTAGGGGACTTTTCACTACCGCTTACCGGATTACAAAATCGTCCAGATATTCAACAGGCATATGCAAGGCTGCAAGCCAGTAATGCTAATTTAGCTGCGGCGGTAACCGAAAAATTCCCTCGCTTATCTTTGCGCGCTACATATACCACTCAGCAAAACTCACTGGCAGATTTATTTGATGATTGGAGTGGAAATCTAGTGGCTTCAATTGCTATGCCTATTTTTAATGCTGGCGCGATAGATGCCAAGGTTGAGCAACGGCAACATAGTTTTGAGGCCACTTATGCTGATTATAAACAAACTTGGTTAGATGCTATTTATGCGGTAGAAAATACCATGATCACCGCGAGCCAACTTGAACAAGTTAATAAACAGCTAGATGTGCAATTGTTATTAGCAAAAAAAACTGAACGAGTGGTGTCATTACGTTATTTAAACGGTAAGTCAACTTATTTAGCGTTATTAAGAGCGCAAGAAACAAGTTTGAATTTAGAACGACAACGTGTTGATGCACAAAGAAACTTACTTAATAATCGGGTGCAACTATATCGGGAATTAAGCCATGGTAACTTTAGTTCCGAAGCACCTTTTTCTCCGATACCTTTTACCTCACAACCGCAAACTGAAGTATCAGCGCCACAAGCATCAACAAATAAACTAAATGCATTATTCGATTTAACCTTAGACCTAACATTAGAAAAAACATCATGAAATTTATTATCACACATTATAAAAAATGGCTGCCTTGGTTAATTGTTATTGTTGCGCTAGTTCTAGCGAATAACATGCTAAATTCTTCTGATATAAAGCGCTCAGGCAAGTTTAATAAAGCTAATAAAACACGGGTGGTAAAAATTGCTCCGTTAGTGCAATCAACTGTTAATCCTAGTTGGCAAGCAACAGGTTTGGTGATGCCATCAGAAAGTATTAATGTGGTTGCGGAAGTGTCTGGTCGAGTGGCTAAAATTAATCCGGCGGCCAATCCTGGGGCGTTATTAGCTAAAGGTGAATGGTTATTAGATATTGAGCAAACCGATTATTTACTTAATTTAGCAACGCAAAAAGCTCAGTTAATTCAAGCGCAAGCGAGCTTTGATTTGGAAAAAGGGGAGCGCCAATTAGCCAAAGAAGAAGTCAGCTATATTACCGAAGCGGATAAAGCCTCATTGGAAATGTCTTTAGTGCTTCGTGAGCCACAGTTTAAGTCGGCACAAGCACGTTTAGCGATTGCTAAAGTAAATGTTGAAAAAGCGGAAGTTGCCTTAAAACGAACAAAAATATCAATGCCTTTTCGAGGCCAAATTGTTGAAAAAAATACCGGACGTAGTAGTCGTGTCGGACAAAATAGTACACTTTTTAGCATTGTAAATGTTGATGTTTTTTGGTTAGAAGTTAAAGTGCCGCGAACATTTTTAATGTTATTAGATCAAGATAAAATGGTGACTTTAAGCCAAGAAAAACTATGGGGGGAAGGACAAACACGACAAGCTAAAATTGTTTCTATTTTGCCTGAGCTTGATAGTCGCGATCGACAAGTAAAACTACTATTGGCGATAGAAGATCCCTTAAATACGCAAGCCACAGCTGATACGAAAAATCAGCCACCAGTTTTTATTAATGACTTTATTAATGTTGAGTTAATGGGGCAGCCAATTGATGATGCCTGGACCATAAAAAGTCATTGGTTACAGCCTGATAATGTTATTTGGGTGGTTGATCGCCAAAAAACCTTACAAAAGCGTGAAGTTTCCATTTTGTTTAAAGGTCGAGAGTTTATCTATGTTACCGGTGATTTTAAACCGGGTGATAAAGCCCTTGATGAAAAGCCTGGTATTGCTGCTGTGGGTATGAAGGTAAGAGTGAAAGAGCAATTTAAAGCAGGCAATGAGCAGGAGAATCCTCAAGTTGCACAAACACTGACACCAGATGAACGTGAATTAAGAAAAAAGTTACGCAAAGAGCAGCGTCAGCAACAAGTTAAAGGAGATAAGTAATGAGCTTTAATCCGATGACTTGGATGATTCGGCATGGTATTGCGCCCAACTTATTGATGCTAGCATTAATTTTGGGTGGTTTGGTTATGTCTTTGGTGATCCGTAAAGAATATATGCCAGAAACAACACTTGACCGCATTTCTGTGAGCGTTGCATACCCAGGTGCTGCGCCAAGTGAAATGGAAGCGAGTATATCCGCGCCAATTGAAGATGTATTGAGTAATGTTCAAGGAATTCGCCGCGTAGATGCGTATATCTATACCGGTTATATTCGCCTTTTTGGTGAGCTAGAAGCTGATGCGAATGCGCAAAAGGTTTATCAAGATGCTCAGCAAGCAGTGAATCGTATTAGTTCATTCCCTGATGGCATGGAAAAGCCACGTGTTAATCTTGATAAACGGGTGATGGATGTCATGGAAATCGTTATCCATGCAGATATTGATAAATTCAGCGTTAAACGTTTAGCCGAACAAGTGCGAGATCGCATACTGCAATCACCCTATATTACCCAGGTAAGTTTGTCAGGTTTACCTAGAGAAGAAATTCACGTTGAAATACCGCAGCGTACCTTACAAGCTTATAACTTAAATTTAAATCAGGTTTCGTCCCTTATTAAACGTAATGTGTTAGAGCAATCAGCAGGTAAAATTAAAGCCGATGCTGGTGATATTTTAGTTTCTGTCGATCAACGTAAATATTGGGCGGATGAATTATCAAAAGTACCAGTGATTTCAAGTGATGATGGTGATCAATTATTATTAGGTGATATTGCCGAAGTTAGCGAAGGTTTTGCCGATGAACGCTTAATAGTTACCTATGATGGCCAGTTATCGGCACGAGTTCGGGTTTATCGTGTGGGTGATCAAAGTCCGAGTGATATTGCTCGTTCTATCCGTGAAATGTGGCCAGAACTTGAAGCCATGTTACCGCCCAATTCGGGCTTAGCTGTGGTTGATGATGATGCTTCAAACTATCAAAAACGTTTAGGCTTATTGCTTAGTAATGCCTTTATCGGTTTATTATTGGTGTTTGTGGTGATGAGCTTATTTTTAAAGTTTAAGCTCGCCTTTTGGGTAGTTGTTGGTATTCCTAGCTCGTTTTTAGGGGCGATTCTGCTAATGCCAAGTTTTGATATTTCAATAAATATGGTGTCGATGTTTGGCTTTATTATTGCTCTCGGTATTGTCGTGGATGACGCCATTATTGCCGGCGAAAATATTTACTCTCATATGCAAGAAGGGATGTCGTATTTTGATGCGGCTATTCAAGGCGCGAAAGAAGTAGCCAAACCCCTAACTTTTGCGATTTTAACCAATATTGTCGCGTTTTTACCTCTGCTATTGCTACCCGGAACAATGAAGTTACTGTTTGGTGCAATTCCCGTGGTAGTCGTCTTATGTTTTATCATTTCTTGGATAGAAGCTTTGTTTATATTGCCTTCTCATCTGGCGCATATTAATGATAAAAAACCGGGTAAAGTCGCTCAAAAATTCAATAAATTACAAACTGCTTGTAGCTCATGGTTACATCATTTTATTCATCAAAAATACACCCCTGTTTTAGAGAAGTGTTTAAAGTGGCCAGGATTAACTATTGCTATTTCTGTTACCTGTTTAGTGTTGGTTTTATCTTATGCTTTTAGTGGCAAAATGGGCTTTGGGCTTTATCCTAAAATGGATGGCCGTTGGGTTAAAGCCAGTTTTGAAATATCAGAAAGTGAGCCGCTAGAAAAAGCGATTGATTTACGAGAAAAATTAGAAAAAAGCGCCGTTAGCATGTTGCAAGAGCATGATGCCGAAGATGTCTTAGTGAGTACACGTAGCATTATTTCTGATACCGGTGTTGAAGTTGCTTTATTGTTGGTTGAAAGTGAAGAACGTGAATATAGTTCCAGAGAAATTAAAGAGTGGTGGCGAGAAAGTGCAGAGGCTCTTAACAAGCAAGGTAAGTTAAGATTTTCTGGCGCAAGACGCGGTAGTAGTGAATTAGCCGACTCGTCACTAACTATTGAGTTACGCCATAGTGATTCAGACGCTTTAATGGCGGCAAGCCAAGACGCGATCGCCTTTTTGAATAAAATTGATACTGTGGTAGCTACGGTTAATTCAATGGAAGCGGGTAAGCCGCAATGGAAATTAACCTTAAATGAAAATGGCCGAGCTTTAGGTTTAGATGCTTCCGATTTAGCATCTCAAATGCGCTCATCACTTTATGGTGCAAGAGCTCAACGACAACATAGATTACGTAATGAAGTAACCACACTTGTTCGTTTACCTAAAGATGAACGAGAAAAAGCTAATGACATTGAAAGCTTGTTAATTCAAACCAAAGGTGGTGGTTACGCGCCTTTAGGTAGTGTTGCCGATATTGAAAAAATTTATGCGCCTTCTCGGATTATCCGTCGTAAAGGCCAGCGAATTGAAAAAATTGGCGCTGAAATTTTGCCTGAAGAAGCTATACCTTCAGTACAAAAAGCAGTAAAAGATGAGTTGGTTGCTGAATTAGAAGGGCGTTACCCTGGAATACTGATTGTTTTTGCTGGTGAGCAAGAAGAGATCGCAGAAAGTGTTTCAAGTTTAGAACTCGGTACTGGCTTTGCTTTAACGGCTATTTATATCTTATTAGCCATTGCGTTTCGTAGTTATGGTCAACCTTTATTAATTATGGCGGTTATACCGTTTGGCGCGGTTGGTGCTATTTTAGGTCACATGGTGCTAGGGTATGGTTTGAGTGTAGTCAGCCTAATGGGGATGTTAGCCTTAGCAGGGGTGGTCGTAAATGATAGTTTGATTTTGGTGGAGTATGCCAATATTCAACGAGCCAAGGGTATTAAAGCATTTGAAGCGATAACCTTAGCGTGTCAACGCCGCTTTCGTCCGATTATTTTAACCACGTTAACAACCTTTGGTGGTTTAGCACCAATGGTTTTTGAAACCTCACGGCAAGCACAATTTGTTGTGCCGATGGCGGTGTCGTTAGGCTTTGGTATTTTATTTACCACATTTATTTGTTTGTTAATGTTACCGTCACTTTATATTGCTTTTAACAAAGACAAAGTACTCGATAAACAACATGAACTTGAAGCTGAACAGGCGTTAAATAAGGCGCAAGATCTGTTAAAAAGCTATGAATAATGACCACAAAATCACCTAAATATGTTTTTTAACATTAGCATGTTTAGGTGCTATCGCTATAAAAATGCTATAGCCGCTATTCGTTACCAATAACTGTTGTTATAATGCCGCCTCATAAATTTTATTCATGTTTTTTTAGGGGTTTACTGGATGTCGGAAGCTGAGAACCGTCCAACTAATTTTATTCGTCATATTATCGATGCTGATCTTGAAAGTGGTAAGCATAGTGGCGTGCAAACTCGTTTCCCGCCTGAGCCAAATGGTTATTTACATATTGGTCATGCTAAATCTATTTGTTTAAATTTTGGTATTGCCCAAGATTATAACGGCAAGTGTAATTTACGTTTTGACGATACTAATCCTGAAAAAGAAGATATTGATTACGTAAACTCAATTCAAAAAGACGTTAAATGGTTAGGATTTGACTGGTCAGGTGAGATTCGTTATTCGTCAAATTATTTTGATCGTTTATACGGTTATGCTGTTGAACTTATCGAAAAAGGTTTGGCTTATGTTTGTTTTCTTAACGGTGAAGAAACACGTGAATACCGTGGTACGTTAAACAAACCAGGTAAAAATAGTCCTTACCGTGATACCACTGTGGCAGAAAACTTAGCCTTATTTGATAAGATGAAAAACGGTGAGTTTAAAGAAGGTGAATGTTCGCTACGCGCTAAAATTGATATGTCATCAAGCTTTATGTGTATGCGTGATCCGGTGATTTATCGCATTAAATTTGCCGATCATCACCAAACTGGCGATAAGTGGTGCATTTATCCAATGTACGACTTTACTCATTGTATTTCTGATGCCATAGAAGGTGTTACTCATTCTTTATGTACTTTAGAGTTTCAAGATAACCGCCGTTTATATGACTGGGTGATTGAAAATATTACCATTGAAGTTACGCCACATCAGTATGAGTTTTCTCGCTTAAACCTTGAATATACGGTTATGAGTAAACGTAAGCTGCATACCCTAGTTGATGAAAAACTGGTGAATGGTTGGGACGACCCACGTATGCCTACCATTGCTGCATTTCGTCGTCGTGGTTATACCCCTGCGTCATTACGTGAATTTGCTAAGCGCATTGGTGTAACTAAAATGGATAACACCGTCGAAATGGGTGTATTAGAAGCATGTATTCGTGAAGACTTAAATGATAATGCACCACGTGCTATGGCCGTGCTTGATCCTATCAAATTAGTCATCGAAAACTATGATGAAGCTAAGGTTGAAGAGTTAACGGTTAAAAACCATCCAAGCGATGACACTCAAGGTAGCCGTATCGTGCCATTTAGCCGCGAACTTTATATTGAAGCGGAAGATTTTCGTGAAGAAGCGAATAAAAAATATAAGCGCTTAGTATTAGATAAAGCGGTACGTTTACGTGGTGCTTATGTGGTAACAGCAACACGCTGTGATAAAGATGCTGAAGGCAAGGTGACAACGGTTTATTGTACTTATGATCCTGAAACCTTAGGTAAAAACCCAACTGATGGTACCAAACCTAAAGGGGTGATCCATTGGGTAAGTGCTGAGCAGAGCATTAATGCTGAAATTCGTTTATACGACCGTTTATTCACAGTACCAAATCCGGCAGCAGCGGAAGATTTTCATTCAGTGATCAATCCTGAGTCATTAGTTGTAATTAATAATGCGAAGGTTGAACCGTATTTAGCAACGGCTAAACCTGAAGTGTCTTTCCAGTTTGAACGTCAAGGTTACTTTTGTTTAGATAATAAAGACAGTAGCCCAGAGCATTTGGTATTTAACCGTACTGTTGGCTTGCGTGATACTTGGGCTAAAATCGGCGATTAAGCTCATTTAACTTGCAACATATTTAAAGCTCACTATTAAATTAAATGATAGTGAGCTTTTTTTTAATCTTCATATTCCGAGTTCAGGTTTTATAGCATATTGATGTACACTTATTGATAGCCTTTTCATGTTTTTTCGCTAGGTGTATTAATGTTAAATTTTCCAAAAACATTACAAGATAGTGCTGATTTTCTTAGTTTAACGCTAGCTCATGAATGGGCGATCCCAAGTTTTGAGTATAAAGTTAACAGCAGTACCGGTGTTAATATTCAGGTAACGGTATTAGATACAGGTATTATTTTATTTGAACCTGATGTTAATAATGCAGCCTATGTTGGTGAAGCCAAGCTTAAACATATTGTGCTTTCATGTGGTATTCATGGCAATGAAACCGCACCAATTGAGCTTTGTGCCAGTTTAATTAAGCAACTTTTATTAGGACAAATAGCGTTAGCCCATCGTGTTTTATTTATTATTGGCAACCCTGCGGCGATTAATCAAAATAAACGTTTTGTTGAAGAAAACCTCAATAGCTTATTTTCTAATACAGCGAAACAAATACAAGCTGCTGTTAATTTTGAACGTAAAAGGGCGGCACTGTTAGAAAGTGCTGTGCTTGAATTTTATCAACAATCAGCCAATGCTGAGCATAGATACCATTATGATCTGCATACGGCTATTCGAGCATCAAAACACGAAAAGTTCGCTATTTACCCTTTTTTACATGGCCAGCCTTGGCAGCAGGAGCAGCTAACCTTTTTAAAATTAGCTGGAGTGAATACCGTGTTATTTGCCAATGCGCCAACCAGTACTTTTAGCTATTTTTCTTCTCACCAATGTCATGCCAAAAGTTTTACCATTGAGTTAGGAAAAGCTAAGCCATTTGGTGAAAATAACATGGCAGATTTCGAAGCGATGAAAAAAGCCTTAATGGCTTTATTAACCAATAAAACATTAGCCTTAGCACCATTTAAGCAAACCGATTTTAATTTGTATGAAATACATCAACGAATCAATAAACAATCGGCTAACTTTGCTTTTAATTTTCCTGAAACAGCGGCAAATTTCACCTGTTTTAACTCTGGTGAATTAATAGCACAAGATGGCGAACTTCGTTATTATGCTCAACATAAAGGGGAGGCGATTTTATTCCCTAACGCTAATGTGCCGATTGGCCAGCGGGCTTTATTAACGGTAAAACCTTATGTTTTTTCTTAACCTACTTTAGTAAAAAAGGAACAACCCTTGCAAATATCAACCCTAGAGCAATATCTTAATGAGCTATTGCAACCACATGCAATTAAAGATTTTTGTCCGAACGGATTACAAGTTCAAGGTAAAACACAAATCAATAAAATAGTGACCGGGGTCACAGCAAGCCAAGCATTAATTGAGCAAGCGATTGAACTTAACGCTGATGCGTTATTAGTACATCATGGCTTTTTTTGGAAAAATGAATCTCCCACCATTACCGGTATGAAATATCAACGTATCAAAGCGTTACTTGATCACAACATCAATCTATTGGCTTATCATTTACCTTTAGATGTTCATCCTGAATTAGGTAACAATGCTCAGTTAGCTAAATTACTGGGTATTAAGGTGACCGGCTTAGTTGAAGAAAACAATCCGTTTTCTGTGGTGGTAAAAGGTGAATTAGCTAAACCAATGTCAGGTCAAAGTTTTAATCAATTATTAACCGACAAACTTAATCGTACGTCATTACACATTGCCAGCAGTTCGAATAAAGAAATAAAAACAGTGGCGTGGTGTACGGGTGGTGGCCAAGGTTATATTGAACTTGCCGCAGCGCAAGGTATTGATGCGTTTATTAGTGGCGAGGCCTCAGAGCAAACTACCCATGTTGCTAGAGAGATGGATATTCACTTTTTTGCAGCAGGCCATCATGCAACTGAACGATATGGCGCAAAAGCCTTAGGTGAACATTTGGCGCAGAAGTTTGAGCTGGATGTTGAATTTGTCGATATTAATAATCCTGTTTAGTTAACATACTTTAAAATATCAAGGGCGTTAAAGCTTGTTGAACCTAACTAACAAGCTTTAACGCTTATTTATTATTCATTGATTATTATTCATTAATTATTAATCATTAATCATTAATTATTTAAATAAATTTTTAAACCACTGCGCAACTAGCCCTAAAGTTTCGTACCAATAAACGGTGGTTTGCTCTAATTTAGTACTTTTAGGCGTATAATACTGCCAAGAAAACCCTTTTTTATTAACATCTCCTTTAACAAAAAAACTTGCTGGCGCGGCAATAACATCAACATTTTGTGCTTTAAAATAATTCATTGAACGGGTCATATGATCGGCATTGGTGATCAAAATAACTTTACTGCCTTTTACCCTAGGTGCAATTAACTCGGCTTCTTCTTCAGTATCTTTGGGGAAGTTTTCTGTCAAAATTCGAGATTTATCAATTCCCATTAATATGGCCGCTTCACGCATTTTTTCAGCATTTGACTCAGGATTATGACCAGCACTGCCAGACATAATAAGTTTGGCATTTGGGTGTAAATGCGCAATTCGAATGGCTTCAACTAAACGTTGTAATGAACAGGTTGCTAACTCTTGGGTTGCGGGTAACTGGCTATCACTAAAATGATAACAACCTAACGTAATAATATAACTAATGTTTTCTTCTACCTTAACATAAGCAGGGTAGTCATTTTCTAATGATTCTATTAACGGATTTGAAACTGGCGGGAATGACGCTAAAAATAATAGGCATGTACCGGCAATTAAACAGCGAAAACTGATTTTGCTATTTTTTTTATATTGCCAAATTGCAACAAACAATAAAATAAGCACAAGGCTAAGTGGCATTAATAATATGCCAATAACTTTTTTAAAAAAAAACAATTCCATAATCAAGAGCAGGTGAGCGTTTGGGTGGTCAAAACTATATCAAATAAATACCGGTTTGCCTGCAGTTGGATAATTAAAATTAACCTAATTATGCATTTTTACTTTGATTTTTATGAAAAAATTAGATTTAAGCCTCGTGATTTTGCTTTATTGGCGACTAACTTCTAGCATTATTAGTATCGGTTTAACGTTTCTTAATTATTGAGCTCTATGGTATTTATTCGACAATTTCTAGTGATCACTATACTGATGATTACTTTCTTTTTTAGCCGCGATATTTTTGCAGCAAAGCTCACGGTAGTAACTGAGCATTTAGCGCCGTTTCAAATAGTATCTAAGGGAAAGATCACAGGGTTTGCTACTGAAATTGTTGAAGCGATGCTAGAGCATTCAAAATTAAATTATGAACTGGTTGCTCATTCTTGGTCTGTGTCGTTTTATCGTGCACAAAAAGAAAAGAACACCTGTATCTTTTCATTAAGTCGTATTCCTGAACGCGAACATTTATTTCAGTGGCTTGGCCATATCGGTACAAGTACTATCTCTTTTTATGGATTAAAGAGTAGTCCCATTAGTATCAGTAACTTAAATGAAGCGAAAAAATATAAAATTGCGGTTATAAAAGATGATGTCACTCATCACTTTTTATTATCGAAAGGTTTTGTTGAAAATGAAAATTTATACGTGATGGCTAATAATAAAGGTTTATTAAAATTACTCGAAATATCAAATCGAAACATTGATTTAGTGGTATTGAATGATGACTTATTACATTACCGAGTTAATAAACAAGATGAGTTAATAAAATATAAAAACTTTTTTCAATTAAAAAACTTAATGTTAGATTTTTATTTTGCCTGCAGTTTAACTACCGAACAATCGATAATACAGCAATTAAGCAATTCAATGACAGTATTAGAACAGCGAGGTGATTTTGATAAAATAAGACAAAACTGGCAGAAAAAAATGAAAAATTTGCTCCTAAAAAAATAACTAAATTGTTACGCTAGTTAAGCAATTCCCTTGAATAATTAGTATTTCTCCATCACTTCCCGCTATCTTCAATTAAGCCATTTTTAATGGTTGATTTTATTTTTTGGATCGTGTCTAATAGCGGCCGTTATTTAATCTAGATTTTTTACTCTAAAAGTATTTAGTTTGAATAACACCAGAAGAGGCGCGAAAACTAGGTAAGATTTGCGAGGAACCACCATTCCAAAGACCATTTCCTAGGGAGTTTATCGCCGAGAGCTTTATTTGAGTGGCAAATCAAGCTCGGTTGTTAAGGTTGAATCCTTACAATTGTCACCGCTAATTTTTATTGAAAAATTAGCAGGGTGGAGAGCTTCTGGCTGAAATTGTTTCGTATCGGTGGTTGATCAATTACCGTTCTTACTGCTCAGTCATGCTCTTCCTTAAATTTTATTAGCGATAGCTAACTTAGGGAGACCTTAATGTCTAAATTAACCGTAGCCAAATTTGGCGGAACCAGTGTTGCCGATCATGAAGCCATGTTACGTTGTGCTCAGATCATCAAAAACGATCCAAGTAACCGATTAGTTGCTGTTTCAGCAAGTTCAGGTGTTACTAATTTATTAGTACGTTTAAGCCAACAAGATGTGCCAGCTCAAGAACAACTTGAGATTATTTCACAAATTAAAGATATTCAATTAAACATTACTCAACATTTAGCTAACCAAGCTGAACTTAATGTTTTAGTTGATGACTTATTAGCGGAATTAGCTAATCTTGCTGCCCATCAAGCTGAGCACCACAATCTAAAAACGGCTGACAGTATTCTTTCCTACGGTGAGCAATTTAGCTCTAATATTTTTGCGGAAGTATTAAGAAGCATTGGTGTAAATGCTGAACAATTTGACGTTCGTCAGGTTATGAAAACTAACAGTTTATATGGTGCTGCGGCAGTTGATTTAGAACAAGTGCAAAGCCATACCGATGAAATTTTAAAGCCGTTATTAGCTGAAAAAGTAATCGTGACTCAAGGCTTTATTGGTCAAGATGGTTTAGGCAATACAACTACACTTGGTCGTGGTGGCTCAGATTATAGTGCCGCTATTTTAGCAGAAGCATTACATGCTGATAACTTAGCTATTTGGACTGATGTTTCGGGTATTTATACCACAGACCCACGTATTACTTCGCAAGCGCGTGCTATCCCTGAAATTAGTTTTGATGAAGCGGCCGAAATGGCAACTTTTGGTGCTAAAATTTTACACCCAGCAACGCTTATCCCTGCTATGCGTAAAAATATTCCTGTTTTTGTTGGTTCAAGTAAAGAACCTGAGAAAGGTGGAACTCGTATTCAACAAACAGTTGACTCAAACCCTACTTACCGTTCAATTGCTTTACGTCGTGAGCAAACCTTAGTAACGGTAAAAAGCCCAGCTATGTTGCATGCCAGTGGCTTTCTAGCCAAAGTTTTTGCTATTTTAGCTAAACATGAATTAAGTGTTGATTTGATCACCACCAGTGAAATTAGTGTTGCGTTAACATTTGATAACCCAACAGGTTCAACCCAGTCATTAATCACAGGTGTTGTTGTTAAAGAGTTAGAAGAGCTATGTGAAGTAACTGTTGAACGTGGTTTATCGTTAGTTGCGGTGATTGGTAACGACATGCATTTAACTAAAGGCATAGGTCGTACTATTTTTGATAACCTAACTAACTTCAACGTTCGCATGATTTGTCATGGTGCCAGTGAAAATAACTTATGTTTCTTGGTTGATGAAAAAGATGCCAACCCAGTTGTTGAAAAATTACACGACTGCTTGTTTTCGTAGTTTTATATCAAGATAAAACAAATGACATGAAAGGGCTTTTTAAAGCCCTTTTTTATTGCTGTTCAATAAATGGCTAATTGTTATCTTAAGTTCAGGTTGACCTAGTTGCTGGGTTTAGTTGTAACATCATTAAGTTTAGTCGCTCATATTTTGACAGGTTTGCATAAAAGGTTAGCGTCTGGGTTTATTACCTTTCGAGTATGGTTAAAATAAATTTTTAAATCGTTTGTAAACTTTCGTCAGGTAAGCGTACATTTAACCATCTTTCCACAGCCACATTTTTATTAGAATAATTAATTACTTGATATTATGGGAATATCTCAGTAAGTTTCTGTTTATTAATTTAATAATAGTCGTGTGATAGCTTGTTTATATAAGGGCTTTTGCACGTCTGATAAGCTGTTAGGGCGCCGAGCTAGCCACAGAAATTATCATGCTCGAAATAAAATAGGTTTGAAGGACGCAGAATGAAAATAGATGTTGCATGTAAGAAAGGAAGTAGCAAAAAAGCAAAGGGAGATCTTCTAGAAAAATTGGCGAAGAAACTCCTATTAGCTCAGAATTATGATGTTATCGAAGAAATTAGAACTGTCGGTGCTGAGCTGGATCTTCTGTGTAAACATCGGGTAAATGCAAAAGAAATATATGTAGAGTGTAAAGCTCAAAAAGATCCTATTTCAGCCCCTGTTTTGAGACAGTTGTGGGGGACGGTAGACTTTGAAGAATACTCTGAGGGATGGTTAATTTCGACTTCTGAGTTTACCAAAGATGCCAAAGGGTTTGTTGAAAGTTGGAAGGGGAAATCTAAAGAGAAATCTGAGAGGTTAAGCTTCTACCAACCTTTAGCAATTATTGAAGCGTTAAAAAGCTCATCTATTATTTGCGATCCTCCAAAATCTACAGCAGCGCAATTTCTTGGTAATCCAGAAGATCTTGGAGATTGGACTTTACTAGTATCTGAATTTGGAATGTATTGGTGTGTCTATACCTTGAAGGGTGGAGCACCTTATGGAATTTTGATATATAGTGCTTCAAGCGGTAAGCATATTCGTGACATTGATACTATTCAAAATCTAGCAACTCTGGATTCAACTATTGCAGACTATGATCTAAATGTTGGGCTAAATGAAGAAACACCTACTACTCTAAGCATACCCAAGAAGTTACCTCCTGTTGTTCAAGTTCAAATTGGCGAATCGTGGGATGATTATCGACCAGCACGCCCTGAGGACTTTGTGGGTCGGGATGCTACTCAAAAAGATATCTTAAACTTTTTAGGCAATTCAAAAGAGAATTCAGGTACGAAAATATTCGCTATAACTGGCAATTCAGGCCTTGGGAAAAGCTCTTTAATTGCAAAACTTAGGGATAGATCTAGAAATAAACGATACAAAAATAAGTACTTTGTCTATGCGGTAGATATTCGTGGTGCTCGTGAGCCGTCATATATTCCAGCTTCTTTGGTTGCATCTTTAAGAGAGGCTCAAAAGTCTGGCTTTGGCGACGAAGTAGAAATTAGCCTGACTGACCCAAGTTCCCCCCTTAATTCGAGTAGCATTCAAGATTATTTACAATCATTAAGTCGAAAAGGGCAGGTTGTTTGTCTGGTATTCGATCAATTTGAAGAGCTTTACTCTAAACCGGACTTGTTTGGTATCTTTAATGCTGCCAAAGACTTAATGCTAGACGTTGCAAGCAATCAAGGAAATTTAGTTTTAGGGTTTGCATGGAAAACGGATAGTACAACTCAACAAGATCATCCAGCTTATCATTTATGGCATGAGTTAGCGGATCACAGGAGAGAATACCGTTTAGATGTTTTTGAAAATGGTGAAATTTCAAAGTCAATTACAAAATTCGAAAAAGAGATTGGCCAAAAAATATCTGCCGAAATAAGGCATCAAATTTCTGAGGTTAGTCAAGGGTTTCCATGGCTTTTAAAAAAGTTATGTATCAACTTGTATGAAGGAATGTCAAAAGGTGAAAAAGTAGACTCAGTGCTACTTGATCTAGACATTGAGCGACTATTCCAAGCAGATCTAAATATCCTTTCACATCCTGAATCGGTATGTTTGAAACTTATTGCTCAGAAAGCACCTGCTGATTGGAGTGAGATTATAGAAACGTCAGGAGCGACAGTTTTAAATAACCTTGTTCACAAACGATTAGTAATAAAGAGCGGAGATCGATTAAACGTCTATTGGGATATCTTTAAGGATTATCTTTTAACAGGACGGGTTCCTGTTGTTCCTTATAACTACATACCAACATCAGACCCTTCCTCTCTTATAAATATATGCACCAAACTAAAAAATACAGAATTCACTGACTCCGAGAATATTGGGGGTATGGTCGGACTTGGTGAGAAGACAGTATGGAATATTGGAGCGGACTTAGTAATGCTTGGTTTAGCTGAGCGAGAAGGTACTTCATTCAAGGTAAGTAAGAAGCTTGCATCTAATGACGAAAGTGCAATTTTGAAAAGTCTGCGGGAAACTCTTGGCAAGCATTCTCTTAAAGTTGCACTATTTAAAAGCTATTCGGGGAAGACGATTACACTAGGTACTGTTCGTGAAGTATTCCAAAGTTGCATTCCAAGAGCCAAATTTGGAGAGAAGACTTGGAGTATTTATTCTAACAGGTTAATAAATTACTTGATTTATAGTGGTTATTTACTGCGAGCAGGGAATGATCTGGTTGTGCAAGATACTGGTGCAGCTTTGGTCGATAGAGATGGTCTTGCTCGTAGAGGAAAACAAAGAGGAAAGGTATTTTCTGGTTCGGTATCCCCTTTTGCAACTTATACTACTCTCAAAGGTATACCTAATTCGGGAGTTAAGATTGAAACAATTAAAAGAAATGAACTCTCAATGCTTAAAAGGTTTGAGTTAGTGACAGTTAAAGGTGATGTAGTACTTCCAAATAGTGACTCCATTAATAAATCTGGCGGAATAAAAGAGGCAATATGGGCTGCAGCAAAGAATGAAAGCTCATTAATAAAATGCGTAAATATATTTCAAGATGCCCCTAATACCCATGCCAGAGATATTGCCGCCTATATTTCTGATGAATATGGCTTAAACTGGTCAGAAGGTTCCAAAACAAGAAATGGTAGAGTATTAAAGCAGTGGTCTTTGTGGGTAAAAGAAGGAATAGAAAAGTCTGAGGTTCCTCTTCCACCCGGCCGCCCTAACAAGAAAATCAACAAGAGCAATGATCTACCCTCGATAAAACGGACACCAAAATCTAATTAAAGGTGAGGTGTTCTATGCCGAAGTACAATAATTCAAGACGTACTTGGCAGTATTCAAACAACTTTAAAGTCAACGCTATTTAACCTGAACTCGGGATAAGAAATTAGCTAACAATATGAAATAAATATACTTTATGATATTTCACATATTCTAGCTTGATGTTTTTTCTTAGTACAAGGCAAATTTAAGCGCCAATAGCGAGCCTCGGCTTTGGTTCAAACGTCGCTCTACCTTCCCCATCCATGGGGGCGTATTGCAATTAAATTTAACGCAGTAATAAGGAAAAACAGCTGCTAGAAAGCAAGTTGTTATCCCTAGTTCAGGTTATTCAACCTAGTCATCAGAAAACTCTATTTCATCGATAACTTTTCGCGCCTGTGAAATGGTGCAGTCGGTTTTTGCCATTAATTCATTCACCGTAATACCCGGTTTGTTTTTGGCAATTTGTAATAAGCTTTCAAAGGTGGTGTAGGTAACATGTTCGCGTAATTTTTTAGCCACCCATTGCCAGCTGGTTTCTTGATTGGATTCAATGGTATTGATAATGTCTTCAAGTTGCTCACGATTGGCTTTTAATTGCCAATTTCTTGAACGGCCAATCCGGTTTAATTCACCACCCAATTCACGGATCTTTGCTTTTAAGGCATAAGCTTTCATCACTCTTCGAAGAAACGAGGGCAGAATTATTTGAATAATGCTGGTGTTCAATGGCATAACGTTGTTGTAAAAATTAACCTTGGTTTGATTATATCGTGAAGTAGATAAAATAAGTTAAAAAAAAGCCAGCAATCAATCAGCTGGCTTGATAAAAAAGGTAATAACTTACCATTTTTTCTTTGGTTGAAATAACATGTCTAAATCGTCTTCTTCTGATTTTGCTTTTTTCGCTCGATCTTCGGCATTGGTATTACGTAATTCGTTAGTTATTTCTTCTAATTTATCTTCTATTTCTTGTTTTTTCTGGTCTTTATAGTCAGAAGGGGCAGCATTATCAGCAATAGATTGTAATGCTTTTTCTAAATACTGTCGGGCTGAGCCGATCATGCCGTTGCTATAAGCTTGGTTGGCGCGTTTAAATAAACTTTCCACATTAATTTTTAGTTGAATAGCATCTAAGCGTTTATCTTCAAGTAAAAATGTTGAGGCGTCTAAGGCACCTTTTGACTGCTCAGTTTTTAACGTTGCTCTAACTTTTTTGATCACTTGTAAGATAGAAACTAAGTGTTGCTCATTCTCAGGTAAGGTAAAGTGCTCTTCTTGTGGTGTGTGATTGGCTGCTAATTCTTTGGCGGCGTTATAGCGCGACTCATATTCTTTAATACGACCATTTATATTTTTGGTTTCAGGCATGATTTCTTTCATCGCCTTAATCGCATTTAAGCTTCTTTTGTATAAAATCTCACTTAAAATAGGGCTTGAAGGAATATTGGCTAAATTTAAAATTAAGTCTTCTGTTTCGTTAATGATCGCTTTTTGTTTAGCTGCACGCCTACGTCTTTCTTTTTCTATTTTTTCTTTATGCTGTTGAATTGCGTTTACTACAACTACGATTACTAGTAGTGCAATAATCAACCCAATGATGATCATCATCATAGTTAATACTCTTCTTCTAATGAAACTACTGCTAGCAGTCTACAAAAAATGTTTGGCTTCGCATAGAGTTATCATCTGTTAACTTGAATATTTGTGCTAAAGTTCAGCAAGTAATATTCAAAATTGTGATAACTTTATTACTTATCTAATGATAAATAGCCAAGTTAAAAAATTATGTTGGCATAATGCCTCGTTTTTGTATATATTTTTGATATAAGTACCTAGGTTATAAAAACAATGAAACTCCAACAATTACGTTATATCGTCGAAGTATTAAATAATAATTTAAACGTTTCGGCAACGGCAGAAAGCCTTTTTACTTCCCAACCAGGGATCAGTAAACAAGTGCGTATGCTTGAAGATGAATTAGGTATTCAAATTTTTGGTCGTAGTGGTAAACATTTAACCCATGTTACCCCCGCGGGAAATGAGGTCATTAATATTGCGACCCAAATTTTATCAAAAGTTGAAGCAATAAAAGCGGTAGCGCGTGAACATACGCAGCCAGATGAAGGTAAGTTGCGTATTGCTACAACTCACACTCAGGCTCGGTATGCATTACCTGAAGTGATTCAAGGCTTTATTAAAAAGTTTCCAAAAGTTTCATTACATATGTACCAAGGTACACCATCACAAATTAGTGATGCGGCAGCCAAAGGTGAGGCCGACTTTGCCATAGCAACTGAATCTTTACACTTGTATAACGACTTGATCATGCTGCCTTGTTACCATTGGAATCGCAGCATTATTGTTCGCGCAGATCATCCATTAGCGCAGAAAAAAGATATCAGTATTGAAGATATTGCCGACTATTCATTAGTAACTTATGTTTTTGGTTTTACAGGGCGTTCAGAATTAGACACGGCCTTTAGTGCTGCAGGTGTTGAACCTAAAATTGTTTTTACAGCAACTGATGCCGATGTTATTAAAACTTATGTCCGTTTAGGCGTTGGTGTCGGTGTTGTTGCTTCTATGGCGGTTGATGATGAAACGGATAAAGATTTAGTGAAAATTGACGCTAGCCATTTGTTTAAACGCAGCACAACTAAAATTGGCTTTCGACGCGGAACTTTTTTACGTAGTTATATGTTTGACTTTATTGAACGTTTTGCCCCGCACTTAAATCGTGATTTAGTGACTAAAGCGATGTTATTAAAAAACAATCATGAAATCGAAGAATTGCTTGCAGATATAGAATTACCCACTAAATAACCTAAACAGACCTTAATATTAATTGGTCAAAATAGAGATAAACTAAAAAGGCCGTTTCTACTGAAACGGCCTTTTTGCATTTTAATTGCTAAGTAAACAGTTAAGTTTTGTGATTATTTAGCAAAGTAATTTTCTAAGTCGTCACTGCCGCCAATATGGGTACCACCAATAAATATTTGTGGTACCGTTGAACGATTACTTACGGCACGTAAACTTACTGTTGTTGCATCTTTACCTAATACCACTTCTTCAAAGCTTAAACCTTTTTCTTTTAATAAGGCTTTTGCTTTTGCACAAAATGGGCAGCCAGGCTTTGAGAACACAGTGATTGACTCTTGTAACTGATGCTCTGGAGCGATGTAATTTAACATGGTATCAGCATCTGATACGTCAAACGGGTCGCCAGGTACATCGGCTTCAATAAACATTTTTTCTACAACACCATTTTTAACTAACATGCTGTAGCGCCAAGAGCGTTTGCCAAATCCGATATCACTTTTGTCAACTAACATGCCCATGCCATCAGTGAAAGCACCGGTACCATCAGGAATGAAAGTAATATTTTCTGCTTCCTGATCGTCTTTCCAAGCATTCATAACAAACGTGTCGTTCACCGAAACACATAAAATGTCATCAACGCCGTATTGTGCAAAAACCGGCTTTAATTCGTTATAACGTGGTAAATGGCTTGATGAACAGGTTGGTGTGAAAGCACCAGGTAAGCTGAAAACGATCACTGTTTTATTATCAAACAATTCAGCAGTAGAAACATTTACCCAAGCATCACCTTGACGGGTCGGAAATGTAATTTGTGGAACTTTTTGACCTTCTTTTGATTGCAACATAATTTTTCCTTATCTTTAAAATTAGCTTTTGTGAAGCAAGTGTTTTGAACTGGGTTTATTATTGACTAATAATCCTAATCATTAAAATTGATTTATTAGATTGTTGTAATTCATAAAAGCGATTGTGATTTACTCGTGATTTGACAATCACCGTTAATTTTTTATGTGCATAGCTAAATCTTTTAGCATCGCTGCCGTAGCACCCCATATATTATAGTGCTGATATGGCATAAATGTGACGGGGTGTTGACGACCATTTATATGGCTAAGCACAGTAAAATGATTATTTTTATTGGTAATAAAACTGAGCGGTACTGAAAATACTTCGGCTACCTCGTTTTCATCAATTGTAAAATTAGTTGGGTAATTAATTAAAGCAACGATAGGATGAACTTGAAAGCCGGTTTTAGTTTGGTAACTATTAAGCTTGCCTAAAATTTGGCAGTTATCGGCACTTAAACCAATTTCTTCTTCGGCTTCTCTAAGTGCCGTTGCCGTTAAATTTGTATCTGTTGGTTCAACTTTCCCGCCGGGAAAAGAAACTTGGCCAGCGTGATGTTTTAGGTGTGAGGCCCGTAAAGTAAATAAAATATGCAGTTGCTGATTTTTTTCAAACAAGGGAACAAGTACCGCCGCTTGTTTTAATGTGCTTTTACCAACATTAGCTTGCGGTGTTTGCGAGCTAAAATTAATGTTTGCATTAAAGCGATAGCCCGCTTTGGCTAACGTAAATAGATGAAAACGAGGTAAAAACTGTGTTTTATTCATCTATTGATTAAAGCATATCGATAGCTATTTAGAAATATAAAACGAAGAATTTTATGCCTTATAACTGTGACAAAATAGGTAAGATTTTATTCACTTTGTCGATGGTTTCTTGATATTCACTAGCGACATTGGAATCGGCCACTAAACCACCACCGGCCCAACAATGTATTTGGTTATTTTCACATATTAGTGTGCGAATGGTAATACTCGTGTCCATATTGCCACAAGCAGAAATATAACCAATAGAACCGCAATACAAGTTACGGCGTTGGGGTTCTAATTCGTCAATAATTTCCATTGCTCTTATTTTTGGCGCGCCAGTGATTGAACCGCCAGGAAATGCACCGCGCAATAAATCGGTAGCGTTAAAGCCAGATTCAAGCTGACCTTCAACAGTGCTAACCAAATGATGAACGGATGGGAAACTTTCAATAGCAAATATTTCCGGTACTTTGACGCTGCCGGGCACACAAACTTTACTGAGATCATTTCTTAATAAATCAACAATCATCAAGTTTTCAGCGCGATCTTTTGTGGCTACTTTTAATTCATCAGCAAGCTGCTGATCAATGACGGCATCGCTATGGCGAGGGCGAGTACCTTTTATGGGTTTGGTTTGCACTTTGTTATTACTAAGCTTTAAAAAACGCTCGGGCGAAACACTTAATACGGCTGAATTTTCTAAGCGAATAAAAGCAGAAAAGGGCGCTTTATTATGTTTGCGCAAATGCTGATAAGCGGTAAATTCATCACCGCTATAGTGCGCACTAAAGCGCTGCGCTAAATTAATTTGGTAACAATCACCCGACAATAAATAGTTTTGTACTTGGGCAAATTTTTCTTGGTACGCTTGCTCTGTCATATTTGCTTGCCAGTCACTGGTTAAAGCAAAAGCTGTGGTTGCTGGTGAGCTTGATAATAAATTTTGTATTTCGGTTTTTAATAATGGCAATTTATCTTTGGGTGCAACTAACTGAAAGCTGTTGTTTTTGCGATCGTAAATCACCGCATGGCTATATATCCCGACCGCCATATCAGCTTGTTGAATGTCTTTTATTGCTTGATTGGGTAAATTTTCAAACCGTCGCCCCAAGTCGTAAGCAAAGTAACCAATACCACCACCGCAAAAAGGTACCGACTGTGCAACATCAGGCTTGATGTGGTCAACAAAAGTAAGCGCAATTAATTGTTGTATTAACGTTAATGGATCATCAGTTGAGGTGATTGTTTGCGCCGTTAAGTTATTGCTCACTTGAGTGGATTTATCGTTGGTGACGAGCGTGAACTCAGGTTGCCAAACAATAATATCAAAGCGGCTATCAACATGGTTTGACTCACAAGAGTCTAACCACATCGCCCAAGGTTTATCTTTAATACAGCGAAATAAATCTTCTGGATATTGAAGATTATTAAAAACAATATTGCTTACTTGAATATCGTTAAATTTTGGTAGATTAGTAAAAGCTTGCAAGCTGTCTAGCATTGTTATGAGTACCGCGGTTAATCGAAATTATAAAATTAGTAAAAATGTACTATGCTCAACCTTGTTTAACGGTTGAACTACTAGCAGCAAGGGATTAAGCAAGGTATGATATCGGCAATTTTTCAACTTTCAACAAAAGAATTAGCTTCTAACTCACTTCATCATAAATAGAGAAAGTTATGACAACCATAAAACAAGAAGATTTTATTGAAAGTATTGCTGACTCGTTGCAATACATTTCATATTACCACCCATTAGACTTTGTACAAGCGCTAGAAAAAGCTTATCACAAAGAAGAAAGTACCGCGGCTAAAGATGCTATCGCTCAAATTTTAATTAACTCAAGAATGTCGGCTCATGGTAAACGTCCTATTTGCCAAGATACCGGTATTGTCACTTGTTTTGTTAAAGTTGGTATGGATGTTAAATGGGATAAAACCGATTTAACCGTTCAACAAATGGTTGATGAAGGCACGCGCCGTGCTTATATGAATCCTGACAACCCATTACGTGCATCTATTGTTGCTGACCCTGCTGGCAAACGTATTAATACTAAAGATAATACACCATCAGTAGTGCATATTGATTTGGTTGCTGGCAATGAAGTTGAAGTGATGATCGCAGCCAAAGGCGGCGGCAGTGAAAATAAAACCAAAATGGTAATGTTAAACCCATCAGATTCGATTGCTGATTGGGTGGTTAAAACTTTACCAACAATGGGCGCGGGTTGGTGTCCACCTGGCATGTTAGGTATAGGTGTTGGTGGTACTGCGGAAAAAGCTGGTGTGTTAGCAAAAGAAAGTTTGATGG
The DNA here is from genome assembly GCF_053470345.1 of Thalassotalea agariperforans. Taxonomy (NCBI): domain Bacteria; kingdom Pseudomonadati; phylum Pseudomonadota; class Gammaproteobacteria; order Alteromonadales; family Colwelliaceae; genus Thalassotalea; species Thalassotalea agariperforans. The sequence goes on along the minus strand of NZ_JBQMWH010000002.1, from coordinate 284,957 downwards.
ATCCGGTTAACATTCAAGAATTAATTGAACGTGGCCCGCAAAATGCCGAAGAAGAATTACGTTTAGAAATTTACGAACGTGTTAATAAATTAGGTATTGGCGCGCAAGGTTTAGGCGGTTTAACAACGGTTGTTGATGTTAAAATTAATTCGGTACCTACTCACGCGGCCTCAAAACCGGTAGTGATGATCCCTAACTGTGCGGCAACACGCCATGTGCATTTTCATTTAGATGGCTCAGGCCCTGCCGATTTAACGCCACCTAAATTAGAAGAGTGGCCAGAAATTACTTGGGAAGTAGGTGAAAATGTTCGCCGTGTTAATGTTGATGACTTGAAAAAAGCCGATGTTAGCGAATGGAAAACGGGCGAAACAGTTTTATTGTCAGGCACTATTTTAACTGGTCGCGATGCTGCGCATAAACGTATTCAAGATATGTTAGCTAAGGGCGAAAAGTTACCGGTTGATTTCACGGATAAATTTATTTATTACGTAGGCCCTGTTGATGCTATTGGTGACGAAGCGGTAGGTCCTGCAGGCCCAACAACAGCAACACGTATGGATAAATTTACCGAAATGATGTTAGCGGAAACTGGCTTGTTAGGCACTATTGGTAAAGCAGAACGTGGTGCGGCAACTTGCGAAAGTATTAAAAACCATAAGTCGGTTTATTTAATGGCGGTAGGTGGCGCAGCTTACCTTGTTTCTAAAGCGATCAAAAAAGCCAAAGTTGTTGCTTTTGAAGATATGGGAATGGAAGCGATTTACGAATTTGAAGTTGAAGACATGCCGGTAACTGTTGCGGTTGATAGCACAGGTGAGTCGGCGCATGTAACTGGCCCACAAATTTGGCAGAAAAAAATTGAGGTAATGGACGCTAAATAGCAACCACATCACTCAAATTTCGAAGCCGCAGTATTGCGGCTTTTTTTATGCAATAGAAAAAACAGGTATTATACGGATTGGTATTATTTCAAAAAAAATTCATTTTTTTTTACATTTTCTATTGAAACCTTATTTCAAGCCCCCATTAACTTCTCATCGAAAGAAAATAATTGTTTTAACGTATTCGGAGATCCTAAAGATGGGCAAAATTATTGGTATTGACCTAGGGACAACTAACTCATGTGTAGCTGTTCTTGATGGCGACAAAGTTCGTGTAATTGAAAATGCAGAAGGCGATCGTACAACTCCTTCAATCATCGCGTATACCGATGAAGGTGAAACGTTAGTTGGTCAACCAGCTAAACGTCAAGCGGTAACTAACCCTAAAAATACATTATTCGCGATTAAACGTTTAATTGGTCGTCGTTTTGAAGATAAAGAAGTTCAACGTGATATCGGCATCATGCCATTTGGTATTGTTAAAGCCGACAACGGTGATGCTTGGGTAACGGCTCGTGATAAAAACGTAGCGCCACCACAAGTTTCTGCTGAAGTTCTTAAGAAAATGAAGAAAACAGCTGAAGACTACTTAGGTGAAACAGTAACTGAAGCAGTAATTACTGTTCCTGCTTACTTTAACGATTCACAACGTCAAGCAACTAAAGATGCTGGCCGTATTGCGGGTCTTGATGTTAAACGTATCATCAACGAACCGACAGCAGCAGCACTTGCTTACGGTATGGACAAAAAACAAGGTGACAAAGTTGTTGCTGTTTACGATTTAGGTGGTGGTACTTTCGATATCTCAATTATTGAAATTGATGAAGTAGAAGGTGAGCACACGTTCGAAGTATTAGCAACGAACGGTGACACTCACTTAGGTGGTGAAGATTTTGATAACCGCTTAATCAACTATCTTGTAGAAGAATTCAAGAAAGATTCAGGCATGGATTTAACAAAAGATCCATTAGCGATGCAACGTTTAAAAGAAGGTGCTGAAAAAGCAAAATGTGAGCTTTCTTCTGCGCAATCTACTGATGTTAACTTACCTTACATCACAGCTGACGCTTCTGGTCCTAAGCACATGAACATTAAGATCAGCCGTGCTAAGTTAGAGTCATTAGTTGAAGACATGGTTAAAGCAACCTTAGAGCCATTAAAACAAGCGCTTAAAGATGCTGATTTATCAGTAAGTGAAGTTAGCGATGTTATTTTAGTTGGTGGTCAAACACGTATGCCGTTAGTACAAAAAACGGTAACTGACTTCTTTGGTAAAGAGCCACGTAAAGATGTAAACCCTGATGAAGCGGTTGCTGCTGGTGCTGCAATTCAAGGTGGTGTTTTATCTGGTGATGTAACTGACGTATTATTATTAGACGTTACGCCATTATCATTAGGTATTGAAACCATGGGTGGTGTGATGACTAAAGTTATCGACAAAAACACAACAATCCCAACGAAGCAATCGCAAACGTTCTCAACAGCTGAAGACAATCAATCAGCAGTAACAGTACATGTTGTACAAGGTGAGCGTAAGCAAGCTTCAGCTAACAAATCACTTGGTCAATTTAACTTAGAAGGTATTGATCCAGCACCACGTGGTACGCCACAAATCGAAGTAACTTTCGATATTGATGCGGATGGTATTTTGCATGTAACTGCAAAAGACAAAAATACCGGTAAAGAGCAAAAAATTACCATTAAAGCTTCTTCAGGTTTATCAGATGATGAAGTGGATCAAATGGTACGTGACGCAGAAGCAAATGCTGATGCTGATGCTAAGTTTGAAGAGTTAGTAACTGCTCGTAACCAAGCTGATGGTATGATCCACGCTACACGTACACAAATTACTGAAGCGGGTGATGATTTACCAAGCGAAGATAAAGAGAAAATTGAAGCGGCAATTACCGATTTAGAAACAGCACGTAAAGGTGATAGCAAAGAAGAAATCGATGCTAAATCTCAAGCATTAATGGAAGCTTCTGCTAAGTTAATGGAAATTGCTCAAGCTAAGTCGCAAGCTCAAGGTGGCGCGGAAGGTGCAGCTGAAGCTGATTCTGCTCCAGCAGGCGATGACGTAGTTGACGCTGAATTTGAAGAAGTTAAAGACGACAAATAATTTACTGGTTTGTTTGAGTGCTTTCGCTCGATGTCGTTGTTGAAAGTGCTCACATACATTTGTATGCTGTGCGCTTTCGCCTAGACCTCAAACGAAATCATCACAATCAAACGGCGTAAATGTCGTTGTATAAACAAGAATTATAAAGCGTCGTTAATCGGCGCTTTGTTATATTCATTAATACGTGGTGTAACTGATTTTTATTTGTTTAGTGATTTATTTTTTAACGGATTCATTTTGGTTAATAAATGGCTAAACAAATTAAATTCCCATTTTTAAAGTATTTGAAGTAAGAAAAATATGTCAAAACGTGATTATTATGAAGTATTAGGTGTATCAAAAGATGCATCAGAACGCGATATTAAAAAAGCCTATAAACGCTTAGCGATGAAGTTTCACCCGGATCGTACTCAAGGTGATAAATCGAAAGAAGAGCAGTTTAAAGAAGTTAAAGAGGCTTATGAAGTACTGAATGATGATCAAAAGCGTGCCGCTTATGATCAATATGGTCATGCAGCTTTTGAACAAGGCGGACATGGCGGTGGCGGTTTTGGCGGCGGTCAAGACTTCGGCGATATTTTTGGCGATGTTTTTGGTGATATTTTTGGTGGTGGCCGAGGTGGTCGTGGTGGTCAATCACGTTCACGCAGAGGCTCAGATCTTCGTTACAATTTAGAAATGACCTTAGAAGATGCAGTTCGAGGTAAGTCGGTAGAATTAAAAGTGCCTACTTATGTTAGCTGTGAACCTTGTAATGGTAGCGGTGCGAAAAAAGGCACTAGCGCTAAAACTTGTTCAACTTGTCATGGTCATGGTCAAGTACAAATGCGTCAAGGCTTATTTGCTGTTCAGCAAACTTGTCCAACGTGTTCTGGCCAAGGTAAAGTTATTTCTGATCCATGTACTTCATGTCGTGGTCAAGGACGTGTTGAGAAAACCAAAACCCTTAACGCTAAAATTCCTGCAGGGGTTGATACCGGTGACAGAATTCGCTTAACCGGCGAGGGTGAAGCGGGTGAGCATGGCGCACCAGCAGGCGACTTGTATGTACAAGTTAGTGTTAAAGATCATAAGATTTTTGTTCGTGATGAAAACAACCTATTTTGTGAAGTTCCGATCAGTTTTACTACCGCGGCTTTAGGTGGTGAAATTGAAGTACCAACGCTTGAAGGCAAGGTAAAACTGAAAATACCAAAAGAAACCCAAACCGGAAAAATGTTCCGCTTACGTGGTAAAGGTGTTAAATCAGTGCGCAGTTCAGTGGTTGGCGACTTAATGTGTAAAGTGGTTATTGAAACACCAGTTAACTTATCTAGTGCACAAAAAGACTTATTGAAGCAATTAGAAACAGGTATAGAAAGCAAGCGCTCTCATCATAGCCCAAAAGAAACAGGCTTTTTTGACGGTGTGAAAAAGTTTTTTGATGATTTAAAAAGCTAACTAATTCTAACTTTGTGAATGACTAAGCCAGCTAAATAGCTGGCTTTTTTATGGCAACTCATTTTTTACTAAAGGTTGTTTTTTCGTCTTTACCTTTGTGTGTTCTTGGCAAAGTTTCTTTTAAATCGTTTAGCCCTTTTTTACGCAGTGGTGTTTTAGCGTTTTTTTGTACTGTGCTGAAATTACCGATCATAAATAAAACCACAGCAATAATGATGATCAGTGGTAGCCAACTACTATCCATGGGAAAACTCACTTATATTGTTAATGTATTGCTCAGTAATAAAATTTAACTGTTCAACAATTGTTGTTTGTAATTGAATATCGCTATTTGTTAGTAATTTTGCTAACTCAGTAATACCTACCTTATTAAACGCACCTAGGAATAACTTTGCTAGCGGCGCATAAGATAAATGCCAAGGCTCAGCAGCAACACCGCCTTGATAGCGTTGGTACGGGCGGTAAAAACCAAAATCACTGGCGTTTTTATCTAACCAGCAGGTTAATGGATAAAACGGACCTGCTTGCTGGTATTCCCATAATTCTAATTTAAGCTGCTGAGAGCTCAGCAGGGCATCAGCAGAATATACATCAATATCACAACCCCAGTGATGTCTGCTGGTACCTGGCAGGGCAGAATATAATAATATCGCTTTAAGCTGTTCTAAAGGTGTAAGCGTAGCTAAGTCGACGGGCTGGTTATTTAGGTTGTTGACCGGTAATTCGCCACTTACTTTTCGATTCCAAATTGCCAACTGGCGCTCAAAACTTCGAAAGCCACTCGCAATGGTAATATCAATACCATCTCGTTGTGCTGCTGCTTGCATTAACTGAAATTTTTCAAGCATTTGATGATGAACACCAATGCTTTTAGATAGCCAAGTAATATGGCTATCTGTTTTTCCTAATAATTGTTCAACAGTGATGTCCGTTGACATTATTTTGGGCACAACATGTTAACTAAGGCGTGGTAATAAATCTCAGTTAAGTCTTCTAAATGTTGACATGAAACTGACTCATTCACTTGATGAATCGTTTTATTACAAGGACCTAATTCAATAACTTCGGCACCCGTTGGTGCGATAAATCGGCCGTCAGAAGTACCACCAGCGGTTGAAAGTTCAGTTTCTCTATTGGTCACTGTTTTAATTGCACCGGTTACGGCATCTAACAACACCCCAGGTTCGGTAATAAAAGGTTTACCGTTAAAGGTCCATGTTAAATCGTAATCTAATTGATGCTTGTTTAATATGGCTTCTACACGTTCAACAATAACATCGTCATTTAATTCGGTACTATAACGTAAATTAAAGAGTGCGTGTAAATGGCCAGGAACCACATTGGTTGCGCCAGTACCTGAAGTGATATTGGTTAATTGAAAGGTGGTTTCTGGAAAGTAATCGTTACCTTGATCCCAGCGCTCTTGGCTTAATTCAGCAAATGCCGGCATGGCCAAATGAATTGGGTTTTTTACATTGTGTGGATAAGCGACATGGCCTTGAATGCCTTTAATGGTAATATCACCCGAAATAGAACCACGACGACCATTTTTCACGATATCAGCTACTTCAAAACTGCTTGAAGGCTCACCAACAATACAATAATCAATTTTTTCATTACGTGCTTCTAAGGTATCAATGACCCGTGTTGTGCCATTAATAAATGGGCCTTCTTCATCACTGGTAATTAAATAAGCAATTGAGCCTTGGTGATCAGGGTGGTTGGTAACAAACTTCTCCGTGGCGACTATCATGGCAGCCAAGCTACCTTTCATGTCGGCCGCGCCGCGCCCATACAACATACCGTCAATAATCGTTGGCTCAAACGGTGGTGTTTTCCATTCTGATAATGGGCCTGCAGGGACAACATCAGTATGGCCAGCAAAACAAAAAACGGGTTTTTCTGTGCCTTTACGACACCACATATTGGTGGTGTCTTCAAACACCATACTTTCATTATTAAACCCTAACTTGCTTAATCTTTGAGCCATTAATTGTTGGCAGCCAGCGTCTTCTGGGGTTACAGATTGTCGACTGATCAAGTCTTTGGTTAGTGCAATAACATCGGAATCTATCATGAAAATAACTCTTGGTATTGGGCTGGTTTAAAGCCTAAATGTAATTGTTGATTGTGGGCTAATAATGGACGTTTCAATAGCGTGGGCTGTTCTAAAATTGTGTTAAAAGCAACTTCTTCAGTTAAATTATCTTTTATTTCTGCAGGTAAGTTTCTAAAAGTGGTACTGCGTTTATTTACCAATGTTTGCCAGTCATTTTGACGAAAAAAATCGGTTAATAAATCACTGGTTAAGCCATCTTTGCGTAAATCATGAAATTGATAACTAACACTTTGCTGGTTTAACCAACTTTGTGCTTTTTTTACCGTATCACAGTTGTGAATGCCATAAAGAATTGTCATAAACGCCCTATAAGAATGTGAATAACTTTTTGCTTGAGAGAAAGTTATAGTGCTTGTTTTTTATTGCGCATACTATACCGTTTAAGCACTATAAACTCTAGCCTAATTGTCTTGTGCTATAGGGGTTTTAATGGTTGTTCACGCTATAATTTGACGATTAGCAAAGGAGTTAAAAAACTTAACCAGCCTGATAAACATATTTTATTTTTGATAAAACCTATAAAACACTTGTTTTTACTGTATTTGATTGTTAATTCTTGTGAAACATATGTTTTATTATGTTAGCGCTCAATAATTTATTGTTTATTTAGGTTTTTATATCCACATGAGTTGTGGATATGTTTGTGGGTAATCTATGGGTTACTTTTTACTATTATGATTTCATTGGTTTTTATTTGGTTTTTTGTTGGTGTTTGATAAGTGCACAGTGCTTTTTTTGAACTATTAAGGCTTTAATGTAAATAATTGAATAAAGCTATAGAAAATGGTGTTTATCAATGAGGCTTATAATTATGAGCTATTTCGTATTTATGGCTTAAATTTGCTAAGAATGTGTAAAATTTTTCTGTAGGTTTTTACAATAAACTGCATGTATTCTATATAAGGCAGCGCGGTTGAGGTACTGAGCGATTGAGGTACAGCACGATTGATATGTAGAGCGATTGAGGTGTAGATGTTTTGCATAAATGAGCGATAACCTGTAGTAGCAAGGCCACACAGGTGTTGACCTTCGGGTTCGTCCCTAGCGTTGCCAGTACAGTGTTTTTTACTTTTTATATTCTTGCATGGATGCAAGTTATTAGAACTGTGCAGGAGTAGTTGTTGAGAATAGCGATATTTCATCGTTTGTACCTTGTTTTGAAAGCTATGTTAGAACTAGAATTATAGACAAAAGGTCAACGGGCCCGATTAGCAGCTGATAAGTTTTTTGTTAGCTGCGAATTATTAAGAAAACTGCTATAGTCAATTTTATGAAAATATCATTATTACAACTTATTCAATTAGGTCGCCAGTATTTAAAGCTTTGGCCTGAGCGCGCAGAATTAATGCAATACTTTGCCGAATATCGCCAAGTTAGCATTAGTCGCTTTGTTTGTCGCTATAGTTTGCATTTTGCTGTTTTGGTGGTTGCTTTACCTTATGCCGCGAATGCTAACTTTTTATTGAGCCAAGCTTTAGTTAGTGCCATTTTTATTCTGAGTATGCCGCTGCAAACCTATATCATGATGGGCTTGCAGGCCGATAAATATTTACCACCAGCATTGGCTGCTTGGTATAAAGAAGGGGTTGCTAAGATAAATCAGCAAGGTGGCGATGTTAAGTTATCGGTCAATAAACCTAAATATTTCGACTTAGTAAACTTACTAAACTTATCTTATAGTTCTCAGAATAACGTTGAATAACAGCAAGTTAAAATCCTGAATTCTGGTTGAGTTGAATTGGTTTAGTTGAGTTAGTTTAGTTTTGTTTTTGATATAACTTGATCAAAAAATCAGCCTGACACTCAAAGTTATCTTGTGCTGCTATTTCAGCTTTAACGGCTTCACTAGCTTTAAAAGCAAACGGTGTCATAGATAATAAATTCAAAGTATCTTCACCTTTAGCTAAGGTCATGGTGTAAGTTAATTGCTCTTGGTGAATTAATGTTAAATGGCTTATCGGCTCTCGTTCAACATCATGCTCTTTAGCTGCTTGATAAATTAATGACTTTAACTGAAACAAATGTTTATTGGCTGGTGTCACGGTTAATAAATAACCATTAATAGACATAACACGAGTAAATTCCGCTTCTAAAATGGGCGCGTAAATTGATAACAGCCATTGAAAGCTTTCATCAGCAAAAGGAAGTTGTGACAAAGTCGCAACACTGAATTCAGCCTGAGCATATTTTTTAGCGGCTTTTTTTATTGCTTCTTTGGCAATATCTACAGCAAAGATGCGGTTGTTATCGGTTTTATGTTGATGTGTGTAAAAGCCTTCACCACAGCCAGCATCAAGAAAGTTACCTTGTCCTTGGTTGTATTTTTGATAAAGGCTTACAAGTTTATCAACTAATGGCTGATAATAGCCTTGCTCTAAAAAAGCACGGCGTGCATTTACCATTGCTTTATTGTCACCGGGGTTTTTCGATTGCTTAAACTGCACGGGCAGTAAATTAACATAACCTTCTTTTGCTAAGTCAAATCCGTGATTTTTTTCACAGTTAAAACTTCGGTTATTTTTTAATAACGCGGTATGGCAAATAGGGCAGCGGTATACTGTTTGCTGTGCTGTATTCAGTGATGTTGCCGGTGACAAATTATTCATTTTAAGCCTACTTAACTTTAAGCGCTAAACGTTGACCAAATTGGCGCGTGATCAGATGGTTTTTCAATACCACGTAGCTCATAATCAATGTCCGATTCAATACATTTTTTTGCTAGGTGGTTTGTTGCTAAAATCACATCAATGCGCAGACCTCGATTATCATCAAAACCACGCGAGCGATAATCAAACCATGAGTACTTTTCTTCTGTTGTAGGGTGCAATGTTCTAAATGAATCTAAAAAGCCCCAAGCCATTAATTTAGCTAACCATTCACGTTCTTCTGGTTGGAAGCTACATTTACCTGTTTTTAACCAACGTTTGCGGTTGACTTCACCAATACCAATATCTAAATCAAGTGGTGAAATATTGATATCACCCATCACAATAATATTTTCTTCGGGGCTATGATGATCATCTAAGTATGTCATTAAATCTTTATAAAACTGACGTTTATAAGGATATTTTGTTTCATGATTAATGTTATCCCCTTGTGGGAAATAACCATTGAGGACAGTTACTTTTTCACCAGATTCATTTGTTGTGGTGACCATGATCATACGTTTTTGTGATTCGTCGGTATCGGTAGGAAAACCTTTAGTTACCACTTCAGCTGGCTTTTTACATAACATGGCAACACCGTAGTGGGCTTTTTGACCATGGAAATATACGTGATAGCCCATGGCTTCAACGTCAGCTAAAGGAAAAGCTTCATCGTGAACTTTAATTTCTTGTAAGCCAATGATATCAGGTTGGTGTTTATCAATAATGGCTTGTAATTGATGAAGGCGAGCACGTAACCCGTTTATATTAAATGAGATAACTTTCATGATTGAACTCAACGGAAAAATTTATCGCATGCTACCAGAAATTGCTTATTTAAGGGAGTGAGAGTTGTCGTGTTTTGTTAAAAAGCCGCTATATTTATAAAATGTTTACCGTTTTATATTGGAAATGTTTATTTTTATTGCCAAATGCCAACTTAAATTAAGTTTTATTTGATAATGAAAATTTAATTGGCTGTATTTTCCATCCATAGCTAGACTAGTATATAATTCATAGGATAATTATATAGTTAGAGAACAATGTTTAACCCTGTTAATTAACAATGATAAAATTTGATACTTGTTCACCAACAAAAAATGGACTTAGCCACGATGCCAAATAATGTTTTATTAACTCATAATAAGTTTTCTAAGCTATTTACATTAAGCCCTTTATTTTTAGCATTATCACCGCAATTATTGGCCGAAGAAGTGGTATCTATTGTAAAGGAACAATCAATTGAAAAAATTGTTGTGACCGCTCAAAAACGTACTGAAAATATTCAAGAAGTGCCTATTTCTATTACCGCGATTGAACCCACAAAAATTGAAAATGTTGGCTTTAAACAATTGAATGAGATCGCTGAGTTTATTCCTAATATGCGGATGACAACAACCAATGACTCCGGTTCTGTTATCTCGTTAAGAGGCGTGGGTGCTGCAAGTCGAAATATTGGTTTTGACTCTCGTGTTGGCTTATATCTAGATGGCGTATATTTAGGGCAGTCACTGGCGAATAATCAAGATATCTTTGATCTTGAACGGATTGAAGTTTTACGTGGCCCCCAAGGTACGTTATTTGGTAAAAATAATGTTGCAGGCGCCGTACACCTGATCTCTAAAAAACCGACAGATGAGTTTTTTGGCCGTGTCGGTTTAGGTGTTGGAAATTATGATTTACAGCAAGTTAACGCTATTATTAATAGCCCCTTAAGCGACAATATTTTTGCCAAGTTATCTGTTAATAGCTTTAAACGTGATGGTTTAACTGAAAATATAGTCACAGGTAATTGGCTAAATGAGCAAGATAACCAATCTTTTCGATTACAACTTAGTGGTGATATTAGCCATAGCTTATCGTTCCATTTTTCTGTTGATCAGTTAACTTCCGAGCGTTTATCGTTTGATGGCGAACCGATAACCGATACGTTAGGTTTATTACGTAATACGGAAGCTCCGGAACGTCGTAAGGTTAGTTTTGATATTGATCCTTATGAAGAGCGAGAATTAGGTGGCGAAATATTAACCTTAGATTGGCAATTAGCGAATGGTTTTATACTAAAATCCATTACAGGTCATCGTGAATCTAACATTGAGTTTGTGAATGACTTTGACTTTTCTAACGCTGAAGTGGCAGCTTTTAATTATCTTGATGACTATGATCAATATAGCCAAGAACTACAATTAATATCACCTATTGGTAAGTTTCAGTACGTAGCAGGTGTCTATTATTATCAACAAGATGCTTATACTAAGCGCCAACCCAAAGTACTAGATGATGCGATCACTTTATTTACTGGGGTTGAACGTAGTTTAATTGAATATGGCGCTTCATTAGGTGATCCTCAATCTCAGGGGTTATTAACCGCTTTTTATCCAGGGGTGCTAAATACCGAAGGTCGTGTTGATACCTCGAACTTAGCCGTGTTTTTTAATAGTAATTATCAGTTAAATAATAAATTCACCTTGGATTTAGGTTTTCGATACAGTGATGAAAAAAAGGCGATTGATTGGCAGATCTCAAGCATAGAAGCCGAAACCGGTCGTCCGATCATTCCTGCTTTAAAGCTTGCTAATGGCTCGGTAAAAGATACTAGCCGTTATCATGATTTTTCACCTTTAGTGTCATTAAAGTATCAAGTTAACGATGACGTTCATAGTTATATCAAGTACGCCTCTGGTTATAAAAGTGGTGGTTACAACGCTGATTTTTTAACTCAAGATCAATTAGATGCGGGCATTGCGTTTGATAAAGAAACCGTTGAAACCTATGAAATTGGTTTGAAAGGTTACGCTTTTGAACAGTCATTAATGTTTAGTAGCGCATTGTTTTATTCACAATATGATGACTTTCAAGTTAATCAATTAGTAAAACTCAGCTCTGGTACAACTGCGTTAAGTATTCGAAATGCAGCTGAAGTTACTACAAAAGGGCTTGAACTTGAGGCAATTTATTATACCGATAGCTTTGAATATTTTGCCGCGATCGGTTTACTTGATGGAAAATTTGATAAGTTTAAAAATGGTGGCTTAAATGGTGAAGATCTTTCTGGTAGCCCATTACCAGAAGTGTCAGATTATACATTTAATTTAGGGGTTAATTATTTTAGGCAGCTATCATCAATTAACTCAGAGTTAACTTTATCAATGAATTATCATTATATTGATGACTATAGTTCAGATCTTGATGGTACCAGCGAGATAAATTTAGCCGATGGTGATGTACTGAAGGTTGGCGAAATATCCGGTTATGGTATTGCTAACGCCAGCATAACCATTTCACCTTTAAATAGCGGTTTTACTTTTTCACTGTGGGCAAAAAATATCGCGGATGAAGACAGCCCAGTGTTATTAGGAAGAAAAAGTTTTTTTGGCGCCAGAAGAAATGTTTATGTTGAACCGAAAATGTATGGCTTAACCGCACAATATAATTTCTAGCCAGCCTTTAAACTATTGTTATTTTGTTAATGCTGAAAAAAGGCCTAATGCGAGGGAGTACATTAGACCTTTATTTATATCATTAGAACCTGATTAAGGGTTATAACCCGTATGAGAGTTCTCTACCTTGTAGAAGGTGGCTTGCACATAATCGTCAGCATCACCGGTATTGTTTTGGTTATAAACACCGGCTTTAAAATACATGTATTGGCTGCTGTCGTCATAACCACTATTTTCCATATTGTGAGTTTTAACTATGTCATCTTTACCATCACGAATTAAGGTAACTGTTAATGTGTTATTTACCACTTTGATTTGATAACTGAAGACTTCACCAATTTCAATGCCATCGCTTGGCTCTGAGGCATTGCTATCTTTGCTACCAACGAGTGCAATATACACTTCGCTACCAGTACGTGGCTCGTGAGCAAAATAAATAGAACCTTTTGCATGGCCTTTTAATTTACGATAATAAAGTCGAACTGGTTCGTCATCATTAGCATGAATTTGGCCAACGATCACTCGACCGATCTGACTACTGTCACCGGTACTGGTAACGTGATCAACTTTTAATGTGGCTTCTAATACGCCATTCACGCCAGCGGCATCTGCTTGTGCGCTACTTGACGTACTGCCAAATACCCAGTTATTTTTGTTCACACCTTTAGTACTGATGCTAGTGTCGCCACGACGTAACATTTCACGTAGTTCAGAGCGAGTATAACTGGTATTTGTTGATGTTTTAGGGCCGGAGATTAAGGCTTTAAATACCATACCGCCATCAGCTGCTGTATAAAAATAGTCAGTATGTTCATAGCCATTTGATAACTCAATTTCTTTAATTGTGTCTGACTTGCCATCATCATCGTTATCAACTGGAACGCCTAAACTCCAATCAACTAATTCGAAATTACCAGAAGGCGGTAAACTTGGATCTAAATTTGTCGAAGGTGTTGGCGTTGGTGTAGGAGTTGGTGTAGGAGTTGGCGTTGGTGTCGGGGTAGGTGTGGTGCCATCAGTACAGCCATTGATCTTCGTTTCAATAATACTATTCCAAGTATTTGAAGAGTTACCGTTACCGGTTATACGCACATAACGGGCGGTAGAGTCAGCTAAGTTATGATTTTCAAAACCTGAATTTGAACCACTGCTTGAGCCACTTGCTAATACACTGATCCAACTATTGTTATCGGTTGAGGTATCGACATCAAAAAATGATGAGCGTGAACTACCTTTGTACCAAGTAACGTCCATACTCTTTACTAAGGTATTTTGACCCAAATCAAAAGTAATTGTTTTACCTGTACCATTGGATGACCAACGTGATTCATCCGTTGTGATCCCATCAATTGTATTTTCAGGGCCATGACCATCATGAGTACCATTATCGATGGCATTAACAATGGTTTGCGATAACGTTTCTGAGCATGATATTTCACCTGATGGCGATGGCGATGGCGTTGGTGTAGGCGTAGGTGTTGAAGTACCAACACTTTCTAATGAAAAAGCATCAAAACGGCCTTCAGCTGTTTTAAATTTAGCATAAACTTCAACGCTAGTATTATTACCAGAATTAAAATTGACTGTTGCTTCTGTCCAATCACTTGCGCCAGTGATCCCTTTTGAATAGGTTTGGTTACCATCATTAACGCCAACAGAGCCACTGCCTTTTACATAAGCGGTTAATACATAATCAGTATTGGGGGTTACGGTCACATCTTGTCCTAAGCGACCTGCGCTACCTGAAATTTTAGCAGATTTATTGCCGGCATAAGCAACACCTGAAACAGAGGATGGATCGTTATCTGTCCAGCCATTAAAGTTATCTTCAAAACCTGCATTGGTTATGTTTACTGATGCGGCCATAACTTGATTCGTACAAAGTAAACTGCTGATCACTAAAGCACATTTTTTTAATTTATTATTAATCAATTTTTATATCCCCGAAGTTCTTTTTTAAGAAATAACTTATTTTTATCTTTGCTGGTTATTCCCACGTTTAATTAATCATCTATGTATTTTTTATTTAAATTTTTAATGATTAACGGCGAGACAATACTTAATGGTTAAACTTGTTGTCAACCAAATTTTTTGTGATATATATTTAATTGGTTAACCATTTATCAGAAAAGGTATCATAGTAATAATTTATTCGTTAGCTCGTAATTTATGTTATTTATCGCTTTTAAAGGGGGCGAGACATATTTACTTGATAACTTTAGATTTGTAACTTTTGTAATTAATAATTATTTCGTAACTCACTCAATCATTAATTTTTTATTCTATTTTTTTTGGTAATACCAATTTTAGTTGTTAATTTACCTGGATTGATATTCAAACTTTTTAGGTTTTGAGCAACAGATGAAAAAAATTCAGCTATTTTGTGCTAATTATTGGCGAAATTTCTTACTTAGGTACATGCTTAGTAAGTGAGTTGATATCGTCATAAGTATTGGTGAACAACTCCGTTGCTTGGTTAATGTTTTTCGACAAGTTATTGGATTTTGGGGAGATTATTATGGGATGTCGTTTTCTTACTGTAGATGTATTTACTGGAAGTACTTTTGATGGAGCGCAAATAGCCGTTGTACCAAAAGCACAAAACTTAACGACTGAATTAATGCAAAAAATTGCAGCTGAATTAAATTTATGGCGTACGGTTTTTGTTGTTGCTGAAGATAAAAATAATGCTAATTTTTCTATTCGTATTTTTAATCAAAAAAAAGAATTTGAATTTGGTGGCCATGCCACGATAGGTGCCATTCATGCTTTAGCACAAGAACAAGCGTTAAATTTAGTTGAAGGGGAGAATAACTTCACTTTAAACGAAGCGTATGGCAATGTGGCTTGTACTGTGGAAATATCTGGTGGCAAGCCCGTTTTTCAACAATTTACTAGTCAGGCTAAAATAGAAATAGACCGCTTTACGCCAACAATTGAAGAGCTAAGTGAATTTTTAACGATTAAACCTTACCACCTGAATGTTAATGGCTTTAATCCTTTATTAGTGGCGAGCCATGTCCCTTATTTATTTGTCCCTGTCGATAATTATGCTTCGTTAAGCCATATTGATTTTGATTATAAAGCTTGGGCGGCTTCTAGTGCCCCTGCAACTTTTGCGAGCTCTATTTTTCTGTTTACGATGAGTGAAAATATTGTTAATGGGGAAAGCCAACCACATTTTCATTGTCGTATGGTTGGTCCTCATTTTTCTCATCATGAAGATCCGCCTATTGGTGCTGCAATGCCGGCTTTTTCTGCGTATTTACATCAGTTTTCAGTAGGTAAAAACCTGCCGCTTAATTTTATTGCCGAGCGGGGAGCTTTTGCCGGTAGAAAAAGTGAAATTCATGTTGAAGTGCTAAATGCTAGTGATAATACTGTTGAAGTGAAGATTGGTGGTAAAGCCATTCTAGCAAGCCAAGGTGAACTGTATTTATAGTTAGTTGTTATATCCGTTGCGTCTTTAAAAGTTAATCAGCTTTTAAAGACGTTTTATTTAAATCTTATGATTTAATAAATAATAAAAGAATGGTCGCTCCATAATTTGTCTAAATAGTTCATTATTTCATTTTCATTTAATTTATTAATGATTACTCTGTTAAAAGTGGTTAAAATGCGGTGCCCCAATTTGGGGCTATCTTTAACCCAACCTATAGAGAGCTGTTTTGAACAAAATTCTATTAACCCTCATGCTAATTTTTGCATCTACTTCCGCTTGGGCATCTGGCGGAGCAGGGCATATTGACCTTACCGATACTGTTGCTGGTTTTTCAGCATTAATTTTATTCTCTATTGCTTATTTATTAGTTATAGGCGAAGAATTTATTCACTTAAGAAAGTCTAAGCCTGTGTTAGTGGCAGCCGGTGTGATCTGGTTTGTGATCGGCTGGGTTTATACTCAACATGGTATTCCTCAAGAAGCGGAAGAAGCTTTTAACCACAATTTACTTGAATATGCCCAGTTACTTTTATTTTTATTAGTTGCAATGACTTACATCAATGCTATGGAAGAGCGTGGTGTTTTTGATACCTTACGTGTTTGGATGATCTCCAAAGGTTTAAGTTTACGTAATTTATTTTGGGTTACAGGTATTTTGGCATTTGCAATTTCATCATTTGCTAATAACTTAACCACGGCCATGTTAATGTGTGCCATTGTTCTTAAAGTGGCGCCTAAAGACATTAAGTTTATTAATATTGCGTGTATTAACATTGTTGTTGCATCAAATGCTGGCGGTGTTTTTAGCCCGTTTGGTGATATTACTACCTTGATGATTTGGCAAGCAGGCTTAGTTAAATTTGAGCAATTTTTTGTGCTATTAATACCATCAATGATTAACTTTATTGTGCCAGCTGTGATCATGAGCTTCTTTATTTCGAACGAAAAATCTACGCCGATCCTTGATGATTCCGTTATTTTAAAACGTGGTGCTAAACGCATTATCTTCTTATTTGTGTTAACTATTGCTACTGCGGTGATTTGTCATAGCCTAGTTAATATGCCTCCGGTTTTAGGTATGATGATGGGCTTAGGTTATTTGAAGTTTTTTGGTTTTTATCTACGTAAGAGTTTACCGCGCTCATTAAATAAAAAGAGGACAGCGGCAGAGCAACGCCAAGATGAAAAGGCGTTAAAACGCTTAGGTAATATTGTTCCTTTTGATATTTTTGACAAAATTGCTCGTGCCGAATGGGACACATTATTGTTTTTCTACGGTGTGGTTATGTGTGTTGGTGGTTTAGGGTTTATGGGCTATTTAAGTTTAGTCTCTGAAGTGCTTTATACCAATTGGAGCCCAACGTATGCCAACATTTTAGTTGGGGTACTATCCGCTATTGTTGATAACATTCCGGTTGTTTTTGCCGTACTCAGTATGAATCCAGCAATGGATTTACAACAATGGTTATTAGTTACCATGACGGCTGGTGTTGGTGGTAGTTTGTTGTCGGTTGGTTCAGCGTCTGGTGTTGCTTTAATGGGGCAAACTAAAGGTAAATATTCGTTTATTGGTCATCTTAAGTGGAGCTGGGCCATTGGTTTAGGCTATGCGGCGAGTATTTATGCACACTTTTTAATTAATGGCTAAACTTAATAAATTAAGGCTTACTAGCCATTAATACGATTATATTTAAATCGATATTAAAAGGAGTATTCTATTTTTAGAATACTCCTTTTTTTTAATTAGATTATTATTTAATATTTTTAATTAAGATGTTGAAAAGTAACAAATAAAGTTATAATGGATAAGCTTGCAGAAAAAGATATTGGGTGCTAACTTTTCAATAATGCTATAACGTAACATAATTCGTTGGCACGATTTAACTTATGATCATTGGCTGTAATGAATCAGCTGAATTCAGCAAAACATTCCTGTATAATCCCGCGCAACAAACAACAGCCTTAGTTTAAATTGCTTAAGTATAAATAGTAATAGCATTAACCTAAGTTTGTTAACTCATTAATGATGACGTTGCTCTTATGAGTAAAAGCACCTTAGTACTGTAAGAGCAAGTTGAGATAGATATGACTGTAGAAAAGTTCGACCCACAAACAGCGAAAAAAAGTAGCAATTCAGCTGAAAGCCAAACCACCACATTAGAAATTCCTGCGAAGATCATTGAAGCGCAAAGTCAGCCAAATGCCAGTGAAAATAAAGCGGCAAAAATTGGTTTTGTCAGTCTTGGGTGTCCAAAAAACTTAGTCGATTCAGAGCGTATTTTAACGCAACTTCGCACTGAAGGTTATGATGTGGTTAATTCATATGATGATGCTGAAATGGTGATTGTGAATACGTGTGGCTTTATTGATAGTGCCGTCCAAGAGTCACTTGATACTATTGGTGAAGCTCTTGCTGAAAATGGAAAAGTATTAGTAACTGGCTGTTTAGGGGCGAAAAAAGACGAAATTATTGAGCTTCATCCAAACGTTTTAGGGGTTACAGGCCCACATGCTTACGATGAAGTGTTAACACAAGTACATCAACATGTTGCCAAGCCGGTTTATAATCCATTTGTTGATTTAGTACCACCGCAAGGCGTTAAGTTAACACCTAAACATTATGCCTATTTAAAAATATCTGAAGGCTGTAACCATCGTTGTACCTTTTGTATTATTCCGTCAATGCGCGGTGATTTAGACTCGCGTCCGGTGGGTGATGTCTTAGGTGAAGCACAGCGTTTAGTTAAAGCGGGTGTAAAAGAGTTATTGGTTATTTCGCAAGATACTTCAGCTTATGGGGTTGATGTTAAACATAAGCTTGATTTTTATGAAGGCATACCGGTTAAAACGCACATGCAGCAGTTATGTGAGGAATTATCAAAGCAGGGTGTTTGGGTACGTTTGCATTATGTTTATCCGTATCCACATGTTGATCACATTATTCCATTAATGGCTGAAGGCAAAATTCTGCCGTATTTAGATATTCCGTTTCAACATGCCAATAAACGTATTCTTAAATTAATGAAGCGTCCGGGTAGTGCTGACAGAGTGTTAGAGCGGATTAAAAAATGGCGTGAAATATGTCCAGAGCTTGTCATCCGTTCAACTTTTATTGTTGGTTTTCCGGGAGAAACAGAAGAAGAATTCCAAGAGTTGCTTGAGTTTTTAGAAGAAGCACAATTAGATCGTGTTGGCTGCTTTAAGTACTCGCCTGTGGAAGGAGCTACTGCCAATGCGTTGCCTGATCATGTACCTGATGAAGTCATGGAAGAGCGTTTACAGCGATTTATGGAAGTTCAAGCTAGGATCAGTGCTGAAAAGTTACAAGCTCGTATTGGCCAAGAATATTTAATCTTGATCGACGAAGTTACTGAACTTGGTGCGGTAGGGCGTAGTTATATGGACGCACCTGAAGTTGACGGTAAAGTGTATTTATCGGATGAATATGATGTTGAACCGGGCGATCAAATTTGGGTTCAAATTATTCATGCCGATGAACATGACGTTTGGGGCGTACGGGTAGAAGATTAAAGCTTTAATCAATAAAACTTTAATTAATAAAACTATGCACTTTTTATTGAAATGATAAAAAGTGCATAGAGCGTGTTGACCTTTCGGGTATTATTTTTGTTCTAACTGAGCGCCTTAAGAACAAGGCGCGAGCGATGTAATATCGTTATTCTCGATAAAATTTATTGAGGGCAAGAGCTAGCATCAGGTAAGGTATGTAAACCAATCATATTACCTTCAGTGTCGTAAGCTAAAGTGATGTAACCATAGTCACCAATAGAAAATTTTGATTTTTCAATCTTGCCACCAAATTGCAAAATTCTAGCTTCTTCTACAGCGCAGTCTTGGCAATGAAAATAGATAAGTACACTATTTTTACCTGCTGAAATACCCTCCATTTTAACCAAGGCACCGGAAGCACCATAATCATTATTATTCATTGGAAATGCGAACATTTCGATATCAGGGGCAGGGAGTTGTTCTAATGAAAGTGCAAATACCCCTTCATAAAAATCTTTAGCTCGCGCCATATCATCAACATATATTTCAAACCAACCAACTGGATTTAGCATCATTAAACTCCTTTATTATTTCTGCAAAGTATAGGTTAAGTAAATTTATTCGTGCTTAAAAAGTACGAATAAATTTAACTTTACTTCAAACTTCAAACTTCAAACTTCAAGCTTCAAGCATTACGCCTCAAGCTTTATTTTATTGATTTAATAATGAAATCTAATACGGGATTATTATAATTAACTTTAAATTCAAATAACGGTTTTGGCTTTTCCAACATGCCGCGGTCGATCATTTCAGTGATGATCGGGTAGTCTAATAACCCCGTTTTACCTACTAATAAGTTAGCTAAATCACCCTCTTTACTTAAAGCGACAATATCTCTAAAACCTTTAAGGTATAAAAAGTCTTTGGTAAAGCCACCACCACGATACACCCTTGTTGTTAAGGTAAATGCTTGCTCTTTAGTGAGGTTATAGCCTGAGTACAAGGTTTGATAGGTTTTAGTAAAGTCGTGATGTACTAACATATCGTTAACCGCAATAACGCGCAGGGCAAGGGTTTTTAGCCGCGCTAAGGTTAAACTACCTGAGCAATATTCACTAAAAATAGCTAAGCCTTCTTGGGTATGGGTGTTGCCCACTAAACCAAGTGAAAATATTTTTAACGGCTGATTTTTTGCGTTAATCGTGGTTAACATATGAATGCCTAATTCATGATAAGCAAAAGCGTGTAGTTCTTTTTGAGTAAACACCGCGTCTTTGTTGATCACTAATAAGCTTTTTTCATTATTCACCATTGCTTTAGCAACAATACGTGATGATTTTTCAATTTTACATTTTAGCTGCCAATTTGCGGCTGTTTCAGCAAAATAGGTAATTGCGGCATCGGCGTCAAAAGTGGCTTCTTCTTTATCACTGGCAATATCCGCGGCATATAAAATGAAGTTAGCGTTGGCAATGTCTTGGCGATTTGGCTCACCATAATAACGTAGAGAGTTATAAATAAAATCGTCTGTACCTATGGTGGTTAATAAGTCAATTTTTGCTGCTAAGTTATCAATAACATGGCGGTAAAGCTGTTGAATATCAGCGTCCATGATGTTTTCAATCGGTAATTTAAAAAGCTTTTCCCTAAATTGATAAGGATTAATATTGAGCTGTTTATAGGTAAACTGTGGCGTTTCTCCACCGTTTTTGCCAAAGAACTTTTTACGCTCACCAGCAATATTAATAGGATTGATATAATTGAGGGTTTCAACACTTTTACACAATGAAAAAAGTTTTCTATCTAAATCGATGATCTCAGGGCCAAGTGATGATGAAAAAACATCGGCTTTTTTCGCTGTGCGTTGTTTGCAATAACGGCGCATAAAAAAGGCGGCAGTTTCACTGATCGCTTGTTTAAAACCGGCTCTAAGTTCTTCATGCACTAATGGATAAAGTTCTCCTGTGGTTTCATTCATAAACACTTTTTTAACTTCCACCGGTAACACTAAGGTGTTATCAAAATGTGCATTAACATGAGTAATTAAATAGCCACGCCCATGAAAGATATCATTGGTTGCGGCGTAGGTTTCAATATTAGGTAAAATGATATTATTTAACTGCTTTTCAAAATGCTGAGCAATGTTGCCCCAACGCTCAATATCAATTTGCGAGCTGCCAATATTAAAGGTAGGGGTTGAACGTTCAATACGTTTGTAGTTATACGAATGAACGTCAAAAACAATAGCATTTTTGAATAGGCTTTCAATTTTGGCAATTAAGGCTTCAAGGACATTATAAAACGACTGATGTTTAGTATGACTTTTACTGCGCTGCTTAGCTGATAATGGCTTTTTCCAAACCTGTTTATCCCAAGCTGTTTTAAAATAAGTGGATAAAGTTTTAGCGCGATTTAAGTCATACTCAAAACGTGAATCGTTACCAATGAGCGCGATAGGGAATGAAGAGATCAGTTCATCAGTGTACGGATCTTCTTCATAAAAGCGTTCTTCTTTAGTTAATAGAAAGCTTTTTTGTAACTCTTCACGTAAACGATGGCCGTTGTGAATAGCGGCACAAATCACCGGGCTATATTCATCAATTTTTAAAATAAAAGCGCCGTTTTCAACTTCGGCGTGAAAACATTCGCCTTTATTAATGCGCTCTACGCATTCGGCTTCAGACAGCGTTAGCATCTTCAATCACCTGTCTAAATTCATTTTTACGGCTTCTGACTAATTCTTTTGCGTGTACAACACTTTCAACAAAATCGATCACTTTTTCTTGCAAGCGCACACGATTTAATTTGTTAATGCGCATAATGCCACCAGGGCTTAAAACATTCACTTCTAAAAGTTTGCCACCAATAACATCAATGCCGGTAAAATATAAACCGTCACGAACTAATTTCGGGCCAATATATTTGCACAGCCTTTTTTCTTGTTCGGTTAACTTATGTTTCACCACGCGGCCACCCGCATGGACATTTGAACGCACATCATTAACTGCTGGGATGCGTCTCATGGCACCAATAGGTTCGCCATTAAGCATTAAAATACGAATGTCGCCATCTTCTGCACCGTGTAAATAATCTTGCAAAATGACATAGTTGCTACCTTTACCTGATTCATCACCGCCAATATAAAACTCTAAGAGTGAACTGAAACTTTGACGAGCATTTTTTTCCAGCACGATCACGCCTCGACCGCCATAGCCATCAAGGGGTTTTAGGATCATTTTATCGCTGGTCGATTCTTCAAAAATACGCTCTAAATATTCACGATTTTTAGAAACATGGGTTGCTGGAATAAATTCACTTTCGGTATCTTGAAATGAAGCGGTATAGACCTTGTTATTGGCAATACGTAAACCATCAAGATCATTCATAATAAAAGTATCACCACGCACAGAATCTAAGAAGTTTAAAGCAAGTGTATCAAGTGGTGGATTAGCACGCATAATAATCGCGTCAAAACCGGCTAAAGGTAGTTGAGAGCGGCGAAATTCAGCACGTTTATAAAAGGTCACCATATTTTCAGGGACTGTGACGTGTTTTTTGAAAATATCACAAAAAGCACTAGCGACACTGTCACGAATAGTTAAATTATTCACCGTAGAAAGAGCAACAGTATGGCCGCGTTTCACACATTCGTGTATTAAACGTATGGTTGAATCGGTTTCTGGTTCGACACGGCTCCAAGGGTACATGATGAAACAAATTTTCACGTGTGGATCCTTAAATATTGAGTTGAAAGTAATACCCATTTCATTAAAGTTTCGCTAAATGAGGAATAACTTTACGGGCTTGTTAGATAACAAAATTAGCCGCTCAAGAGCGGCTAATTATTTTCGGCGAGAGTAACGTTTGTTGTATTAAATAGCTCACTAATTTTTTTTATCGTAACGATAAAAAATAATGATAAACAAGGTGATGGAGCAAACGAATTATTTGAGCGTATTTACTGCCTATAATCTGTTGATTGAGGGAGCATTATTAATCGTAAGTTATTCTTTTTCGATTAATGCGATAAGTGATTTGTGAGCGTTAATTTTGTTAAAGCCTAAAATGGCTAAGTCTTCGTTAACACAAGATAATACGGCGCTTTCTTGTTGATAATCGTTTGATTGTTCTTGTTTATCTAAACAATTATTGTAGATGGCGATCACTAATTCGGCTGGTGCTTGATAGCCACCTTGTTGAGCTTCTTCGCTAACAGCTAACGTTGAGTTTATTAAGCAGCATAGCCCAATAATCGCTATTTTGTTGTTCATTTAGGGAACCCTTTGGATACTTCATTGAAGCGTAGGAGGGAATGTAAAGGAATTTATTGCCAGTAGAAAACAAAAAAGAATTGTCGTATCGATAATATTTACTTACATTAGCCAAACTTAAACTTATTGAAGCTTTTTTATGGATACGCGTGTTTTTCAAACTTTTATTCAAGTCGCACAAACCAAACATTTTGGTCACGCAGCTGAAAATCTTTATATCACACAAGCGGCGGTTAGTGCACGCATTAAACAATTAGAAGAGTTTTATGGCTCGCAATTATTTATTCGCGATAAAAACAACTTAAAGTTAACTCCCGCAGGACAAACCTTATTAGGCCATGCACATTTGATGGTTGAACAAATGGCGTTATCTAAACAAGCTTTGACCTTAGCTAAACAGCAAAAAATAAACTTTAATATTGCCGCTACACCTAATGTTTGGGATGCGTTTTTTAGTTCACGTATTCAAGAAGCAATTCGCTTTTTTGAGCAGGTATCATTAGGCACTGAAATTTCTGTACGTGAAGCTATTCAGCGAAAATTAGCGGCAAAAACCTTAGATATAGGTTTATTAACCGATCCAATTAAAGATGAAGATTACACTAATCAACTTATTGGTCATTTTGAATTGGCGTTAGTGGCAACTAAACCGAATATTGAAAGTGTTATTGAGCAATATGTGTTGGTTGATTGGGGCTTAACTTTTCAAAAAGAGCATGCTTTACATCATAAATTTCAACCGGCGTTAAGAACATCCACTGCCATGATCGCGTTAGAAGTGATTTTGTCGCAAGGTGGTGGAGCCTACTTACCGGTTGAATTAGTTAGCCCGTATGTCGATTCAGGGGAATTATTTATTATTGAAACGCCATTATTAATTAAACGACCCATTTACATGGTAACTCGTACCAATAGTATGACAAAAGAGCTTACTGAAAGTTACGGCCAGTTTATTCAAAAAATGCCATAACATAGGCTATTCATTTATCATTCAACGGTTTATAGTGAAGAACTCTAATAAACTGTTGAAAATTCAACCGAGATAAATGGAAAGATCAATGTTCACATTTTTTAGCCAAGCTAATAAAAATAAAATAATTAACACAATAGGTTTGGCTTTTATTGTGTTAATCACTGCTTGCTCTGATAATAATAAGGCCGATACGTCTTCGAAACAGGCGGCTGTTGCCACTCAACATACAACCCCAACTTACCCATTAAGTAATATTTCCCAAAAAGCCTGGTTACGTGAACAATTGCCGAATAATGCGTTGGCGTATGCCCGTGTACCATCTGTTTGGTATTTGTTCAGTGGACAAGATAACGGTTTTAAGTATGCGCAAGGTAATCCAAGCTTTGTTGAACAAGTCAAAAAAATACAAACTGCGGTTAAGCAAACTTTATTTACCCATTTTACCCTAGACAATGGCTTAGCAAAGTTTTTATTACAGCACCTTGATGGCCCGATTGAAGCTGCGGTTTTACAGCCTGAAATTGGTCAAATGATGCCTGTTGTTGCACTTGCATCGCAGCTTAAGTTTTCTTCATTAGCTGACTTTAACACGGCCTTTTCGGCGATGGCTAATGAAGAAGAGATGCTAACTATCAGCCAAGCAAGCGATGATAGTGGTCATGGCGAGTTCATGTTTCAACAAGTTAAAGTGTTGTATTATTTTGATCAACAAACAGGTCGGTTTTCACTTTTTGGTGGAATTGGCGTTGAAAGTCAAAGCTTAAAAAACATCAAAAATGGTTTAGTCGATAATCCTCAGCACCCGATGTTTACTAGCGAAATAACCATGGATAGCAGTGGCCTAGGCTTGTTTGTGTGGCTTAATCCAAAAATTATTTTACCTGCAGTTATGCCAATGATAGGTGAACAGCAAGTTGCACAATTAAAGGTGTTGGGCGTGGCTGATATTAACGGAATAGCGTTAGGTTATGGTGCCAGTGACGGCAAAACGCGGTTAAAAGCGCTGATAGATATGCCTAAAGTTGCTATGCGACAGTACTTGCCGGCGATCAATAATCAAATCAATTTAAATTCATCAGGTCAGCTAAATAGCTTTGCTTTATTATCTTTACCCACCGCCGCTGATTTAGTTAATTTTGAACAAGGTTTGTTAACTATTACAGGACAGTTACCAGAAAGTTATCAAGCATTCAAAACATCGTTGAAAAACGAATTTGAGATATCTTTAGATGAGTTGTTAGCTTTGCTTGGCCCGGAAGTTTTTTATTTTTCTGATCAAATAAGTGAATTTTCAGCCCTTAAAGTGAATGATGAAGCCAAGCTGAACGCCTTGTTAACAAAACTACAAACGAAAAAGCTTATCGAATTATCTCAACATAAAACCCAAGGCGCGGTTATTTATCAAGCAACGTCAACGGGGGATATGATGAATGGCTTATATGAAAGTATATTTAAAGATGCTCCATGGTTAGCTGAAACATTAACAAAAGTGAAAAGCCGTTCGTATTGGCTGGTTGAGGATGGTTATTTGATCTTCTCAAGTATTCCACAACCTTTGATTGAAAGAAGCCTGTATCAGGATAAACAATCGATTAATACTTGGTTATCAAAACATCAAAAACAAAATTTATCCGGTAGCTTATTGGCTTACTCAACCACCATTGATAATTTAAGCCGTAATTCATACCATATTTATTTAGCCGTCTTGCAATTTTTGGCGGATGTTAGCGGTGCTGAGTTTGATATTTTTTCATTACCATTAGCCAATGAATTAGCTTTTGCAGAGCAAGGCACGATAGGTGTGCAATTAGATCTAGCCGATCCTTTTATCGCACTTGAATTTACTTTTGAGCAAAGTGCTTTTGATATACTTTATGGTGGTGCCTATCAATCAACCGCCGTAATAGGTATTTTGGCGGGGATAGCAATACCGGCTTATCAAGATTATACCGAGCGAGCAAAAGCGGCTGCCGCTGCTAAATAGTTAGCTTTTTAAGTTAAAAGTAATAAGAATAAATAACTGATAAATGAGCGAATTTAAAAAATAGAACTATGATTAAAGTGAGTCTGTATTTATTACCGTTTTAATTTTGTTCATTCATCCTGAATAGGTAGGTACATGAAAGAAAATACCGATGTTAAATTTGTTGCGCGCCATGCTATTTTAGATCGCGATGAAAATGTTTTTGCTTACGAATTGTTATACCGAAATTCGAAAAAAAACTACTTTCCTACGGAAGTCAGTGACGATAAAGCAACGGCACGATTATTTTTTGATACCTTACTATTTTTTGGTATTGATAAATTAGTGAATGATAAAAAAGCGTTTATTAATTTATCAACCACTACCATTCTCTCTGATATTCCGAAGTTAATTGATCCAGCTAATGTTATCTTAGAAATTATCGAAAGAACCGAGCAACTTGACGCTATTTTTCCGATCGTGACTAACTTAATGGCGAATGGTTATGTTTTTGCTTTAGATGATTACGATAGCAACATTAAGTGGGAGAAATTACTGGCAAAAGTTGCGTTTGTAAAACTGGAAGTTGAGCCTGATATTCAAGACACGGTAAATACTATCAATAAGTTAAAAAGTCGCTATCCGGACAAAAAAATTATTGTTGAACGTATTGAAGATTATAAAAGCTTTGAAATTATAAAAAATGCGGGGGCTGATTATTTTCAAGGTTATTATTTTACTAAACCTAATATTGTGAATTACAAAAATGTCAACCCTTCACAATTGATCATTTTAGATTTGCTCAAAATAGCGATGAAATCACCGTTAGATTTTAAGTTATTAATTAAAAAAATTGAAAATGATGCAGGCTTGGTGTCAAGAATTCTTAAACTTTCTAATTTAGCCTGTAAAACTTCTAAAAAAGAAATCAGCTCCATTTCACAAGCGGTTATTTATCTTGGTGAAGATACCATCAAGCGTTTTGTTACCGTATTAACTTTGGGGGAATTAGGCGGAAATAAACCGTCGGAGTTATTAAAGTTAGGCCTCATTCGCGCTAAGTTTATTTCTGAATTATTAATTAACGAAGATAAAGAAATCAGCCAAACTGGTTATTTGTTAGGATTAATTTCTATTTTAGATGCGTTATTGGATGTTGAGCCCGCCACAATATTTAAGGAATTTCCACTTAGCCAAGAAATACAAGAAGCACTAGAAAAACAAAGTGGCCAGCTTGGTTTGATGTTAGCTATGTGTCTGAGTATTGAAAAAAATGATGTTGTGGGAATTGGCATTAGCCAAAATACACTTAACTTAACAGAAGAGCAGGTGACTCATGCGTATGCTAACTCGTTAATTTATGCGGATGAAGTATTTCAAAATGTCAATTAACCGATAAGGTGGCAGATTTTAAACTGATACCATTCCGTATAACGACAAGTTGATTGTTCAGATGAACAATCAACAAACTCTAAAATTGTTGTTAAGCTTCGTAAGGAATAGGATCAACAGCATTGTTATCTCTAAATGCTTCTAATCGTTCTTGACACGCACCACATTTACCACAGGCTAATTCGCGACCATTATAACAAGTCCAAGTTTTACTATAATCTAAATTCATTGTTAAGCCGTCGGTTAAAATTTCAGTTTTACTGTTATTTAAATAAGGGCTAAATATTTCAACTGGTTCGTAATTGGCTATTTGACAAACATCATTCATTTTCATAACAAATTCAGGGCGGCAATCGGGGTAAATGGCGTGATCACCTGAATGAGCACCGTAATAAACTTGGCTTGCTCCCACTGAAACAGCATAACCAACGGCTAATGATAATAAAATCATATTGCGGTTTGGCACTACGGTTGATTTCATATTTTCTGCTTCGTAATGGCCTTCTGGAATGTCAATATCATCGGTTAATGACGAGCCTGCTAATAATTGGTTGATAGCCGAAATGTCGATAACTTTATGTTTGATAGCGAGCTCTTGGCATATTTGGGCTGCACAATCTAATTCTTTGACATGGCGTTGACCATAATCAAAAGATAATGCATAAACGTCTTTCCCATCTTTGATTGCGCGATTTAAGACAGTGAAAGAATCCATGCCACCAGAGAAAATTACTACAACTTTTTCAGTCATTTATTTGTGCCTATCAGGTATAATATTGAACGAACCTGAACTTGGGATAATAAATTAGCTAACAATATGAAATACATATACTTTTGATATTTCATTTATGCTAGCTTGCGGTTTTTTATTAGTACAAGGAAAATTTGAGCGCCAATAGCGAGTCTATTGCAATCAAATTTAACGCAGTAATAACGAAAAACAGCGGCTAGCAAGCAAGTTGTTATCCTGAGTTTAGGTTAAATAGTCAGGTTCAAAACGTTGAGCGGCTAATTTTACTGTAACTTAACCATTGGCAAAAGCATTAATCATGACAATTGAATATAAAATCAATGAATTATTTGAAACCATTCAAGGAGAGGGCAGTTTTACTGGTCAACCGTCTATTTTTATCCGGTTACAAGGGTGTCCTGTTGCCTGTAGTTGGTGTGATACCAAACATACTTGGGATATTGCAATCGATAAACAAGTAAGCAGTGATAGCATGCTGAATAAGCCCGAAGAATCAGATACTTGGGCAAGCCTAACGGTTGAAGATATTTTAGCGACATTTAAGGCCAAGCAATATCATGCCAAACATATTGTTCTTACTGGTGGTGAGCCTTGCATGATAGATTTAACCGATTTATGTTTAGCACTTGAGCAACAAGGTTATAGTTGCCAAGTTGAAACCTCGGGCACGTTTCCTATTCAGGTGTCTGAAAAGTGTTGGGTAACGGTATCACCCAAAGTTAATATGAAAGGTGGTTATAAAATTTTACCCTCAGCGATGCAGCGTGCCGATGAAATTAAACATCCGGTGGCTACCGAGCAACATGTTGATGATTTAAAAGGGTTATTAGCGTTACATAATATTAAAAATACGCCAGTATATTTGCAGCCAATTAGCCAAAAAGAACGGGCAACTAAGTTAGCAATAGAAACCTGTATTTTGAATAATTGGCGCTTATCAGTACAAGTGCATAAATACTTAGGTATTGAATAAGTACTTGAGCTTAGCATTTAACTTAGTGTTTAAGCTAAGCTCTTAATGACGGGGGAGAGCTGTTATAACACTTCGTCTTCAGGTAGTTGACCATTTACTTCTTTTTCTAACCAAGCTAAATATTGGTCAATAGGCATAGGTTTAGCGTAATAAAAACCTTGGCCAATGTCACAACCAAATTCCCGCAAAATATTTTCATCAGACTTAGAATTAATTCCTTCAGCAACCACTTCTAGTTTTAATCCTTTTGCCATTTTTATTGTGGTTTCACAGATAATTTTATTTTTTTCATGGTCTTTGATATTTTCAACAAACTCACGATCAACTTTTAATTCCTGACAAGGTAACTGGCTCATATAACTCATCGATGAATAACCGGTACCAAAGTCATCAATACTCATGGTGATCCCTAGTTCAATGAGTTCCTCCATTATTTTTATACCCATAGGGTTATTCATAATGGCGGTTGATTCAGTTAATTCTAAAATCACTTTGTCAGCGGGTATATCTGCTTCAAGCAACGATTTTTTAACAAAGGGAACTATTTCTTCGTCGGTAATATCTTTACCACTGATATTAATAGAAACCATGTGATTTTTGTGTTCATTTAACATAATTTGTTTATGTTGTAACAATGAACGTTTGATCACCCAACGGGTTAATTTTTTGATCAAACCAATGTCTTCTGCAATAGGAACAAAAACAGCTGGAGATACAAACCCTTCACCTTGATAATACCAGCGTAATAAACATTCGCTACCACAAACCCTTAAAGTTTTAAGATCAATTTGAGGCTGATGAAAAATTTCAAACTCATCATTATCAATGGCATCTGACATATGTGAAGCAAGGTTTAATAAGTAGTCGTCTTTAGTTTGTGATTGGCTATCGAACAATAACCAACCGCCAAGGGTATCGGTGGCTTTATTTGAAGCTAATTGCGCTTCATTAATTAACGCTTGCGGATTATTGTTGTTGTGGGGATAGTTAGACAAACCAACGTTAGCAAACAGGGGTAAATTCAGCTCTTTTACTTTGTATGAATCATTGACCTTGTATTGAATGGATTTGACAAATTCTTCTAGTGATTGGCTACTGTCATTCTCATTGAGTATTAAACCAATTGAATAAGGTTCGATAAAGGCGATTTTTTCATTTTTTGCGGTGATCGGTAATACCGCATCATTAAATTTAACTAATGAATTGATCGCATTTGTTAAATCGATAAAAAATTGATTATTAAAATAGTCACTAATATAAAGCGATATTTTTTCAATATGCTCTGGTTTGATAACAACCACGGTCAGTGAGCCACTACCTTTGTTGATTTGTTCACTTAAACACATTTCTAAATTGCCTTTACGAGGCAATTTAGTGTCGATGTGATAACAAATATCATCTAACCTATCTTGTTCAGTTTTTTTCATGCGTTCGGCTAGTGCAAATGCAAGAAAAATCACTTCAATCATAACCGCAAATAAAAAGGCGTGACCAGAAACAAAGCCAGATTCAATAATATTGGTATGATCTAAAGGTTGAATGGTTGCGCCAATAATTAAAGGGATCCAAGAAAGAAAATAATAACGTGACCAAACAAAAGACACGCGAAGTTTTCGACCAACAATGTAGATTAAATAGATAAAAAATACGGGGACGGTAGCAAAATATATTTTCGCTTCAAGGGTGTTATGTAAGCTTGCTGTGGCGACCAACAGTATAAAAATGGCACCAGCAATTATCATGGAAATTTTAAAATGCGGAGTTTTATCTTGCTCGTAATTTAAAAAGTAAACGGTAAAAACAAGTAAAAATATCATTAAAAGATAATGTGTTGAAATAATGTAATCATTTAAAAATGCTTGTATCGAAGCATCAAAAAGGTAAAAGCCAAAGCCGTTTATCGATGATAAGGTGAAAAATACTGCCAATAAATAACCTACATATAATAAATAAATTTTATTTTTAACGGCGAAATAAAACACCAAATTATAAATGGCCATCAAAATAAAAATGCCAATAAAACAACCAAAAATAAGTTGGCTTAGCTCAACTCGTTCCGCAAAGGCTTGTTCAGAATAAAACTCGAGTGGTACATCGGGTGGACCGTCAGTATATATTTTTATAAGCAGATGTTTATGTGTGCCATGCTCAAAATTAATTCGAGCATGAGGAAAAATTTTAGCTTTTACGTTTTTATCATTTAACTTAGTAATATCAAATAAGGTTTTTACTTCGCCATTTTTTTTCATCTCAATGATTTGTAAATCACGCAACATGGCATTTTTTGCATGAATAATAATGGTATCTAAGGCAGGCGAAAACTTGTTAATTTTTAAACTTAACCAATACGCTTGGTTTTTAAGAGCAAAAGGAACGCCGTCTTTGTCTGTTTTTGTAAAGTTGGGTAATTCATCGATCGCTTGATTAAGCGTCATATCTTTTGGAGCTATAATGTAAGCATAATCAATTGAAATATTCTCAGAGCTTTGGTCTAAAGCTTGAAATTCAGCTGAAAATATATAGCGTGTGAGTGAAAATAAAAGAAAGCAGATGACGATCACAATACTACTAATTGCTATAAATCGCATTAATCCAATGTAGTTTGTTGTCATCTTGGTCATAAATTTATTTGAAAAATCAATCCGTGGTTTCAATATAATGTATTGTTACGAAACAATAAAATGCTATTTGAAGAAAATTTTGAAAAAAACGATTTATTTTCTAATTTACTTAAAAACTGCTTATTTATTGAGTTGTTATCCGTTTAATTATCGAAGAAGATGCTAACTTATCGACCACTAACATTTAGTATAGTGTGTTTATGGTAAAAGCTTGCATTTATTTCGTTATTTATCAAAGCGTATTGTTTGTTGTATAAATTTTGATTGTTGCCCACTGTAAAAGACAAAAGCTAATAACAAATAAAACTAGCCACTCAAGAGCAATCCAACCAAAAAGATCCGGTGCTGACATCAACGTCGACATTAAAGAGTCTTGATAATAAAAAAACCATTGATGCCCCGATGGAAAAATAAGCTCATGTAACCAATAAAATACCTTTGTTGCTCCTATCGTTAAGGTTAATACAAGTAATAAAAAAATTGAGAGTAGCAATTGTAGACATTGTTTTTTTAAAGACGGTAACGGTTGTGATTTTTGTTTGAATTGCCATAACAGGTATCCCCAAATCATGGTCATTAAGGTGGTAATTACCATTAAAATGCTGATAAGTGTTGCGACATCTTGTAAATGAATAATTTCTCGTTGATGCAACATCGGCTTAATTATGCCTTGTTGGGTACTGAAAGTGATGTTAGCTAAATCATTTTTGTTAAAATGTACCGCATGGCTGATTTGTTGAAAGACTCGGTTTCTTTCCGCGGCAGTGGTGTTTTCAAAATCACTAATATGCTGATTTTTCGGGGAAAAGTATTCAATGGTTTCTTTAATGCCACCATAATCATGCCAAAAACCATAAAAAAAATTGCACTTAAACAAAACTGTCCAAGTCAGAGCAAGCACAACAAAGACACTGGAAAAAGTATATAAACTGCTTATTAAGTGTTTTTTTATCATGGAGTAACGATTTTTAGTGTTTGATTAATAGTATCTTTTTTATGATTATTTAACAAAATTAAAAAGCTGTTTACTAAAACTAATAAAGGAAAAAGTATGATTTTATTGATATGATATTTGCTATTAATATGTTTTTGAATAGAGATAAGTATGAGTGAAATTAACGTTATTAAATTAAAAAATAACAATGACATGGAAGTAGATATTTTAAATTTAGGCGCTACGGTTGCTTCAATTAAATTTCCCGTTAACGGTGAATTAAAAGAAATGACGGTGACTTATGATAATGTTGATGAATTTAAACAAGATACTTTTTATATTGGCGCAACGGCTGGTCGTTTTGCTAATCGCATTGCTAAAGGAAAATTTAGCATTAATGGTGAGCATTACCAATTACCCACAAATAACGGCGGTAATTGTTTACACGGTGGCCTTGAAGGCTTTAGTCACAAAATTTGGCAAGTTCAACAGCAAACCGCCAATAGTGTTGTTTTAGTGTTAGTGTCACCTGATGGTGATCAGGGATTCCCTGGTGAATTAACTACAACAGTAACCTATCAATTAACGGAAAATAATAGTCTAGATATTAGTTTTACCGCTCAAACCACCAAAGATACAGCGATTAATTTGTGTAATCATTGTTACTTTAATTTAGGTGAAAAAAATATTAATAACTTATCATTAAAAATGGTGAGCAAAGGTATTTTACCCGTTGATGAAACGTCAATACCGGTAGGAGATATTCGTGATATTACCGGTACTGATTTTGACTTTAATCAACCAGTGAATTTATCTGAGCGACTTGCTAATTTAAGTGATGATATGTTGGATACTAAAACAGGCTTTGATCATTGTTATGTTATTGCCGGCGATCCTCAAGAAGTGGTAGCTGAACTAAGTTCAGAGCAAGTTAAATTATCCATTACAACAGATCAACCCGGTTTACAATTCTACACGGCGGCTTATTTAACAGCGCCTTTTAAGCCATTTGAAGGGCTTTGCTTAGAAGCGCAAAATTACCCTGATGCGATTAATCAAGCCCAATTTCCTTCGGCATTATTAAAGGTGGGTGATACTTATCAAAAACAGGTCAGTTACCAGTTCTCTCTTGTTTAAGACTCGTTTTAACTTAAAAGAACCATTACGGTGTTTATGGTTCTTTTAGTGATTAAACCATAGTGATTAAATCACGGCTAAGTTTTAGCTGCCGTTGTCAGGTTACGTAACACAGGTTACATAAGCAAATCAAACTGATTATGACAAACCACGTCACCATTAATTAATACCTCTATTTTATGAATCCCTGGGTAATAAACTCGAGTGGTGATCGCTTTTATCGTGTGTTTTTTGGTTAATAACAGTTCTTCATTGGCTTTGAGGGTTCGGCTTTGCCACTTAAACACTTTTGGGCTGGTAGAACCGTTTGCTTTTTGATGATGGACAATATAATCAATATTAATTAATTGCGCTTGATGACTATTAGAATTAAGTTTCAGCGTTAACATCAAGCAATTACCAAACATTAAAGTATTAGTATTTAAGGTTAATTTTGAGTTTTTAAGGGCAACAGGAGAAAAACCTAACGCGGCGAGTATGCGTTTATTACCTTTTTTGATCAGAGTTCTGCACGCATGTTTTATTAATTTGATACGATTTTTATCGGCATTTTTTAGCCACCTTTCAGCCAAGTCTTCAATAAGCTTTGGATGATCTTTGGCAATATCATTGAGGCTATTTGCCACTGAGCGTCTGACATATTCTTCATTGTCGTCTTTAAGTTGCTCTAAAAGCGTGATCAGCGGTTTAGGATCATCAATAAAACCGCTAAGTTGCATTCCCCAAGGTAGGCGAGGGCGAGAGCCTTCGGAGGCAAGTCGTCTCACATGATAGTTTTCATCTGTAGCCCATTGGTTAAGTATGCTCATGCTTTTTTCTGGTTCAGCGTTAATTAAATAGCGAATACCAAATTCCGCACTGAATCGTTTAGTTGCTTCTTTTAATACTTGCATTGCTAACTCAAAATTCACCTGCTCGGGGTTATTTTGATAGGCTAAGCCAACAAAATCAGCCATTGGCATGATCGCCCAGCCTGAAATACCATACTGATTGATGGTGCCGCCGGTAACTTGTTCGATATTAAGTTGTTCAGTTAATGGTAATAAGGATGCGATTAATATTTGTGCGCTATGGTCAAAATCAGCCGGTAAATATTTTTGCATTGCCTGCACAATTTGATTTGAGCGAGCCTTCAGCTCTAATGTTTCCAGTTTAACGCTTGCTTGTTCAATAAAGGCACTTTTATCAAAGGCAGAATAATGGCGATGAAAGTGCTCAGCCATGCCTTCAATTAATCGTAAATTAAACACATTTTTGAACGGCTCAGGCATGATGCATCTCTAACTAGTGAATTGGTTGATAATATAATAAACCTGAATTCGGGATAACAACTTGCTTTCTAGCTGCTGTTTTTCCTTATTACTGCGTTAAATTTAATTGCAATACGCCCCCATGGATGGGGAAGGTAGAGCGACGTTTGAACCAAAGCCGAGGCTCGCTATTGGCGCTTAAATTTGCCTTGTACTAAGAAAAAACATCAAGCTAGAATAGAGAAAAAATCAAAATATATGTATTTCATATAGTTAGCTAATTTCTTATCCCGAGTTCAGGTTATAATAATCTAAATTACAAAAATAAAAAAAGCCCCAACGGAGCTTTTAATAAAGTGAGAATGAACGTTTTAATACTTATGCTTTGGTTGCGGCTTTCATTGCCGTGGTGAACGCTTTTAGTTCAGCTAACATTTTATTTTCATCGTTTAAATTTTTCTCAATAATTTTAACGGTTGCAGAGCCAGCAATAGCACCAGCAGCACCTGATTTTATTGCTTCACTTACTTGTGCAGGCTCAGATATACCAAAGCCTAATACTGGCGGTGCTGCATGAA
This sequence comes from Thalassotalea agariperforans, assembly GCF_053470345.1. NCBI lineage: Bacteria > Pseudomonadati > Pseudomonadota > Gammaproteobacteria > Alteromonadales > Colwelliaceae > Thalassotalea > Thalassotalea agariperforans. Next base: position 248,515 of record NZ_JBQMWH010000002.1, on the reverse strand, counting down.
ACTCAGTTAATTTATCAATTAAATGGCTTGCCGGCATAGCAGCTTTAGTTTCAGTACCGGTAACACCGGCACGACTCAATACATAAGTATAACCACGACCAAAAGAGGCAACTTCACGCAAAGTATCGTCACTGGCATTAGGTGGCGCAATAAAAATTTGTGCAACTTTGCTATTATCTGCCGCTTTTCTAAATGGTGCACTTTCACGAATAGGTAAATCAGCAATGAGAATTGAATCAACACCGACATTCGCCATGTCTTGATAAAAAGTTTCAATACCACGCGCAAATACTAAATTGCCATATAACAATAAGCCAATTGGGATCTGTGGTGCGTATTCACGTACTTGATGTAAGATATCAATACAAGTATCGGTGTCAACACCGGCGTTTAATGCACGTAATCCAGCATTTTGAATGGTAATGCCGTCAGCACTAGGGTCTGAAAAAGGGATCCCTAATTCAAGGGCATCAGCACCACCATCAATTAAGGCTTTAATAATTTTTACCGATAATTCAGGGCCTGGGTCGCCAAGGGTAACAAAAGGAACAAAAGCGCCTTCATTTTTGGCTTTTAAGTTGTCAAAGGCTGTTTGATAGCGGCCGCCTAAACTTGTTGGAGCAAATGACATTATGCTTCTCCTTGTGCAGCTAATACGGAATGAACGTGTGCCAAATCTTTATCTCCACGACCCGATAAGTTAACTAAAAATACAGTTTTTTCAGTAACTTGCTCTGCCATTTTTATCGCTTGAGCGAGTGCGTGAGACGATTCAAGCGCAGGAATAATTCCTTCATTTTTAGATAAGGCTTGAAAAGCAGCAAGTGCTTCGTCGTCATTTATTGCGACATATTGTGCTCGGCCAGTTTCTTTCAAAAACGCATGTTGAGGGCCAACACCTGGGTAATCAAGGCCAGCAGAAATTGAATATGACTCTTCAATTTGTCCTGTTTTAGTTTGCATAATATAGGTGTAGTTACCATGTAACATACCTTTAGTACCTGCCACTAAAGTTGCGCCATGTTCTTCGGTATCAATACCTTTACCACCAGGCTCTACACCAATAAGCCTAACGCCTTCTTCTTTAATGAAGTCACTAAACATACCAATAGCATTTGAACCACCACCAACACAGGCAAGCACATAATCAGGTAAACGACCTTCTTGGGTAAGAATTTGTTGTTTGGCTTCTTCCCCGATCATTTTTTGAAACTCACGAACTATAGTTGGGAAAGGATGAGGACCAGCAGCGGTACCTAATAAATAATGGGCCGCGTCATAATTGGCTGACCAGTCGCGTAGGGCTTCGTTTACGGCATCTTTTAAAGTGCCACTACCTGCTGTTACTGGAATAACTTCAGCGCCCATTAATTTCATACGAAAAACATTAGGTTGCTGACGTTCACAGTCTTTGGCACCCATGTAAATTTTACATTTTAAACCTAAAAGTGAACAAGCAATGGCGGTAGCAACCCCATGTTGCCCAGCACCGGTTTCAGCAATAATTTCTTTTTTACCCATGCGTTTAGCAAGTAAGGCTTGGCCTAATACTTGGTTAGTTTTATGAGCACCGCCGTGTAATAAATCTTCACGCTTTAAATAGACTTTAGCCAGTGGGTTTTTAACTAAATTACGGGTTAAAGTTAATGGCGTTGGTCGGCCGGCGTAATTTGTTAGTAAGTCGTTAAACTCGGCTAAAAATTCAGGATCTTGTTGTGACTCGATAAACGCTTGTTCAAGTTGTTCAAGCGCTGGAACGAGTAATTCACTAACAAACATGCCACCAAATTCACCAAAATAAGGATTAAGTGTTTTTTTCAAAGTTGTCATAATTGTTCCGTTTTCATTGGCTATATGCCTTAAGGTTCGCAATCGTATTTATCGTTGTTAAAGTAAATTAATATTGTCTAATACTTGCAAACACAGATTGAAGTTTTTCACTGCTTTTCACACCTGGACTAGATTCAACACCTGAGTTGAGATCTAAACCAAACAATGGTCTTGATGTTAGCTGTTCTATCGCATCAGTAATATTGTTGATGGATAAGCCGCCAGCTAAAAAGCACGGCGATAAATCTTGCTCTGATTTAGCTAACGCTCGCCAATCAAATACTTCACCACTACCGGCTTTTTTACCGTCTAAAATATGGTGGTGTACTTTTTTACTTAATGGCGGTACCTCTGAGGTGATAGGGTATGCTTGCCAAATTTCGCAATGCTCAGGTAAGTGAGAACGTAGTAATTCAATATACTCGCCATCTTCTTGACCATGTAACTGTACGGCTGATAATTTAAGATTATTTGCTAATTCAACTACTTCTAGCACACCATGATTAACAAAAACACCAACATAGTTAAGTGATGGCACTTGTTCAATAATTGCTTTTGCTTGTGTTTCTGTGACATAGCGTGGTGACTTTTCAGCAAAAATTAACCCACCATAAACAGCGCCGGCATCAGCTGCGGCTTGGGCATATTGAGCTTGAGTTAAACCACACACTTTATGGTTACCATAAATTAGTTTACGACAAGCGAGATCAATATCATCTTCTGCCATCACCGAGCTACCAACTAAAAAGCCATTAACCGCTGGCGCTAAATATCTCACTTCATCATTGGTATAAATACCTGACTCTGAAATCACGATACGATCTTCCGGAATATGTGGCGTGAATTCAAAGGTACGATTAATATCAGTAGAAAGATCACGTAAATCACGGTTATTTATGCCAATTAATTTAGCATCTAGGGCAATTGCCCGTTCCATTTCTTCATGATTAGAAATTTCAGTTAATATGGCCATGTTGTACGATTTAGCTAAGTTTGCTAATTCAATATATTCATCATCACTTAAAACACTGAGCATTAATAAAATTGCGTCAGCACCATAATAACGTGCTAGATGTACTTGATAAGGATCAAAGAAGAAGTCTTTATTCAAAACAGGACAGCTGACGGTTTCGGTAACGGTTTTTAAATACTCATATTTGCCTTGGAAGTATTTCTCGTCGGTTAATACTGAAATAGCGGCGGCATATTTATCATAAATTTGGCAAATGGCTTTTACATCAAAATCAGGGCGAATAAGTCCTTTAGAAGGAGATGCTTTTTTACATTCTAAAATAAAGCCCGCGTTTTCTTCACTTAATGCGGCATACATATCTTTTGTTGTTGGCGTTAGTTCATCGATAAAACTTTCTAACGGAAAACTTTTTTTCAACGACTCAATAACAACACGTTTATCAATAACGATTTTTTCTAAAATATTAGCCATGATTTACTCAGTAGTTCCTTGATTGTTTTCACTATTAGAAACTTCTACTAACTTTTCTAATGTTTTTAATGCTTGACCAGAGGCTAAAACGTCAGCCGCTTTATTAGCCGCGGCTAACAAAGAATCAGCTTGGCCATGTAAATAAATTAATGCGGCAGTGTTTATTATCACAGCGGCGTTATGGGCAGGTTCACCTTTACCAGCTAATATCGCTTTACTGATATTAGCATTTTCGGCAGGAGTTCCGCCTTTAATATCAGCCAACGAATAACGCTCTAAGCCAAAATCTTCAGGGCTGATGGTTTTTTCAATTAACTTACCCTGATTAATTTCAATAATTTGGCTTTCACCATGAATAGCTATTTCGTCTAAACCGCTACCATGAACAATAAAGGCACTTTCAACCCCCGTTAATAAAACACTTTCGGCAATAGTGGTTAATAATTCAGGCGTATAAACACCCAATAACATTACTTTTGGCGCAGCCGGATTAACTAAAGGCCCTAAAATATTAAATAAAGTACGTATGCCCATTGCTTTACGAACAGGGCCTGCATATTTAAAACCTGGATGATAAGCTGGCGCAAATAAAAAACAAAGGTTCGCTTCTTCAATACAACGACTCGCCGTTTCAGGGCTCATCATTAAATTAACGCCAAAGGCTTCTAATAAATCAGCAGAGCCAGACATCGAAGAAACACTGCGATTACCATGTTTGGCCATTTTTAAGCCACATGCGGCGGCAAGTATAGCTGAGGTCGTTGAAATATTAATGGTATTAGCACCATCACCACCAGTACCAACGCAGTCGGCAACATTACTTGCTTGCGCTGGAAATGGTGTGGCAAAGTCACGCACGGCAACCGCGGCACCAGCAATTTCTGGCGCTGTTTCACCTTTTATTTTTAAAGCCGTTAAGACACTACCTAATAAGGCTTCAGGTACTTCGCCAGCCATTACTTGACTGAAAAACGTTTGTGATTGTGCTTGAGTTAACGATTGGCCATTAACTAAAAGATCGAGAATGTTTTCCATATTATTCACAAGCTCCGCCATCTTGAACATTATTGGTATTATTTAACGTGCCGTTTTTAATGGGGGCATTGGGTCGTAAATTCAACAAATGCTCGATACTTTGACCTAATAAGTGACTACCGTAGGTCGTTAAAATTGACTCAGGATGAAATTGAAAGCCTAATGCGGCATCGGTTTTATGCTCAATTGCCATTGGAATACCGTTAACCTGTGCAATACAATCTAAACCGCTAGGCATAGTTTCAGCAACTAATGAGTGGTAACGAGCAACGGGTAATGGGTTGGCGATACCAGCAAAAGCTCCTTCACCTGTATGAGTGATACTTGAAGATTTTCCATGGACAATTTCTGGCGCTCGTGCCACGACACCACCATAATGCTGTACTAAAGCTTGATGTCCTAAACAAATACCTAAAATAGGGTAAACACCTGCAGTTTTAGCAATAAGTTCCATTAAGCAACCGGCATCGGTTGGTGTACCAGGCCCAGGTGATAAAACAATTAATACTTCGCCTTGGTGTGCGTTAATTTGCTGTAAAATAAAATCAGCTGACAAAGTATTTCGATAGATAACTAATTCAAAACCTAAACTGTAAAATTCATCAACCAAGTTGTAAGTAAATGAGTCTAGGTTATCGAGCATAAAGATTTTTGGCTTCATCGAACGGTTTGTTGTTTGAGATGTTGTCATTATTATGCTCCCTTGCCGTCAGTATTTTGATTGCTTGCCGCATCATTCGCTACTTTCATGATAGCGCTTAGTACCGCTTGTGCTTTTTGGCGAGTTTCATCAGCTTCTGCTTGTGGAATAGAGTCATAAACTACACCAGCGCCGGCTTGAACTTGGGCTATACCATCTTTTACAAAAGCTGAGCGAATAACAATACAATTGTCCATTTCACCCGTACCGGTAATGTAACCTACCGCACCACCATAACTACCTCGACGTTTACCTTCAAATTGGCGAATAAGCTCCGTTGCTTTTACTTTTGGGGCACCGGATAACGTCCCCATATTCATACAAGCTTGATAAGCATGCAACGCATCTAAATCGTGAGATAGGGTGCCACAAACACGAGAGACTAAATGCATAACATGAGAATAACGATCTACTTTTAATAAATCGGCAACATAACGTGAGCCCGGCTCACTAACTCGGGCAACATCGTTGCGAGCAAGATCCACTAACATAATATGTTCAGCTAATTCTTTTTTATCTTGACGAAGTTCAAGTTCAATACGACTGTCTAAATCAAGTGAGAATTTACCATTGGCATCAAAGCCGCGTTTACGAGTGCCAGCAATAGGGTAAATTTCAATTTGACGATTACTGGTTTGATATTTTAAGGCTGACTCAGGAGAAGCGCCAAACATAACAAAGTCTTCGTCATGAATATAAAACATATAAGGACTAGGGTTTGATATTTTTAATGCTTGATAGGCGGCAAGAGGTGCCGGACAAGGTAAGCTAAAAGTGCGAGATGGCACTACTTGAAAAATATCACCTGCGCGGATATGTTCTTTTAAATCTTCAACAATTTGACAAAAATCTTGATCTGAAATATCAGTCGTCACCTCAGATGAAACAGCAGTAACGGCTTGTTTATCTAATTTAAAAGAAACATCACTGGCTAGTGCTTGTTTAATAGACTCAATGCGTTGATTAATTTGGCTAACACAAGTGGCTTGCTCAGGGCCCGAAAACACATTGCCGATAACTTCACTGGTTTCGTTTTCGTGATCAATAACAATTAAGGTTTCAGCAAGGTAATAAACATAATCAGGGCAAGTGTTCTCGCCATCCTTTACTGCCGGTAATACTTCACAAGTCGACATCATATCAAAGGCAAAAGCACCACCAAGGAAAATAGCAAAGGGGTGGTTGTCAAGGTTGTTTAATTGATTAAATAAACGGAGCGCGTGAAATGAATTAACCGTTTTTAAACGTGATTTTTCATCTTGTTGGCTATCAGCCGGGGTAAAAGTAGCAACTAAGCTATTGTTTGTTTTTTCAAGTTTTGCGATCCCCGTCAGTACTTGTTCGGCAAAAGCAAGCGCTGCTTGGCCATTTAAACTTTGTGCGGTGAGTGTGACTTGATGCCCCTGACAAACAATTTTCACAGCTGTGTCAGTTAATACTAAACTTTTTAATTTATGCTTTTTATCAATTTCAGCTGACTCTAATAACAAGCTATTGTTGGTGTCGGCACATAAATATTGATAAACAGCGAGAGGATCAGCTTGGTAGTGAGCCAAGTGAGAAAGTGTATTGACACTTCCTACGCTTAAGTTTTGTGTTAGTTTCATTTGGTTTTCCTGTTGGTAATTGGTTAAAAAAAATTCATCCGGCATAAATCGGCAGAAGCCACCAAATAAACCAACTTTGTACTTTGACAATTATCATAAATTTTACTTTTTCTCGTGTGTATTTAACAGTGTTTCTTAGTATATCTTGTGCTTTTTTGGGCTTTTGATACGAAAAAACCCGCGAAAGCGGGTTTTTGGAATTTTTTTGCAGACAAGCAAAGTTCACAACCCACCTAAGTCGAGTTATGCCACCACCATACTAAATTTGATTTGTTCATTGTTAATGTCATGGTTTTTTCCTGTCTATTGGTACTTATTAATGTACCCATTTATTTATTAACTACTGTATTAGTTAGCATATTCCAAGTAAACTTAAAAATGCCCTTATAGAAAACCGCAAAATGGTCTTTATGTCAACCTCTGTTTTAGATAAATTTACAAATTCTCGTGTCGACTTGCATAGTCATACCCATCATTCTGATGGCAAGTTGTCTCCGCAAGAGTTGATTGACCGTGCGGTTAATTTTCAAATTGATGTTTTGGCAATAACGGATCACGACACCGTTGCCGGTTTAAGCTTAGCTGAAAATTATATTGAAGAAAAAGCGCATAACATCACATTAATTCATGGTATTGAAATTTCCACCAGTTGGCATGGTTTTGATATTCATATTGTTGGTTTAAATATTGATAAAACTAACCCTCAACTGGCCGAATTAATTGAACAGCAACAAGCAGCACGCGAGTTACGGGCAATTAAAATGGGCGAAAAATTAGAAAAGTGCGGTTTTGATGGCATTCTTGAATCGGCAAAAGTTTTAGCTGATGTTGGCAGTATTACCCGCTCTCATTTTGCACAAGTGTTATTGCAACAAGGCCATGTTAATCATATGCAAGCTGCATTTGATAAATATATAGGGAAAGGTAAAAGAGCTTTTGTTAAACCACAATGGTGTGATATTGCCAATGCTGTTGATGTTATTCATCAAGCAGGTGGTGTTGCGGTGATGGCGCATCCGATACGGTATGACTTGTCTGGTAAATGGTTACGAAAATTGATTGTTGAATTTAAACACGCTGGCGGAGATGCCTTAGAAATTGTTTTGCCACAAATGAGTATTGAGCAAAAACGGTTAATGTTAGCGTATTGTGATGAATATGACTTGCATGCTTCGATGGGGAGTGATTTTCATTACCCTAGTAAGTGGAGCGATCTAGGAAGAAATTTAACTTTACCTGAAAATTGTCAGCCGGTTTGGCAACTATTTAATTAATATTTAGGGAGAAAAACAATGAGTCAGTTTTTTTATGTTCACCCAGAAAACCCACAAATGCGGTTAATGAAACAAGCGGTTGAAATAATCAATGACGGCGGTGTTATTGTTTATCCCACTGATTCGGGTTATGCACTGGGTTGTCACATTGGTGATAAAAAAGCGTTAGAGCGTATATGTCAAATTCGTGGTATTGATATGGATCATGACTTTGCTTTAGTTTGTCGTGATCTTTCTGAGTTATCTGAATATGCCAAAGTGGATAACACGGCATTTAGATTGATGAAAAATAATACCCCTGGCGCTTATACCTTTATTTTTAAAGGCACGAAAGAAGTACCAAAGCGCTTATTAAACCCTAAGAAAAAAACCATAGGTATACGTATTCCCAATAATGCTATTGCTCAAGCCTTATTAACGGAATTAAATGAGCCGTTAATTTCCACCACTTTGATTATGCCAAATGAAGAGATGGCGGAATATGATCCAGAGCATATTCGCGATATTTTAGAAAAACGGGTAGATTTAATTTTAAACGGTGGTTATTTAGGTGAGCACCCAACCACAGTGATTGACTTTTCTGAAGGAGAGGTGACGATCCTGCGCGAAGGTGAGGGTGACGCTGAGCCGTTTAAATAATTTTAACTGCTTTCAAAAACTAACAACAATTAAATAACGTGCCCTAAAGTGCTGATCGCGTTATAATAGTTTTTAGTTATAACTTTGAAATATTCTATATTTTAAGGTTCCAAATTAATTTCAGAGTCAGCAGTGTTAAACTACTGACGGACAAGAGTTTTATACCAATGTCAGAAAAATTACAAAAAGTCTTAGCTCGTGCTGGTAAAGGCTCACGCCGTGAAATGGAAAGTGTTATTAGTAGCGGCCGTGTGAGTGTTGATGGCAAAGTTGCCTACCTTGGCGACCGTGTTGAAGGCACTGAACAAATCCGCATTGATGGTCATCTCGTTAAAATTACCGCAGCAGGATCCGATTTTTGCCGAGTGCTGGTATATAACAAGCCAGAAGGTGAAATGTGTACCCGTAAAGATCCAGAAGGTCGTCCAACGGTTTTTGATCGTTTACCGCCATTAGAAGGTGGCCGTTGGGTTGCTGTTGGTCGTTTAGATATTAACACTTCAGGCATGCTGTTATTCACTACTGATGGTGAGCTTGCTAATCGACTAATGCATCCATCACGTAAAGTAGAGCGTGAATATGCTGTTCGGGTATTTGGTGAAGTTGACGAAGCCATGTTACAACGTTTACGCCATGGCGTGAAATTAGAAGACGGCCCAGCTAAATTTAATAAAATTACCTATCGTGGTGGTGAGGGTCGTAACCATTGGTTCCACGTGGTATTAACCGAAGGGCGTAACCGTGAAGTTCGTCGCTTATGGGAAAGCCAAGAAGTGCAAGTGAGTCGCCTGATCCGTGTTCGTTATGGTGATATGGAAATGCCACGTCAATTACCATTAGGTGGTTGGACAGAGTTAGGTTTGAAAGAAGTTAATTATTATCGTAAGTTAGTAGAATTAACGGCAGAAACGCAATCGAAAGTGAAGGTTGATGAAAAAGCCATTGATAATGCGAAGAGTCGACGTATTCGTCGTAGTGTTAAAAAACACCATGTACGAAATCAGCAAGCGTCACGTAGAAAACGTAGCTAATTGTCTCATTAATAATATATTGATTATTATTAAATAATTAACAGGATCTCACGTGCAACAACAATTCATTAGTGATAATCAATCTTTAGTCGAATTATGCCAGCAATTGCAAACAGCAAGTGTGCTTGCTGTTGATACTGAATTTGTCAGAACACGAACTTTATATCCCAAATTAGGCTTGTTACAAGTTTGTGATGGTAACACTATCGCCTTAATTGACCCCATTAAGATAGATGACTTATCGCCTTTTTGGCAGTTGTTAGCAGATAAAAATATCACCAAGGTATTGCATGCCTGTTCTGAAGATTTAGAAGTGTTTTTACATGCAGGTAACTGTAAACCTGAAAACTTAATTGATAGCCAAATTATGATGGCTTTTTTAGGGCATGGTATTTCACTGGGTTATGCGGCAATGGTTCAGCATTTTTTAAATATTGAATTAGATAAATCAGAATCCCGTACCGACTGGACTAAACGACCATTATCTGAAAAACAATTAACTTATGCGGCAGCCGATGTTGAGCATCTTTACCAATTATTTCCCGCCTTATTAAAAGAAGTGACAGAATCTGGTTGGTTAGCGGCAGTACAAGAAGAAAGTCAGTTGATGATTGAACGAAAGTTTACTGCCATTGATACCTCTACCTTATACCGAAACGTTAAATTAGCAAGTAAGTTGAATTCGATACAATTAAATCGCTTAAAACAGTTAGCTATTTGGCGATATGAACAAGCTAAACAGCGTGATTTACCTTTAGGATTTATTGCTAAAGATAATACCTTAATTGGTTTGGCTGAATGTAACCCAAGTAGCATTGGTGCTATGTCATCAATAGAAGGGGGTGAAGTTTTAGATATTCGTCATAAAGGCAAAGCCATGTTACAAGTATTGGCAGCTGCCGCCAAAATACCGGCTGCAGAGCATCCAAAACGAATTCAGCGACTTGACCAATACCCAGGTTATAAACAAGTATTTAAACACGTAAAAAGTTTTTTAACTAATATCGCTGAGCAAAGTCATATTGGTATGGAAAATTTAGCGTCTAAAAAACAAATTAATCAATATTTAAGTTGTTATTATCAATTAAATGACACTAATGCCAGTGACGTTGATTTAATGAATGGCTGGCGTAAAGCTATTCTAGGTGACAGGCTTGATAAGTTTGCTCAAAATAAATTTAAATAATCTCAATTAACCTTATTATAAATCGTTACAATCTATTTATAACAAGATTAAGCTCACTTGCTATGATAGCAATAACGTTTTTAGTTTATATTACTCTTCTCATTTAAAGGTTTTTTTATGTTAACTGCCGTTTATAAAAGCCCTAAAAAAGCATTAACTTATTTGTTTGTAAAACAACGAGATGATTTTTCTGCGGTTCCTGAGGCATTATTACGTACTTTTGGTACGCCACAATTAGTGACCATTGTTAATTTAGCTAAGCGTGATAAATTAGCCTTTGCCGATTTAGATACTGTTGAAGAGCGCTTAACTGAGCTTGGCTATTATTTACAATTACCCCCGCCGGTAGAAGATTTATTAGCAGAGCATAAAGCACAAATAAAAGCTAAGCTAGCAACACAAAGCGAAGACAAATAAGGTTTTTTATGCATCATTTTTTTTCAAAAACACGTTTTTACTTAACACTTTCCAGTTTATTGTTTGTTATCAATGTACAAGCACAAGAACTTACCGAGCAAGGTTTTAAAGATTTTGTTGTTGAGTTTAAAAAAGAGTCTTTAGCGAAAGGTTATAGTGAAGCCTTATTAGAAAGAAGCTTTGCGAATGTCGAATTTCATCGCCGAGCAGTAAAAGCAGATCGTAATCAACCTGAAACGGTTGAAACATTAGATACTTACTTACCTAAACGGGTACCGCAATGGAAAGTTGATAAAGCGCGTGAGTTATACAAAAAACACCACGACTTATTAATACAGGTGGGAGAAAAGTATCGTGTACAACCACGCTTTATTGTTGCTCTTTGGGGATTAGAAACTAATTTTGGTAAATTTACTGGCGGTTATAATGTTATCTCAGCGCTAGCAACCTTAGCTTATGAAGGCCGTCGACGTGACTTTTTTAAAAAGCAATTATGGGCAGCCTTAACCATTTTAGATGAAGGACATATTCCGCTTAGCCAATTTAAAGGTTCTTGGGCTGGTGCTATGGGTCAAAATCAATTTATGCCAACGTCATTTCTTGCTTATGCTGTTGATGGTGATGGTGATGGAAAAAAAGATATTTGGACAAACTCAGCCGATATTTTTTCGTCGATGGCGAATTATCTTAAAAAAGAAGGTTGGAATGACGAATTAACGTGGGGCCGACAAGTAACGCTGCCAGAAAACTTTAACACTAAGTTAGCTATACCTAAAAATACAGGTGGCCGTAAGCAATGGTTAGCGGCTTGGCAAACACGTGAAAAAACACTTAGCGAATGGCAAGCTTTAGGTGTTCGCCGTACAGACGGCACCGCTTTACCTAAGGTAAATATTAAAGCTGCACTCATCTTTCCTGATGATGAGAACGGTCGTGCTTACTTAGCATACAATAACTACAAAAGTTTAATGCACTGGAATTTATCATACTATTTTGTCAGCTCGGTTGGGCATTTGTCAGATCGTATTAAATTTCCACCAATTAATTAGTTTTTGAATTGATGAATAACAACGAACTGCCTTTTTGGCAAACAAAATCATTAGAAGAAATGACCCGTCAGGAATGGGAGTCGTTATGTGATGGTTGTGCCAAATGTTGTCTGCATAAATTTATTGATGATGAAGACACCAATGATGAAACAGAATTACAACCGACTACCCATATTAACGATGGCGAAGAAATGTTGTATTCAAGTATTGCTTGTTATTTATTAAATGATAAAACCTGCGAATGTACTAAATATTTAGAACGAACTAAGTTAGTGCCTGATTGTGTACGGTTAACACAAGATAACATTGACGATGTGTTTTTTATGCCGAATAGTTGCGCCTATCGTCGTTTGAAAGAAGGCCGTGGCTTACCGTCTTGGCATCCGTTGTTACATAAAGGAAAAAAATCAGCAATGCATCAAGCCGGTATGTCGGTGCGTGGCAAAGTAGTGAAAGATGATCAAGTGTCGCTGGATGATTTTGAAGACTATATTGTGCTTTGGCCATTAAATGATGTGGATTAATCGATCCTTTTTACATTTGTAATCTTCTTTATTAAGTTCTAAACTCTCACTTCATATATGATAAATTTATATTTTTATCAAAAAATTCAATAATTAATTTTCTTTTCACAATTTCATCTTAATAAACATAACTAAAAGTTGATGTTTTATTTTGATTTGTTGTGATTGTTTTTGACCGCAGATGGTTTAGCTGTTAAAGTGCGCATCCAAAAATATAAATTAATTTTTTATAATCGATAAATTTAGTAATAAATGAGATTTTAATGATCGCTTTTAATACTATTTTTAATGATTGGTGATGATTGTGAATATAAAAGCAATTAAAACAATCCATACTGTTTAAAATTGAGATAATTCACATTCGTTATTTACGTGTTATTAGACCCTCATATACAGGTGCCATATGATAATTGGAATACCCAAAGAGTCACTTAGTGGAGAAAACAGAGTTGCCGCTTCGCCAACGTCGGTGAAAGCGCTTATTAAACTCGGCTTCACAGTGCAAGTAGAAAAAGGTGCTGGTAAAAAAGCCAGCTTTGAAGATCAAGATTATATCGATGCAGAAGCTTCTATTGTTGAAGCAACGGCTGCATGGGAATCTGATATCCTTTTTAAAGTTAATGCGCCAACGTTAGATGAAGTTGGCAGCATGCGTGATAATACGACATTAGTGAGTTTTATTGCGCCGGCACAAAGCCCTGAATTATTAGAAGCATTAAAAGCTAAATCAATTACCACGTTAGCCATGGAAATGGTGCCACGTATGACGCGTTCTCAATCGATGGATGCGCTAAGTTCGATGGCTAACATTGCTGGTTATCGTGCTGTAGTTGAAGCAACTCATCATTTTGGCCGCTTTTTAACTGGGCAAATTACTGCTGCGGGTAATTTACCGCCAGCGAAAGTCATGGTTATTGGTGCTGGTGTTGCTGGCCTTGCCGCTATCGGTACTGCGGGTAGCTTAGGTGCGATAGTTCGAGCATTTGATACTCGACCAGAAGTAAAAGAACAAATTGAAAGTATGGGCGCTGAGTTCCTCGAGTTAGATTACGAAGAAGAGGAAGATGCAGGCTCAGGTGATGGCTACGCTAAAGAAATGAGTAAAGCCTTCATTGATGCAGAAATGGCCTTGTTTGCTGAGCAAGCAGCTGAAGTTGATATTATTATTACCACGGCAATGATACCAGGCCGACCGGCACCAAAACTTATTACTGCCGAAATGGTTGAGTCAATGAAACCTGGTAGCATTATTGTTGATTTAGCCGCTGCTGGTGGCGGTAACTGTGAATTAACAAAACCGGGCAAGGTTGCTAAAGTTAAAGGCGTTACTATTATTGGTTACACTGATTTAGTATCTCGTTTACCAAACCAATCATCAATGTTATATGCGAATAACTTAGTTAACTTAACCAAGTTATTATCACCAAATAAAGATGGCGAAATTGTTATCGACTTTGAAGATGTGGTTATCCGTAATATGACGGTAGTGAAAGATAATGAAATTACTTTCCCACCACCGCCTATTCAAGTGAGTGCTGCACCACAAAAACCAGCTAAAAAAGAAGTTGCAGAAGTGGTTGAAGAGCCTTCTTCACCAACAAAAAAATATGTAGGTATGGCAATAGCGGCAGGTTTGTTTGGTTGGATCGCCAGTGTTGCACCAGCTGACTTTTTAGCGCATTTCACAGTTTTCGTTTTAGCTTGTGTGATCGGTTATAACGTGGTTTGGAATGTTAGTCATTCATTGCATACACCATTAATGAGTGTAACAAATGCAATTTCAGGCATCATCGTTGTTGGTGCATTATTACAAGTGGGTAATGACAATATAGTGATCCAGGTTTTAGCTGGTATTGCGGTATTAATTGCCACAATTAACATCGTTGGTGGCTTTGTTGTTACTAATCGTATGTTAAAAATGTTTCGTAAGTAGGGGGCTCTGATGGAATTTTCTAATGGCTTGATCAGTGCCGCATATATTATCGCCGCATTATTGTTTATTTTCAGTTTATCTGGCTTAAGTAAGCAAGAAACAGCAGAAGCGGGTAACTGGTATGGTATTACCGGTATGACCTTAGCGTTAATTGCGACTATTGCCGACCCGCGTGTTGATAACGTTTATATTATCATTGGCGCTATGGTTGTCGGTTCAGTGATCGGTTTACGTTTAGCTAAAAAAGTTGAAATGACTGAAATGCCTGAACTTGTTGCTATTTTGCATAGCTTTGTTGGTTTAGCGGCAGTATTAGTAGGTTATAACAGCTATTTTGAGATGGGTCATCATGGTTTAGCGTTAACTGACGCTCAACAAATGGCGCAAAATATTCATTTAGTTGAGGTATTTCTAGGTGTATTTATTGGTGCGGTAACCTTTACTGGCTCAATTGTCGCTTTTGCTAAATTACGTGGTTTAATTAATACCTCAGCGTTAATGCTACCACACCGCCATAAAATGAACTTAGCAGCAGGTGTTGTTAGTTTTATTCTGATGGTGATGTTTGTTCAAGGTGACGGCGTAGATGTTAGCTATTTATACATTATGACGTTAATTGCTTTAGTGTTTGGTTGGCATTTAGTAGCCTCAATTGGTGGTGCAGACATGCCTGTTGTGGTTTCTATGTTGAACTCATATTCAGGTTGGGCAGCTGCCGCAGCGGGTTTCATGTTAAGTAATGACTTGTTAATTGTAACGGGCGCTTTAGTAGGTTCTTCAGGTGCAATCCTTTCATACATCATGTGTAAGGCTATGAATCGCTCGTTCATCAGTGTTATCGCGGGTGGTTTTGGTACCAATGTTACCGTTAATGCCGATGTTGATTATGGTGAGCATAAAGAGATCCAAGCTGATGGTGTTGCTGATTTATTAGTGAATGCCCGTTCAGTGATTATCACACCGGGTTACGGTATGGCGGTTGCGCAAGCACAATATCCGGTATACGAGCTAACACAAAAATTAACGGCGAAAGGTGTGAAAGTTCGCTTTGGTATTCATCCGGTTGCAGGTCGTTTACCGGGTCACATGAACGTATTATTAGCGGAAGCTAAAGTACCTTACGACATTGTTGAAGGCATGGAAGAAATCAATGAAGATTTCTCTGAAACAGATGTTGTACTAGTTATTGGTGCTAACGATACAGTTAACCCAGCAGCGGCTGAAGATCCAACAAGCCCAATTGCTGGCATGCCAGTATTGGAAGTATGGAATGCTAAAAACGTTATTGTTTTTAAGCGCTCTATGAGTACAGGTTACGCAGGGGTGCAAAACCCGTTATTCTTTAAAGAGAATACACAAATGTTATTCGGTGATGCAAAAGCATCCGTTGAAGACATTTCAAAAGCAATTTAATTTGCTTTATCAAACTAAAAACCGAGCTTGCTCGGTTTTTTTATACCTGAAAACCTATAATTTACCGAATAAAAATTGGGGTTAAAATAATTAATTTTCATTTGAATAATCAGGTATAATCACGACGATTTTTATTACTGAGTGTATTTCATGAGTGTTGATTCAATTGGCTTATCGAGCGAATTATTAAAAGCGGTTAAGGCCTGTGGTTATAAAAACCTAACGCCTATCCAACAAAAAGCTATTCCTATGGTGCGTAAAGGCTACGATTTATTAGCTAGTGCGCAAACTGGAACTGGGAAAACAGCAGCTTATTCGCTACCGATCATCGATTTAATTAACCAGCAATACGATAGTAATAATAATGCGGTTAAAGCATTAATACTTGCACCAACGCGTGAACTTGCTCAACAAGTAAAAGCAAATATAGAAAGTTATATTGAATTTTTACCGTTGAAAGTGGGTGTGGTATATGGTGGTGGTGCCATGCCATCACAAACTAAAATGTTACAGCAAGGTGTTGATATTTTAGTGGCAACACCAGGCCGGTTGTTAGAGCACTTGGCTTTACGTAATACACAGTTAAATCAAATTAAATACTTTGTGTTAGATGAAGCGGATCGAATGTTAGATATGGGCTTTTTAGGTGATATTGAACGCTTATTACCCATGATGAAACAGCAAGTACAAACGTTAATGTTTTCGGCTACGTTTTCCCACAAAGTAAAAACGTTAGCTAATCAAATATTACATACACCAAAAACCATTGAAGTTGCTAAGCAAAATTCAACATCGGGTAAAGTAAAACAGTCTGTCTATTCGGTATCTGAAGATCGTAAACGTGAATTACTATCAGAGTTAATTGGTGTTAATAATTGGCAACAAGTATTGGTGTTTGCGGGCACCAAAGAAAGCGCCAATATTTTAGCGAAAGAATTAAAACTCGATGGCATTAAAGCGGCTTTATGTCATGGCGACAAAACCCAAGGCGCTCGTAACAAAGCCCTTGCTGACTTTACCGAAGGAAAAGTTCGTGTTTTAGTGGCAACCGATGTTGCCGCTCGTGGTTTAGATATTGCGGATCTTCCGTATGTTGTTAATTTTCATTTACCTTTCCTTGCTGAAGATTATGTTCATCGCATTGGCAGAACGGGTAGAGCAGGTAAAACTGGCACAGCTATCTCATTAGTTAGCCCAAAAGACGAAAAATATTTAGGTGATATTGAAAAACTGATTGGTCGTCATTTCGATCGCATTGTTTTACCAGGTTACGAGTTAAAAGAAACAGACAGTGATCACCACAGAGTAAAAGCGCTGGAAAAAGTAGCTAAAAATCGCTACGAAGCCAATAAATTAAAAAATAGAGCGGTTAAAGACAAAGCCAAAACTAAAAAAGCACCGGCCACAAGATACAATAAATCGATCAAGAAAAAACGATAAATTCGATACTTGATGATGGCTGAATATTTAAATCATTTAGTTGAAGTACCCTTTGAATATCGTCATTGCTGTTGGTTCTGTGGTGAACCAGCAGCCAAATTATTCACTTTTCCTCACCAGCAATATCTAGTTATTGATTGTTGCCACCCAACAGTGACATTGCCCGCATGTCAAGAATGTCAATTATTTGCTTATCAAGTTCAAGCTGAAAGCATTTGGCAGGTAGCAAGGCAAGTAAAAAAATTGCTGATCAAAAAATATCGTACACATTTAGCCATTGGCTTAAATTGGACTCAAGCAGAGTTGGCCAATAGTGAATTTGAAGGCGGCAATTTTGAAGGATTTAAACGTAGCGCTTGGTTTATGTATGAAGTGGCCAAAATGCGCGTTAACTTTAAAGGCTGGCCGTTAGTTTTATCTGGTTTGTATATTGAAGCCGTTGATGAAAAAGAAGCTTTTATTTTTGATGGGGTAAGTTATCCCTCGGTTGATGAAGCAATTGAGCAATACACCAAAAACTTTGATTTACCAAGAGGCTACTTAAAACAAACTCTGCATAGTTTAGGTGTTGAACAATTTTCTAGGGCGGTGCGTTTTTGTCGGTTAATGGTTGGAACAACGCCTGCTGAAAGAAAGCAGGCGTTAAGAGAATTAGTGTTTACCGACGAGGTTATTCGCTCATTTAATCAAACGTAACTCAGCAGCACTGGCGGTTTTACGTTGATATAAAATACTATCAGCGCGCTCAAATAAACTATGCTCGTTGTCAGCTCGGGTCATAAACGTACTACCTAAACTACAAGCAACGCCATATTCTTTTAATGTTGGATCAATCGTTAATGCATGCTTAATTCGACACTCAATGAGCTCTAATGCATTGTTACTGGCTTGTTCAACAATAATGGCAAACTCATCACCACCAAAACGAAATACGCTGTCAGAATCACGGATACTTGAAAGCAACGCCTTCGCAAATTGGATCAAAATGGTATCACCCACTTTATGACCATGAGTATCATTAATTTGCTTAAATTTATCTAAATCGGCAACTATTAAACCAACATGCGTTTGTTGACGGTTAGCTTGATGCATAGCTCGTTTTAATTGCTCATCAAAATATCGGCGATTACCTAAACCGGTTAAAGCATCTTCCATAGCAAGCTGAAGTGCTTGATGATACATGATGGCATTTCTCATCGGGTAAGCTAAATAAGCATGTAGCTCTTTCAGTACTTTATGATGAGATAAACTGATCGGCGAATTAATGGCATAATTTAACACCCCAATAAACTCACCATTAATTTTTATATCATATTTACGTTCATTTTTTGCCGGTCGACTGCCAGGCATGGCAACTTTTAGCCCTGCTTTTTGAAAATACAGACCGCTAAAATCGGCAAATTTTGACGCTTGCAGAGCAAAAATATGTAATAGTTTACCTATATCTAATGTACTTTGAAGTTGTTCAAGTAACTGTTTTCCATGCTTTAATTCACCATTCTCGT
Source organism: Thalassotalea agariperforans (assembly GCF_053470345.1). NCBI lineage: Bacteria > Pseudomonadati > Pseudomonadota > Gammaproteobacteria > Alteromonadales > Colwelliaceae > Thalassotalea > Thalassotalea agariperforans. Next base: position 229,488 of record NZ_JBQMWH010000002.1, on the reverse strand, counting down.
GTTTATCAAAAACCCGAAAAGCGTTAAATTGTGAAAACTCGTTATCAAATATATTTAATGTTTGCATATGATCACCCGTATTATGAATACAGTGGTACAAAGCAATATATATGCCTATTGAATAAATAATCTTTTATTCACTATTAATCTATTGATTATTAGTAAAAAAATAAATGATGTATGTGTTTATTACGTCGTAAAACCTCGTCAAATAAATGTCATTCGATTTCATTTCATCGTAAAATAGTGTAGTTTTAAAGTATCTGTAGCGTAAGTTTTCGCTATGTTAATTACTTCACCTGATTAAGGAATTCTGTGACTAGTAATTTTGAAATATTAGCCATTTTAACTAGTGCCGTTGTGTTTGTTTTCTTATTTAGAAAATTAAACTTACCGGCTATTTTAGCTTATTTAGTTGCTGGCACTTTAGTTGGCGAGCACGGCTTAGCTTTGGCTGATGGCCACATTGATTATGATCATTTTGCTGAATTGGGCATTGTCTTCTTATTGTTTACTTTAGGTTTAGAGTTCTCTCTACCCCGCTTAATTGCGATGCGGCATCTGGTATTTAGTGTTGGTGGTAAACAAGTTTTAATTTCCCTTATCGTATTTACTTTAATTGCTATGTTGGTTGGGCAAAGTTTTGCTAGTGCTTTTGTCATTGCCGGTATTTTAGCCTTGTCATCAACGGCAATTGTTATTAGACAACTAAGTGAAAGCGGGGCGATGAAACGAAAATCAGGCCAAATCTCGGTTGCTATTCTACTGTTTCAAGATATTGCAGTTGTTCCCTTATTAATTATTATCCCTATGCTAGCGCAAGATGTTGGCCATGCCATGATTTATGAGCTGCTTTTTGCCTTGATCAAAGGCATATTTGTTGTAGCTTTATTAATGTTTGCGGGTAAATCTTTATTACCTCGTTTATTTAATTTAATTGCGCAAGTGCGTACTGATGAACTGTTTGTTTTAACCACTTTATTGGTGACGTTAGTGGCGGCAGCATTAACGCAATGGTTTGGTTTGTCGATGGCCTTAGGCGCTTTTCTCGCCGGTATGATGTTAGGTGAAAGCCAATATAAACATCAACTAGAAGCCGACATTCGGCCTTATCGAGATATCTTATTAGGTTTGTTCTTTATTACCGTTGGTATGAAGCTGGACGTTCGCTACCTTATTGATTCACCTTTGTTGATCTTAGGTGTCATGGTAGGTTTTATGGCGATAAAAATTATTATTATTAAGTTTTTAGCCGTTTCCGCTGGAGAAAGAGCAAAAGATGGTTTTGCCAGCGGCATTATGCTTGCGCAAATGGGCGAGTTTGGTTTTGTCTTAATCGCATTAGCTAATCAAGTTAATGTACTACCGGCGGAAACGGCATCTGTGCTGTTAGGTGCGGGGATTTTGAGTATGGCACTAACGCCATATATGATCGAAAACGCAAGGGCTTGGTCGTTGAAATTGACCAACGAAGAAGCAAAAAATAATGATGAAGCGTTACAAACATTGCCGGAAAATAAAGAGCTAAAAGATCATGTTATTATCTGTGGTTTTGGCCGGATAGGGCAAACGGTAAGCCGATTTTTAAAACAAGAAAATATTGATTTTGTTGCTATTGATATTGACCCTTTAAGAACGACTAAGGCGCGTAATGCTGGCGAAAATGTGTTGTTTGGTTCGTCTCGTCAATCAGAGTTATTACATGCGGCTCACCTTGATAAAGCTAAATTGGTGGTCATCGCTTTTGGTGAAGACAAGCAGTCGTTGGAAGTGATACAAAAAGTAAGGTCGTTAGCTCCAAAAGTGCCTATTTTGGTCAGAACACGTAATGATGATCAATTAGCTAACCTTAAAGCCGCGGGGGCTGATGAAGTGGTGCCTGAAAGTTTAGAAGGTAGCTTGATGTTAGTTTCACAAGTGTTATCTCTTACTGGCGTGCCTTTTTCTCGCATTGTTCGCCGTGTGCAAAATGAGCGAAAAAGCCATTATAATCATTTACATGGTTTTTTTCAGGGAGAGCACACCGATATGAGCCCTGATGCCATTGAGAGGATTGAATTTGCTCATGCGACATTGATCACCAGTAATTGTTATGCGCTTGGTAAAAGTATTGGTGAATTAAACTTAGCCCTTAAAAAGGTCCATGTGGTTGCTTTAAAACGTGCGGGCATTGAAACCGAGTCACCGGATGATTCCACAGTGTTAGAGCTTCAAGATACTTTGATTTTCCGTGGTAAACCAAGACGAGTAGAAAGAGCCGAGCGTTTTTTACAAGAAGGTATTTAACCTTAACTTGGGTTATTCAAATAACTCAAGCTATTTTATAGCGATAAAAATGCGCGAATTTCAGCTTCTTTTGCCATAGTATCTTCGAAACCTAATTGGATAAGATGCTGGCAAAAGCGTTTTTCGAATAATAAATAACTCACTAAACTTGAATCTGAGTCGTTAGTAATACCGATAGAGCGCAATAAAATTCGAATAGATAAAGGCAAATCATAAAAGTAATCGACAGCGATGTTATTAAAATCGTGACTTGGATTTAACACTAAGCTATCTATTTGTTTTAAGCTATGCGTTTTTTTATCTTCATTGTTAATTAAGGATAAAGTGTCATTTATTCTATTCATCCGTTCGAGATCACTTTGCAAGGTATCAGCAAAAATAGTATCTAATAAATGCCCTGCAATAGTGGACGTTGTTGGTGGATGAGGATTGTTTTCCATCTGATGCATTGGCTCTTTAGGTTGCTCAACCCCAATGATTAATAATTTTTCTGCTCCTAAATGAATTGCTGGGCTTAAAGGTGATAATTGGTGAATTGAGCCATCACCATAATGCTCTCGATTGATTTTAACCGATGGAAACACTAACGGGATTGCTGATGACGCTAATAGTATATCGCTATTAATTCGAGAACGTTTACCTATGCGCTTAGCACGTTGCCATGGCTTTATATCATTATTACCGTGATAAAAACTTATAGAATCACCACTTGAATAACTTGAAGCGGTAATTGATATTGCGGATAAATAACCTTTAATAATATTTTCATCTATTTTTCGATAGTTAAATTCGGCATTTAGTAATGCGCGTAACGGCGCATTGTTTAATAAACTACGGGCGGTTTTATTGGCATAATCGGCTTGAAAACTCGCCAACATACCTGAAAAAATATGACCAAAGGCACGAATACCATCAGAGCAATAAATTTTATTTGTTTTTAGATTTTTCCAAAACCACTCTAATTTTTTGACTCCAAGATGAAAGCAAGATGCATAACAAGCTAATGCGGTTGAATTAATTGCGCCAGCAGATGTACCACAGATAACAGGAAAGGGGATCCCATGATTACGTGGTATAAACTTGGTTATAGCTGATAATGCACCAACTTGATAAGCCGCGCGGGCACCACCACCGGTAAGAACAAGACCATGCTTACTGTTAATATAACTATTTTTATTTGGCATTAATGTTTATATTTTTTAACTGCTTACTATCAAATCTATAATTATGAGTGTAACAAATATGTAAGGGAATAATAGTAGGGAAGTGTCTTATTTGTGCAATAAAAAAAGCCAGCAATGCTGGCTTTTTAAATTGACAAAAATTATCAACCAGTAAAAAACTATTACTAGTGTCTACTGTTTAACAATTAGCTACTTACACGTTCGTTAGCAGCATCAAATAAAGGTGTGCCTGATTGAAGAAGCGCCAAGTTAGCAGAAACAACTTTCTTTGGTAATTTTGAAATCATCAAAGAACCTGTCTCAACTGAACCTGCAGTTTGCGCAAATTCTAACAAGTTCTGACCATTACATTGAATTCCATCAAAAATACTACGTATCTTTAATTTGTTCGATTTTAAGAATGAACGCATACGTTTTTTATCATCTGCTGCAACATACTCACAAATGCTCTGAGCAATATTGTTAGCCTGTGCAACCGGTGCTGTAAATGCAGACGTTAAAGTTAAAACTGTTATGGTAGAAGCTAGTAATAATTTTTTCATTTTATGAACCTTAATAAATAGGAGGATAAAAAAGAAAAAACCACAGTACCTTTTAACTAAATCCGTTTACGAAATAACATCCTGTCGGTTAGGTGACTCCGCTGTCATAGGTTAAAAAACCCTTAGACCGGTGGTTTTGCGTAACACATTTTCACGTGTCTTGCCTTTTCTTGTCACTTTCATTATTAACCGAGTAAAAGCTAATAGCAACCTTTTTTGCACAATTATGAGACAATTTGTAAAAATTAATGTCATTTGTTGTTTAAAAAAAATTCGGTTTGAGAGGGGGAACACTGATAAATAAAGGTATGTGAGGGATATGATGCGCTAACACATTAGTTGAAAAAAATTAATGTGTTAGCGTGAAAATAATTGTCTCATATAGTTCATACGTTAGTAGATTAACGTATCTGAATAATGATGTTATTTTGGAATTATTATTTTACGTTCTTCAGATTGACGGTAAATAATTAAGGTTTTTCCAATAACCTGAATCTTTATTGCATTTGTTTCTCGGCAAATGGCTTCTACGATCAGATTTTTTACTTCTTTATCATCCGTAGGGATTTTTATTTTGATCAGTTCGTGATGACCTAATGCATAATCGATTTCCGCAACAACCGCTTCGGTTAAGCCATTACTACCTAATAACACAACAGGTTTTAACGCGTGAGCTAAACCTTTTAAGTGCTGGATTTGTTTTTTATTTAAGTTCATTAACAATTTTCGTTACAAGTTTCTTGAATTCTCCCTATTTTACCCTCATCTAGTTTGTAATACTATGATTTGCTAAGTGCAATCGTAAATAATTATCAATAAATTAAAGGTTCAAAGGTTACCCATTGAGTAAAAATAAACACACCGCGAGTAGCACACGTTGGTTAAATGAACATTTTGAAGATGAATATGTAAAAAAAGCTAAAAAATTAGGCTTGCGTTCGCGTGCGGTTTTCAAAATTGAAGAAATTAATAATAAAGATAAATTAATTAAATCAGGCATGAAAGTTGTAGATTTAGGTGCTGCTCCTGGAGGGTGGTCAGAATACGCAACAAAAGTTGTTGGTGACTCAGGCCAAGTCATTGCTTGTGATATTTTGGCGATGGATCCCATTGCTGGTGTTGAGTTTCTTCAAGGTGATTTTCGAGAAGAAGCTGTGCTTGAGGCATTATTAAATAGAATTGATGGCAAAAATATTGATGTAGTTATGTCTGATATGGCCGCTAACTTTACCGGTAATGATAGTGCTGACTCAGCAAGAAGTATGTACCTTGTTGAATTAGCATTAGATATGTGTCATCAAGTATTGAAAAAAAATGGCGCATTTGTTGTTAAAGTGTTCCAAGGTGAAGGCTTTGACCAATTTATGAAAGATGTAAAGTCAGCCTTTAAAGTTGTTAAAACCCGTAAACCTGAATCTTCTCGTGCGAGATCAAGAGAAGTTTATCTTGTTGCTACCGGCTTTAAGTAGCTAGTACCGAGATTTTATAGTAAATTAGTCCCAAATAATTGGTCGCACCCAAAGTATTAAGTAACAAGAGGTTGTTAAATTGAGCGATATGGCAAAAAATCTTATTTTATGGTTGGTTATTGCAGTTGTGTTAATGTCTGTTTTCCAAAGTTTTAATCAAGGAAACAGTAACGAACAGCAAATAAATTACACAACGTTTATTGATGATGTTCGTTCAGGACAAGTTCGAAAAGCAAGTGTGGACAGAAACGGTGTTATTACCGGTGTGACTCGTAGCGGCGAACAATTTGTTACGTTAATTCCTGGTGGTTATGACCGCGATTTAATTAATGATCTCGTTAAACAGGGCGTTGATGCTTCAGGTAAAATGCCAGAAGAGCAAAGTTTATTAACGTCTATCTTAATTTCTTGGTTCCCGATGTTATTACTTATTGGGGTGTGGATTTTCTTCATGCGCCAAATGCAAGGTGGTGGCGGTAAAGGAGCTATGTCTTTTGGTAAATCTAAAGCACGTTTATTAAGTGAAGATCAAATTAAAACGACTTTTGCTGATGTTGCCGGTTGTGATGAAGCCAAAGAAGAGGTTTCTGAATTAGTTGACTATTTAAGAGACCCAACACGTTTCCAAAAACTTGGTGGTCGTATCCCTTCAGGTGTTTTAATGGTTGGTCAACCAGGTACAGGTAAAACTTTATTAGCAAAAGCTATTGCTGGTGAAGCTAAAGTGCCATTTTTCAGTATTTCGGGTTCTGATTTTGTTGAAATGTTTGTTGGTGTTGGTGCTTCACGTGTTCGAGACATGTTTGAGCAAGCTAAAAAAGCAGCACCATGTATCATCTTTATTGATGAAATTGATGCTGTAGGTCGCCAACGTGGTGCTGGTATGGGGGGTGGTCATGATGAACGTGAGCAAACCTTAAACCAAATGTTAGTGGAAATGGATGGCTTTGAAGGTAATGAAGGCGTTATTGTTATTGCCGCAACTAACCGTCCAGATGTACTTGACCCTGCACTATTAAGACCTGGCCGTTTTGACCGTCAAGTAACGGTTGGTTTACCGGATATCCGTGGTCGTGAACAAATTTTAAAAGTACATATGCGTAAAGTACCATTAGGTGACGATGTTAAAGCTGAAGTAATAGCTCGTGGTACACCAGGCTTTTCAGGGGCTGATTTAGCTAACTTAGTAAATGAAGCCGCGTTATTTGCCGCTCGTGGTGATCGCCGTTTAGTATCTATGGAAGAGTTTGAAAAAGCGAAAGATAAAATACTTATGGGTGCTGAACGTCGTTCGATGGTAATGGATGATGCAGAAAAAGAAATGACTGCTTACCATGAAGCGGGTCATGCAATTGTTGGCCGTTTAGTACCTGATCACGACCCAGTTTATAAAGTGTCAATTATTCCACGTGGTCGAGCTTTAGGTGTAACGATGTACTTACCTGAAAAAGACAGATTCAGCCACAGTAAAGCACATTTAGAAAGTAATATTTCATCATTATATGGTGGTCGTATTGCTGAAGAATTAATTTATGGTTTTGACAAAGTCTCTACTGGCGCTTCAAATGATATTGAACGTGCTACTCAACTAGCGCGTAAAATGGTAACACAGTGGGGCTTATCAGAAAAAATGGGTCCTATGCTTTTTGCTGAAGAAGAAGGCGAAGTATTTTTAGGTAGAACCTCATCTAAGTCATTAAATATGTCTGATGAAACTGCTCGTGCGATAGATGCCGAAATTAAAGAGTTTGTTAATCGTAACTATCAACGTGCTGAAAAACTACTTAAAGAAAATATGGATATTCTTCATGCGATGAAAGATGCGCTTATGCATTATGAAACGATTGATGCGTTACAGATTGATGATTTGATGGCTCGTCGTGAAGTACGTCCACCTTCAGATTTCCATGGTGATAATTCTAATAAAAAGAATGAACCACCTAAGGCAAGTACTAAAAAACCAACGGATGATGTTAAACCGGAAGTAAAACCGGATTTAGACACACCGAGTGACGCTTCCGCAGAATAAATTAAAAGCCCCGTCAGTCGGGGCTTTACTTTATGCTCTTTATATATTCAAACCAAGTGCCAGCTAAAGTCAGCTGTTAATTTATTGTTATGACCGAACACAACACTTCTTTTATTCAAATGCCCAAGGTGATGGGGATTTTAAATGTTACGCCAGATTCATTTTCTGATGGCGGTAAGTTTTTCAACACCAATGATGCCTTAACTCAAGTAGAACAAATGATTGAACAAGGCGCGAGCATTATAGATATTGGTGGTGAATCAACTCGCCCAGGCGCGGTAGAAGTTTCTATACATGACGAGATTAATCGCGTTATTCCGCTTTTAAAAGCAATTAAACAGCGCTTTAACATTCAAGTTAGTATTGACACCAGTAAAGCACAAGTTATGGCCGAAGCCATAGCGTATGACGCTGATATTATTAATGACGTACGGGCTTTACAGAATGAAGGCTGCTTAGATGTTTTAGCACAAAGTAATGTGCCAGTTTGTTTAATGCACATGCAAGGTTTACCAAGAACAATGCAAGTAGCGCCAAAATATGAAAATTTAATTGAAGATATTAAAAGCTTCTTTGAACAGCGTATTTGGGCTTGTGAACAAGCGGGGATTAATAAAAAACGCATTATTTTAGATCCTGGCTTTGGCTTTGGTAAAACCCTAGAACAAAACTATCAGTTATTGGCGCATTTAAGTGCCTTTGATTGTTTCAAATTACCGCTATTGTCAGGTACTTCAAGAAAATCAATGATAGGTAATTTACTTAATAGACCTGTTGACGAACGATTAGCGGGTAGTTTAACTACCGCTATTGTAGCTGCTCAACAAGGGGCAAGTATTATTCGTGTTCACGATGTCAAAGAAACCGTGGATGCCTTAAAAGTTTTACAAGTTTTAGCTGTTAATCGCTAACGTTACAAGGAGATATTATGTCAGCAAGAAAATACTTTGGTACAGATGGTGTACGAGGTTTAGTTGGGAAAAGTCCTATATCACCTGATTTTGTTATGAAGCTAGGTTATTCCGCAGGAAAGGTTTTAGCCGGTCAGGGCACCAAGAAAGTATTAATTGGTAAAGACACGCGTATTTCAGGCTATATGTTGGAATCGGCATTAGAAGCAGGCTTCTCTGCGGCAGGGATTGATATTGGCTTAATGGGGCCAATGCCAACACCTGCGGTTGCATATTTAACCAAAACATTTCGTGCTGAAGCGGGCATTGTTATCAGTGCATCACATAATCCGTTTTATGATAATGGTATCAAGTTTTTTTCAACCACGGGTGAAAAATTACCTGATGATATTGAGTTAGCGATTGAAGCTCAAATTGATGAAGAAATGGAATGTGTCCATTCAGCAAAATTAGGTAAAGCGGTTCGAATTGACGATGCTGCGGGTCGTTATATTGAATTTTGTAAAAGTAACTTTCCCTCTGAATTATCACTCAGTGGTTTAAAAATTGTTGTCGATTGTGCCAACGGGGCTACTTATCATATTGCGCCAAGTGTTTTTAGAGAATTAGGCGCAGAAGTTGTTGAATTTGCTTGTTCACCTAACGGTATCAACATCAATGACGAATGTGGTGCCACCTCAATGAAAAATATCAGTAAATTGGTACTAGAACACCAAGCTGATTTAGGGATCGCGTTAGATGGAGATGGCGACCGTTTAATGATGGTAGATCAAAACGGTGATGTGATTGACGGTGATGAGATTATTTTTATCATTGCTAAAAATGCCCAAGAACGCGGTAAATTAACCGGCGGTGTTGTTGGCACATTAATGAGTAATATTGGTTTAGAGTTAGCCTTAAAAGAGCTAAATATTGACTTTGTTCGTGCTAAGGTGGGTGACCGTTATGTTATGCAAGAGCTAAAAGCATATAATTGGCAACTAGGCGCTGAAAATTCAGGTCATATTATCAACCTTAATTGTACGTCTACCGGTGATGGTATTATTGCCGCCTTGAATGTTTTAGAAACTATTTGTTATAGCGGTAAATCTCTTGCCCAATTACGCAAAGGCATGAAAAAACTGCCACAAATTTTAGTGAATGTTCGTTTTAGCGGTGATAATGATCCTTTAGCCAATGAAGCTGTTTTAGCAAGCGTTAAAACGGTTGAAGCGGAGTTGGCTGGCAAAGGTCGAGTACTGTTAAGAAAATCTGGTACTGAGCCGTTAATTCGTGTCATGGTTGAAGGGCCAGACCTTGAAACAGTCACGCTTTTAGCTAATCAAATTGCTGATAAAGTGAAAGAAGTTTGTTAGCAGGTTGTTATTTGACCAACTAATCAGCTTATTTAGGGAAATGCTTGTATCTTTCTTACAGGTTCGTTAATATCTCGCCGCTTTGAGATAGGAAAGTTTGATGAAAAGAAATGCTATTGTTGTAGCCAACTGGAAAATGAACGGCAATTTAGCCTTCATTAACATGATGGCGGAACATTTAAATAGCCTAAATATTCAATCAAATGTAAAAGTATTACTGAGTCCTAGCTCGCCGTATTTACAATTTTCTGAGCGTATATTTAACCATCAGCAAATTAGTATATGCGCACAAAATATGAGTGAATTTAACTCAGGTGCGCATACTGGTGAAATATCAGCTGAAATGTTGAATGATCTCGCCGTTAATTATGTTATTTTAGGGCATTCAGAACGCCGTAGTCTTTATCAAGAAACGAGCGAGTTGGTTGCCAAAAAAGTAAAAACAGCTTTAGCTGCTGGTTTAAACCCCATTCTTTGTATTGGCGAAACCGAAACAGAGCGTGCAGCAGGGCAAACAGAACAAAAATTAACTTCACAACTTCAAGCGGTTATTGATGTTGTTGGAATTGCAGGTTTTGAAAATGTGATTGTGTCATATGAGCCTCTTTGGGCAATAGGCACAGGAAACACCGCATCACCTGAAATGGCACAAGAAACTCATCGTTTTATTCGTGGTTTCTTAGCGCAATTAAATAGTGATATTGCTATCAAACTTCCGATATTATATGGCGGTAGTGTTAACGGTAGTAATTTTAAAGAATTATTTGCTCAACCTGATATTGACGGTGCGTTGATTGGTGGAGCTAGTTTAAAAGTTGACGAATTTTCTATGATTTGTTCAACAGTCAAAGGATAAGCTTAAAATGTTATATGAAATTTTAATTGTAGTGTATTTACTTGTTGCTCTTAGTCTTATTGGCTTAGTGTTAATTCAACAAGGTAAAGGTGCTGATATGGGCGCATCATTTGGTGCTGGTTCATCTGCTACCATTTTTGGTTCAAGTGGCTCAGGTAACTTTTTAACCAAGTCTACTACTTACTTAGCAGTTGCATTTTTTATCATCAGTTTAGTTTTAGGTAACTTAACAGCTAATCGTGTAAAAGCGACTGACGAGTGGAATAACTTAGCGCCAGGTGCTGAATTATCTATTCCTGATGAAAGTGCTGAAGCTGTTGTAACAGACTCGTTACCAGCGAATGATGACGTACCTGCCTCATCAGAGCAAAAAGTTACTGAGCAAAACGACGTACCACAGTAACAACATACCAAATATTGCGGATATGGTGGAATTGGTAGACACGCCATCTTGAGGGGGTGGTGCTTAACAGCGTGCGAGTTCGAGTCTCGCTATCCGCACCAACACAAGGTTCATTAAGAACCAATAAAGACCGGAAAGCCTTTAAAAGTAAAGGATTCCGGTTTTTTTATGTCTATAATATGGCAATATAAAGTAACGTCATTTGAAATTTTAGAGGTACAGTTAGTAGTACTAAAAAGTATTTAGAAAGTTGCTACCACTAAAATAGGTATTTTAGTGGTTTGAGCTAGAACTCGCCTGTGGAAGACTGAGCTAATACTTGACGTTGCTATTAAAGCTTCAAATTGACAAAAAGGGGAAACATTTTAACTATTTTCTTTTCCTGCTATGGCCGCTTTTATTTTAGTTTGTTTCTATCTAGGGAAAGTATGGTGATGTTAAGAAGGAAGAGCTGGCGTTCAAGTTTAACTGTGATGTAGGGGCTTAGGCTGTTAACACATTATCTTAAATAGTGATTAAATATTGTCTTAATAGGTTTTGTGAGTATTTTACTTTCACGCCACGTCAAATAAGCATTGAAGTGGCGTGAAAGGTGTCAATTTATAAGTTAACGTGACAATTTTTTATAGTTCAGTCACACGAATATTTCTAAACTTAATGGTGTTTTTTCTACTACCTGTTTGCTTAAACTCTTTACTGCCATGATGTTGAATACCTATATAGCCTTCGCTATCTTTAACATCAATAACATGTGTGGTGAGTACATTATTTACATAAATTTTAATATCACTTCCTTGAGCGACTATGCGGTAAGAGTTCCATTGTAAATGTTTGTAAGCGTTTGATTTTTCAGGTGTCCATTGCGGTGATTTGTTTTCTTTAAAATCGGCATCAGGGTTTGAACGTTTTTCATGTAATGGGTTTAACCATTGACGACGACCTTGATCGTATAGTCCACCACTCCATTTTCGGTTACTTGGATCAACTTCAGCTTGGTAGCCATAGGCTTCTTGTGCTGTGCCTTTTTTGTTTGGACGAACTTGTGCTCTAAAAATAAAACCTGAATTTGAGTATTCAGTAACGTCAGGCATTAAAATGTCAGCTTCAAAAATAAAGTCGCTATACTTTTTCTTCGTTAAATAAAACCAATTGCCTGTCGAAATAAGGTGAATTTCGTTATCAACTATTTTGGCTTCACCATCATTATAAACATTTTGCCAATTTAATAAGCTAGCGTTTAAGTTTTCACTGCTTTTGTTATCGGTTAATGCACAAGCCGATAAAATAGTGAATAAGGAGATTAAAAGGATATTTTTTATCATGATATTATAGGTATTCCTGGTAAAGTGGTAAGGTAGATTATCCTATTCTCTGACAATTTATAAAAAAATACCAGTTATCTATAATTTATTTTGTTATATAAACTACAGACAGCTGGTATTTTATTAACTTTATCGAGCCGCTTTATTTTTACAAAACGGCTTTTCAATTAGCTATATAAGTTACTTATTGCTAATTAGTTGATGATTACTCGCTATTATTGAGCAAGCTTGGCAAAATCGCCGGCGGTAAAAACATTTATTTTTTTATCGGCAATATGCTTAATAAATGCTTGGTTAACTTCGCTCAACGTTAGGTTTTTTACCGCGTTAAGTTGCTCTTCATAATAATCTAAATCATGTTGATATTTTTGGCTGTCAATTAACACGCCGGCAATTCTGCCATCTTCGGCCCACTGGCGAGCATGCTTATTGATAAAGCCTTCAATAGCGTTATCTAATTCTTGTTGAGTGAAGCCGGTATCAACCACTTTTTGTACTTCTTCTTGGTAGGCTGTGATCACAGAGGCCATATTTTCAGGAGCGGCAATTGCTTGTGCGTAAAAGATACCTTGTTGCTCATCTTCTGAAATTTGTAAGCCTGAGCCAACCGAGTAACTAAAGCCTTCTTTAACGCGAATACGAGCGCCAATTCGAGAAGTGAAAGGATCACTACCAAACATTTGATTAGCGATTGTTAAGGCTAAATAATCAGGATGGCTTTTATTCATGCTGAGCACATTGACAATAAATAGCTGAGCGTTGGCTTTATCAGGTGTTTCGGCACTAATGTTTAATCCTTGCTTGTTGTGGTACTGGCTTTGAATTTTTTGATAATTTGTATCAAGGTTGAATTGTTTAAGTGCGGCATGTAACTGCTGTGAAATGTCATCGCTATTAACATCACCAATAACGGCAATATAGCCATCAGTGATTGATAAATGTTTTTGATATATATTTTTCAGGGTTTTACTGGTTAATTTTTTAATCGCGTTAATTTTTTCATCGGCTGATAATGCTTCATTAGGATGACCAGCAGGGTAGTTGTAGAGTGCTTTTCTTAAATTATTCAGTGCAACAGAACCTGGGTCTTTACGGTTTGATTCAATGGAAGCAATACTGCTACGTTTGAGTACCGCTAATTCAGTTTCAGGGAAGGTTGGGTAAGCTAACAAGTCGTTTAATAACGTTAAGGTGTCGGCTAAATGTTTTTTATCGGTTTTGATATTAATATGAAAGGTACCTGCATCGGTAGAAAAATCAATGCTACTTTTAAGCTCATCTAATTTGCCAGAAATAACTTCCTTGCTATATTTTTTGTTGCCTAAATCTAACATTGGCGCAATATAATCAAAGGCGGTACCAGCATTGGTTAATGAGTTAACATTACCTGTTGGTAAGTTAATTTTAATTAAAATTTCTTCACCGCGACGTTTTTTCGGGTAAATACTGAGTTTTGTACCTTCAGGCCAAGTAGTTGTTACTAAACGTTGTTTAATATTTGCTACCGTGTTGTCATAAACTTCACCTTCGCTGACCGTGGCTTTGCCAATATAATCTTTTAGTAGTGTATTTAAATCAGGGGCTGGTGGTAATTCAGCTCTTTTAGGTTCATCGGTTGGAATAAATCGGCCTAAGGTTCTATTACTTTGAATTAAATATTTTTCAGCTGCGGCTTGTACTTGGGCTGTGGTCACATTTTCTATTTGATCCCGAAAATAAAAGTTATGTCGGTAGTCACCTTTGGCAATATATTCAGATAATGCCATGCCAATGCCGGTAACATTGCGCATTGCTTGCTCTGAGTCTTTAGCTAATTTTAATTTAGCGAGTTTTACTTCTTCATCTGTGACTTTGTTGTTTTTGATATTTTCGGCGATGTCTAATAATTTAGCTTCCATTTCATCGGTAGCTTGGCCTTTGGCACCTTGAGCAATAAAAATAAATTGTGAGCTATCTTTTAGCATGAATGAAAAGGCGCCGGCACCGGTTGATAATTTGCTTTCAACTAACTGTTTCTGTAAGCGGCCACGAGTGTAATCTGACATGATAACTTGAAGAACTGTCATGGCTGCCGCATCTGGGTGTAAACCTGAAGGTAAGTGATACATTAAGCCGATAACTGGAATATCACCACTGCGACGTAGATTAACGATACGTTCACCATCTTGGGTGGGTTCTTGGGTATATAAAGGTTCAATTGCTTGTTGTGGTTTTTCTAATACACCAAAGTTTTGTTCGATAAGTTTAATGGTTTGTTCTTTATCAAAACGTCCTGCAATGGTGAGAACGGCATTATCAGGTCGATAATGTTTTTTGTAAAACGCACGTAGTTTGGCAAAAGGAAAATTTTCAATATCAGAACGAGCGCCAATGGTTGAGTTACCGTAGTTATGCCATAAGTGCGCCATTGATGACATTCTACTGATTAACATCCGCACAGGATTATTTTCATTTTTTTCCATTTCATTTCTAACAACCGTCATTTCGCTTTTTAATTCAGCTTCGGTGAATGTTGCGTTTACCATGCGGTCGGCTTCCATACCTATGGTCCAAGCTAGTGTTTCTTCATTAGCATCAAAAACACCAAAATAATTAGTGCGATCTAACCAAGTTGTAGCGTTTGTTTGCATTCCGCGTTTTTGAAATTCAGTGTCAATTTTTGGATAGTTTGTTGAGCCTTTAAATAACATATGCTCTAACAAATGCGCCATGCCGGTTTCACCGTAATATTCATTTACTGAGCCTACTCGATAAGTAATATTCACTAAGGTTTTAGGTTGGGCTTGATCTTGAACGAATAAAACTTTTAAGCCGTTTTCTAGCTGGTATTCTTCAATGCCTTCAACGGTACGAACATAAGTTAAGCTGTGATCAGCGGCATTGGTAATAGCGGGCTGCTGATTTTCTTGGTTTATTTGTTTGGGTTGAGAGCTAACACAACCGGTCAATAAAGTGGTTAATGCTATTGAGATAGATAATAAAGCGGGGCGAGTATTATTCATATTTTTCAAATTCCTTGAAATTTGTTCGGAAGTTAATGCGAATGAAGCAATTTTTTATTCACTCAATGCTTTTGATAATGCGCATTAAATTGGACAATATTTTTATGATTATTGACGTTACCGCTAAGAATATAACAAGTAAATAAATTATGTGAGTTTGACTGATATTAAATTTGTAAATATTTTTACTTTTTTACTAAATTTTTCAGTTACTTTGCCGATATAGAAGTTAACCAGCTAGTAGAGGTTATATTTTGGTAGAAAATCACTTAGTCATCAATGAAATTCAATTAGGCACTCAGCTTAATGAATGTGTTCATAGTCAACGACGTTCAGACTTTAGTTTGATGTTAGCTATGTTAACGGATGACGCGAGAGAATTTAGTGAATTTTTATTACCAGAAGGTAAAGAACAAACTAATTTACCTGCTGAAAATCAGCTGAGAAAGCACTTTGATCTGCCTAAACAAGCGCCGCTTGCTATTGATGAACTCTCTGAGATAGATGCTTTTAATCAAGCAACATTGGCAAATAACGATAATATGGCGGCTATTCATTTAGCTAATGCCTTACAACCTAAAGCAATAGCATTTCGTGATAACGCTAAGTATATTGCGGCCAATATTGTTAATAACACCAACTTACATTGCCAAAAGCGTTATCAACGTAGTCTTGAACAAAACGAGAATAATTCGCCATCGGTAGCTAAATTAAGTTTTAATGCTAAAGCCTGGCTTAAAACAGTTCAGCAATCGATTGTTACAACCCAAATAGCTTAATTTAGTTTTTTGGTCTTACTTTTTGATACGGCTAACTTTTAATTTAATAAACGACCACAGCACTGTTTAAATTTTTTATGCTGCTGACAGGGGCAAGGATCGTTACGTTTCACTTTGTTTAAAACTGCGTTTTCGATGATCTCACCGTTATGATAAAACCATTGCTCTACACCGTTTACATTCTCAAATATAAACTTTGATTTTTCTCTTAAAATGCAAAGTTGATTATCTTCAATAAAAAAAGCTGAAAACTCGACCGTATTGTGATCACTATAATGAATGATCAAATTAACCCATTGGCATTGTTCAGCCCATTGTTGGATGTCATGTAAGTGTTGCTGTTGTGCAGACTCAACACTATAGGTTTTTAAAATATATTCGCCATTTGCTACAGCATAAGCACTATAACGTGAACGCATTAATTGCTCGGCGCTTAGCGCTTTTTTATGGCCTAAAATAATTGGCTGGCAACATTGTTCAAACGGTTGATTACTTTGGCAAGGACAGCGCATTGCTTCTCTCATCTAGCTAAAAACTGAATTGCAATATAACAAAAAATTGCAGCGATATTATCTGTTATTTTAATTTTAGGGTTAATGTAATCCACTGACCTTATCTAACACTACAAAGGCGGTATTTGATAATTTTGCACAATCACTTAGGTATGATAGTTGTTCCGCTTGAAAATTATTTCTACCTAAAACAATCGCCGAGCAATTTCCTTTGGTTAATGCTGTTTCAATATTGTTAGCATTAACTTTAACTTTACGATTATTGATATGTAATATTTTTGAGGTATCAATAATTTTTTGGCTCGATAATTCAGACAAGGTGTGTTTTTCATCATCAATCACTAAGATCCATTTTTTATTGTTTTGATGAGTTAAACATAATTCGCTTAACTCTTTTGTAAAGTTTTTGTCATTACTTACTTCATTATCAAACACCATAGGGGTGATCGCTTGGCTAATAGATATAACTTTATTTTGGTAGATAGTGCTCATAAATAAACGCCTTAACATATACTGTATAAATAAACAGTATATGTTTTATGAGTGTAAATCAAGCAGATCTTTAAATTATTTTTTCGTTATTTTTTGAATGTGCGAAACTCATTTATTAACAACCTCTGTTTATACGAAGGAAATAGGCTCATAGTTTATGTGAGTGTATGAATTAAAGAATATGTTGCATGAGTAACTTGGGGTGCTTGTTAGTTAGGAAAATGAGAAGTGGATAACTTGAGGGGTATCAGATCGAGAGTTCAGGCTAAATATCGTGTTCAAAAATAAAAAAAACGGCGATGTTATCAATAACATCGCCGTTTTTAATTGTTTTGCTATAAATCTATATGGATATAAGGTTTATAGCGATACGCTTGGTTTAGTTGGGCCTGCTGCTGCTTGGTTAGTGGCGTGGCTTACTAATGCATTTTTCCCTGAAGATTGATGTAAAGGGCGTTCAGCTTTTGTCATAAAGGCAGCAGGTAACTCACTTGATGTGTGTACTGTTTCTGCTTTTGTCATTGGCGCAGATGCTTTACCTTTAATTAAACGAGCAACTTTTGTTGCTGGTTTTGCTACTTTTTTGGCAGCAGGTTTCACTTTACTTTTTACTTCAGTAGTTTCTGCGACTACATCTTTCGCGTCAGCAGCTACTTTAACTTCTTCAACAACTTTGGTTGATTCAGCAACGGTATCTTCTGTTTTAGCCTCTGCAGCCGTATCAACAGGTTTTTCCGCGGTTTCTTTGCTTTCTGCCGGCTTAGCTTCAACTTTTACTGGCTCGCTATTATCAACTACAGGCTCTTGCTCAGTAACTTCTAAAGAAAGTTCTTGCTGTTGTTCATTCTTAACAGGAACTTCAGCAACTACTTGTTCTTCCGTATCAGGAGTGTCAGTTTTCACTGCTTCTTTAGCCACTACAACTTCTGTTGTTTCTAATGGTAAATCTGCTTGCTGTTCAGTTGAAGCTTCGCTTGGTTGTTTAACATCTACTACTGATGCTTCAACTTTAGTTTGTGCTGTTTGCTCAGCATTTACTGCTGGTTTAGTTAATTTAGCTTCAGCTTCTTCATTATGAGGATAACGCGCTTCTACTGGATCATTGGTGATCTCTTCAGAAACGTTGTCTGCTGATTGAGCTTCGTCATTGTCATTACGACGTTTTGGTCCTCGAGTACGTAAATGTCTTGGCGAACGACGACTTCTGGTACGCTCTTCACGTGCAGGTTTTGCTTCATCAGTTGCTGTTTCAGCTACTTGAGCATCAACTAATTTAACCTCTTCTTTTGTTGTTGAGGTTGTATCATTTGATTTTACTTTTGCGTTGGCTTTAGTTTCAGCTACCGCTTTATTTGCCGCATTGTCAACAGATTGCTCTGTTGCTTTATTTTCATTAACACGTACTTTTTTACGGTTATTACGACGTTGTCTACGTTCAGCAACTTTTTCCTCTTTTGGCTTTTGCGTGTTGTCATGCTCAGGCTTGCGAGGTTTACGGTTTCTGTTTTGTTGACGGTTGTCAGCATCGGCATTGTTGTCGCGAGTATCGTCACGTTTGTCATCACGTTTATCATCGCGTTGTTGATTACGATTACGGTTTTGATTACGCGGCTTACGTGGGCCTCGGTTATTATCCGAACGTTGTTGGCGTTTCGCAGGAGCTTTTGGTTTTTCTTCTACTTTAACTTCTTCAGCAAATAAAGCTTTAAACCATTTCACAATGCCAGCAAATAAACTTTCACTTGGCTGTTTTTCTTCAACTTTAACCGGTGCTGTATTCGGTTTTTGTTTTGCTTGAGGCGCTCCATTTTTAGGTGCAGACATACCTTGTAAAGCAGGTTCATCACGTTTAACCGCATCAACGTCGAATTTAGGCATTACTGCTTCTTCAACCTTGGCTTCGGTAATGGCAATGTCGTAACTCGCTTCAGCAACGCTTTCATCTTTACGAACACGCAATACTTCATATTGCGGGCTATCCATATGCGGATTAGGAATGATTAACACATGCACTTTATGATGTTTTTCAATGTGCATTACACTGCGGCGTTTTTCATTTAATAAATAAGTCGCCACAGGTACAGGTACTTGTGCTTGTACATGTAAGGTGTTTTCTTTAATGGCTTCTTCTTCCATTAAACGTAAAACAGATAAAGCTAATGATTCAATACCACGAACATGGCCGGTACCATTACAACGAGGACAAACCCCTTGGCTTGTTTCACCAATTGAAGGGCGCAAACGTTGGCGTGACATTTCTAATAAGCCAAAACGTGAAATACGTCCTAATTGAATACGCGCTCGGTCTTGACGAACAGCATCACGCATACGGTTTTCAACTTCACGTTGATGACGAACTGGTGTCATATCAATGAAATCAATAACCACTAAACCACCTAAATCACGTAAACGCAATTGGCGAGCAACTTCATCAGCCGCTTCTAAGTTTGTGTTAAAGGCGGTTTCTTCAATGTCGCCACCTTTGGTCGCACGTGCAGAGTTAACATCGATTGATGTCATCGCTTCCGTTGGATCAATAACAATTGAACCACCTGATGGTAAGCGTACTTCACGTTGGAAAGCAGATTCAATTTGCGTTTCAATTTGATAGTGAGTGAATAACGGTACGTCATTAGTATAAAGCTTAACTTTACTTAAAAAGTCAGGGCGTACTAATTCAATATGTTGTTTAACACTTTCATATATTTTTGGACGGTCAATTAATACTTCACCAATATCACGACGTAAATAATCGCGAATAGCACGTAAGATGACGTTACTTTCTTGATGAATTAAAAATGGCGAAGGGCGTTCAGCGGCAGCTTCTTCAATGGCTTTCCAATGTTGAAGTAGAACGTTTAAATCCCACTCTAATTCTTCATAAGCTTTACCAACACCAGCGGTACGAACAATTAAGCCCATGCCTTTAGGTAAGGTGAGTTTGCTTAATGATTCTTTTAAGTCAATGCGCTCATCACCTTCAATGCGACGAGAGATACCGCCAGCACGAGGGTTGTTTGGCATTAATACTAAATAACTACCCGCTAAAGAAATGAACGTTGTTAAGGCTGCGCCTTTTTGACCACGTTCTTCTTTATCAATTTGAATAACAACTTCTTGGCCTTCAGTTAAGACATCTTTGATGCTTGGGCGACCTTGGAAGGTATAACCTTTTGGAAAGTATTCTCGAGCGATTTCTTTCATCGGTAAGAAACCGTGGCGTTCGGCGCCATAATCAACAAAAGCAGCTTCTAATGAAGGTTCAATACGAGTGATTTTACCTTTGTATATATTCGCTTTCTTTTGTTCGTGTCCTGGGCTTTCTATATCTAAATCATATAGACGTTGACCATCGACAAGCGCTACACGTAATTCTTCTGATTGTGTAGCATTAATTAACATTCTTTTCATAGTTTGAGTGACCTAATTTTAGCCACAGCACACTATTTGCTTAGAACACAAAGCAATCGGTTGTTGCGTTAACAGCGATTTGTCAGCCTCACGGGTGTCAATCTTATACGACCATGTTGCCGCATAAGCTGTTAGAAATCTGATTGTATTTTCTTACGCTATGAAGGGTGTCTTCATAGTCTAAAACTTTATGTGCTCAGCTTTTTTTCGTGCTGTGCTAGTTTGAAAGTGCTGCAAAACTGGAATTGCTCAATTTTATTTGTTGATGCGATTATTTCAGTTTTTGAAAATTGCAGTGAACTTTCTAATTTCCTAATTAATAATACTGTTACGCTGGACTATCTGTTTATGTTACTTAGCTAACAAATTACACACGTTGCTTGTAAACAATAGGCCGTACTTAACTTAATGTATCTATACTGAAATTGTCAGTAACAGTTATTTCTTTGCACATTAAGATGGCCGCAGATGCCTCTTACATTTCGCTGAGTATCTCGTTTTTTCTAGTGTTACAGGTATAAATCTTCCGTAACCTTAGCATTATCCCACTATATTGCTATAAATGGCAATTAAATCAGATGTTTTATTTATTAATAAGTTCATTTTATATGTTAAACTGCGCGATATGAAAGAATCTCCTAAACCAGCCATGACCGAATCTCCTAAGCCTAAAGTAACGTTTTATACCATTGACAGTGATGAAGCTGGCCAACGTATAGATAACTATTTATTAAAAACCCTCAAAGGTGTCCCTAAAAGCATGATTTATCGTTTGCTTAGAAAAGGGGAGATCCGAGTGAACAAAAAGCGCATTAAGCCAGAATATAAAATTCAGGGGGAAGATCTTATTCGTGTTGCGCCTATTCGGGTATCAGAAAAACCAGATGGCGTTTCAACACATTTAAATATTGTCGCTAATTTAGAAAAACAAATTATTTTTGAAGACGAGCTTTTTATTGTTCTAAACAAACCGTCAGGTATGGCAGTACATGGTGGCAGTGGTTTAAGTTTTGGTGTTATTGAAGCTTTACGCGCCTTAAGACCACAAACTAAAATGTTAGAGTTGGTACATCGCTTAGACCGAGATACCTCTGGCTGTTTAGTGATTGCCAAAAAACGTTCAGCCTTACGCTTTTTACATGAACAGTTGCGTAATAAAAAGGTACAAAAACTTTATCAAGCGTTAGTAAAAGGTTCTTGGTCAGCTAAGTTAACAAAAGTAACCGAAGGGCTGAAAAAGAATGATCTGCAATCGGGTGAGCGCGTTGTTGTGGTAGATAATATTAACGGTAAAGAATCTGAAACTCGCTTTAGAGTGTTACAAAATTATCATGGTGCAACCTTAGTTCAAGCGTTTCCGGTAACGGGTCGCACCCATCAAATTCGTGTTCATTGTTTATGTAAAGGCCATCCTATTGCTGGCGACCCTAAATATGGTTACGAAGACTTTGATGCCGAATTAAAAGAAAAAGGTCTTAAACGCTTATTTTTACATGCTGCTAGTATTGAGTTTGTTCACCCAAAAACAGAGCAGCGCATTAAAATTGAAGCGCCTTTAGAGCCAAGCTTACAAAAAGTTTTAAATAAATTAACCAAAGTAGGTCAATAAACAAAGTTTATTACTGACCTTAAATAACTTGAGTTGTCGATGAATAATTACAAATTATATATTTTTGATTGGGATGGTACTTTGATGGACTCGGTTGGTCGTATTGTGTCATCAATGCAAGCTGCCGCTTTAATGAGTAACTTAGCCAAACCGAGTAGTGAAGATGCAAAAGGGATTATTGGTTTAAGTTTAGCAACCGGAATTCAACAGTTATTTCCTGAGGCCAATGATGAGCAAAGAGAAACTATTTTTGCTAATTATCGCAAACAATATTTAGAGTTAAATGAAACACCGAGTGTTTTGTTTGAGCATACAATAGAAATGTTGACGGCGTTAAAAGCGCAAGACAAGTTTGTGACTATTGCTACCGGAAAGGCCCGAGAAGGTTTAGAACGAATGTGGGCAGCAACAGATACTAAACATTTTTTTCACGGCTCAAGAACGGCTGATGATGCTAATTCAAAACCTCATCCTGAAATGATCGAACAATTATTAGCTGAGTTTAATGTTAAGCCGACAGAGGCTGTGATGATCGGCGATTCAGCGTTTGATTTACAGATGGCACAATCGGCGGGTGTTGATCGCATTGGTGTGACTATGGGCGCAGGTTCTAAAGCGATGCTAGCGGCATATCAGCCAAAAGCGATTGTTGACTCAATTAAAGAATTAGCTGAGTTGATCGTTTAAAGGTTGCCGTTATCTATTTTAGTATTATTGATGTTGGAAGTTGTAATCAAAGGAAGGAAGTATGCAGGAGCACGGTTATTTTACCATTGAAATTAACGAACAAACTTTAATTGTGAATTGTTATGAGTCATGGAATATTGAAACCGTATTACGACTTTGTCAGGAATACAAAGAACAAGTAGCTCAAATATACGATAAGCCTTGGGCTTGTTTAGTCGATTTAAGCCAGTGGGAATTGGCTACGCCTGACATGTGGGATGAAATCAATAAATTAAATCATTGGGGCAATTGGCATAATCAAAAATATGAAGCCGTTATTTGTAATATGTCGATTCAAAAAAAATTGATGGTAGATTCCCATGCTGCGTTAACAAATGTGGAAACTGCTTTCTTTGAAAATAAACATCAAGCACACCAATGGCTAAGTCAACGGGGTCTGTTTTCAATGGCAACAGCTAAATGTTAACTACAACAAAGTGCTATTCGACAATAGGCATTGCCATAACCGCAATGCCTTAAACGATAAGTATGGCGTTATTGTTGCGCTTGTAACACATCTAAACCGAGTGTTTTTAACATTTCGGTTAATTTAATCAGGGGTAAACCAATTAATGTGTTGGGATCATCGCCACTGAGTTTTTCAAATAAACAAATACCTAAGCCTTCACTTTTAAAACTACCGGCACATTGATAAGGCTTTTCTGCTAATAAATAGTTGTTGATGGCATCAAAACTTAACGACTTAAAATGTACATTAAAAGGCTCCACTAAGGATAAATGTTGTTTTGAGGCACTATCGTAAACACAGAGCCCAGTATAAAAGGCAACTTTGTTACCACTAAACGATGTCAGCTGCTTAATGGCGTTGTCATGGGTATGAGGTTTACCTAAGATAGTATTGTTATGCATAGCGACTTGATCTGAACCAATGATCAGCGCATCAGGAAACTGCTCAGCAACAGCTTTTGCTTTTTCTATTGCTAAGCGTTCAACTAATGCAATAGGACTTTCATTTTCAAGTGGGGTTTCGTCAATATTTGGCTTAGCGCACTCGAAAGCTAAGTTTAATTTTGTTAGAATCTCTTTTCGAAATGGTGAGGTTGAACCTAGCACTAATTTTCTCATGGGTTACCTTAATTTGTTACTTTATAAGCAATATTGGGGTTAACTTGGTTTTTTAAAGAAATTTGATCATATTTCTTTTGACACAGCCCGTATTGGGCTTTATTATGCGCGCCTTATGAAGAATCTTAAACTCCCGATAACGATAGACCCATACAGAAGCGCAATGCGCCGACTTGTATGTGAAGGGTATTTTGAAACATCGGGAATGAATAGATTGCTCGCCGCAACAATTAGTTGTAGTGAGCAAATCAATGTTAGTGTAAAATTTAGCGTTGATGAACTTGGTCTTAAAGTTATACATGGACAAGGTTCATTAATGGTTACATTAGCATGTCAGCGTTGCAATGAAGCATTTGAACACGAGCTGGCTATCGATTTTACGTTTAGCCCAGTTAAAAATGCTGAAGCAGCTGATGATTTGCCGTCATATTATGACGCAATAGAATTCGACGAAAATGGTGAAATTAACTTGTATG
Source organism: Thalassotalea agariperforans (assembly GCF_053470345.1). Classification (NCBI taxonomy): domain Bacteria; kingdom Pseudomonadati; phylum Pseudomonadota; class Gammaproteobacteria; order Alteromonadales; family Colwelliaceae; genus Thalassotalea; species Thalassotalea agariperforans. Next base: position 205,038 of record NZ_JBQMWH010000002.1, on the reverse strand, counting down.
AATTAGTGGAAGAAGAGTTGTTACTCGAAATTCCATTAATTCCAAAGCATTCTCTTGACGATTGTTCAGCATCTGCTGACACTACTTGGGGTGAATTGCCAAAAGAGCAAGATAAACCGAATCCATTTGACGTGTTGAAACAACTCAAGTAGATATATTTTAGTTACCAACAATTTTAGGAGTTTGGCAAAATGGCAGTTCAAAAGAGCAAAAAGTCTCGTTCAAGACGTGGCATGCGCCGTTCACATGACGCATTAACAACAGAAAACTTATCAGTAGACCCAGTGTCAGGTGAAACTCACCGTCGTCACCATGTAACTGCTGATGGTTTCTATAAAGGCGTTAAAGTAATCGCTAAATAAGCGACCTTTGAACATTGAATAATCTAACCTTAGCGTTAGATATTATGGGGGGCGATCAAGGCCCCCATATTATTGTACCCGCTGCAATATTGGCTGTTAACACAATGCCAAAGCTTCACCTCATTCTATGTGGTGACCAAGCTATTATTTCTCAAGAACTTGCAAAACATCAAATCACGGTACACCCACAATTTTCTATTGTTCATACAACGCAAGTTGTTGACATGGATGAAAAACCTTCTGTTGCGTTAAGAACCAAAAAAGACTCGTCAATGCGCGTTGCGTTAGATCTTGTTCAGCAAGGTAAGGCACAAGCTTGTGTCAGTGCGGGTAATACCGGGGCTTTGTTTGCAATGGCGCATGTTATTTTAAAAACATTGCCAGGGGTTGAACGCCCAGCATTAATTAGTTCATTACCTACCCATGATGAAAATAAACATGTGTTTATGCTCGACCTCGGCGCAAATGTTTTTTGTGATGCAGAAATGTTATATCAGTTTGGTGTTATGGGCTCGGTGTTAGCGGAAGAAGTAGACGGAGTTAAAAACCCAAGAGTTGCTTTACTTAATATGGGTGAAGAAGATAACAAGGGTAGCGATCATATAAAATTAGCGGCAACCAAATTACAACAAAACAGTGAAATTAATTACACGGGTTTTATTGAAGGTAATGATATTTTCAACAATAAAGCCGAAGTTATTGTTTGTGACGGTTTTGTTGGTAATGTGGCATTAAAAACCTGTGAAGGTGTTGCTAGGCTGCTATATGAAAAGCTAAAACATATTTCAAAACGTAACTTATTCGCAAAAATAACTGGTAAATTACTCACATCTACGATAAAAAAGCTGCTTAAACCGTTGAACCCCGACCAGTACAATGGCGCAAGTTTGATAGGATTGCGGGGCATTGTCGTCAAGAGTCATGGTAATGCTAGTACAAAGGCTTTTTTTGCAGCAATTATTGAAGCAGTAAAAGAAACAGAAAGACAGGTTCCAGATAAGATCACAACGAAATTGGAACAGGGTTTATTGCAAAGGCCATAAAATTAATTATGTATTCAAAAATTATTGGTACTGGGAGCTATTTCCCAGAACAAGTAAGATCAAACGCCGATTTAGAACATATGGTAGAAACCACTGATGAGTGGATCACTGAACGTACCGGCATAAAAGAACGTCGTATTGCCGCAGAACACGAAACGTCTGCTTATATGGGCGCAGAAGCAGCTAAAAAAGCTTTAGAAATGGCAGGGTTAAAAGCGACTGACCTTGACATGATAGTAATGGGAACTGCTAGTTCAAATGCTGCTTTTCCAAGTGCTGCTTGTTATGTTCAGCAATATTTAGAAGTGCCAAATATTCCTGCCTTTGATGTGGCAGCTGCTTGTTCAGGCTTTATTTATTCATTAAGTATTGCCGATCAATATATTAAATCAGGTATGGCTAAACGTGTGTTAGTGATTGGCGCTGATGCGTTATCTCACATGTGTGCACCTGATGATCGCTCTACACTTATCTTATTTGGTGATGCTGGTGGCGCATGTATTTTAGAAGCCAGTGAAGAACAAGGTATTTTATCAACCCATTTACATGCTGATGGTCAATTCCAACCGTTATTAGGTTGTGATGCTCCTAAACGAGGTGATGCTCAGTCGGTTGATGAAAGCTACATGTATATGAAAGGCAATGAAGTTTTCAAAGTAGCCGTAACACGTTTAAGTGAAATAGTTCAGCAAACGCTTGATCATAATAACTTAGCTAAGTCAGATGTTGACTGGTTAGTACCACATCAAGCGAACTTACGTATTATTAAAGCAACGGCTAAAAAATTGTCGATGTCGATGGATCAAGTTGTCGTTACGCTTGATAAACATGGTAATACTTCAGCGGCAACTATTCCTACTGCGTTAGATATTGCAATCCGCGATGGCAGAATACAACGTGGTCAAACATTATTATTAGAAGCATTTGGTAGTGGCTTTACTTGGGGCTCAGCCTTAATTAAATATTAATATTGAATGTTTATTACTCCTTATTTTAATTATTTAGGTTAGTTAAAAATGCAAGAAAATTTAGCCTTTGTTTTTCCAGGTCAAGGTTCTCAAACGGTCGGTATGTTGAGTGACTTTGCTGAGAATGACATTGTTCAAGCAACGTTTAAAGAAGCATCTGATGCTATTGGCTACGACATGTGGCAACTGATCAGTGAAGATGCTGATGGTAAGTTAAATCAAACAGATTACACTCAGCCGGCATTGTTAACTGCTAGTGTTGCTATGTATCGTTTAATTCAAGCAACAAGTGCGGTAACGCCAAAAGCGGTTGCCGGCCATAGCTTAGGTGAATATTCAGCTTTAGTATGTGCTGGGGTTATCTCGTTAGCTGATGCTGTTGTTTTAGTTAAAAAGCGCGGTGAATTTATGCAAACATCAGTACCTGCTGGTGTTGGTGCTATGTACGCAATTATCGGTTTAGCCGATGAGCAAATTATTCAAGCTTGTGCTGATGCAGCGCAAGGAGAGGTAGTTTCAGCGGTTAACTTTAATTCGCCAGGTCAAGTGGTTATTGCTGGTCATAAGGCGGCAGTAGAACGTGCTGGTGAATTATGTAAAGCGGCAGGTGCTAAGCGCGCTTTACCATTACCAGTGAGCGTACCATCGCATTGTGCCTTAATGAAAGATGCTGCCGAGCAATTAGCACTTGAATTAGACAAAATCACTTTTAACACACCAACGATTGATGTCATTAACAATGTTGATGTTGCGATTGAAAGTTCAGCTGAGGCTATTAAAACGGCATTAGTTAAACAATTATACAGCCCTGTGCGTTGGACCGAAACCGTTGAAGCATTAGCACAAGCGGGTGTTGAAAACTTAATTGAAACAGGACCTGGTAAAGTATTACAAGGTTTAATCAAACGCATTGATAAATCACTTGTTTGTGTAGCTGCTAATTCAACAGCAACTGTCGAACAAGCCATTGAACTCGTTAAATAGGTTAGAAATATGTTTTCATTAGAAGGAAAAGTAGCATTAGTTACTGGTGCTAGCCGTGGTATTGGCCGAGCAATTGCAACCCAATTAAAAGAATTAGGTGCTGTTGTTGTTGGTACTGCAACGTCAGAAAGTGGCGCTGAAAAAATCAGTGATTATTTAGGTGCTGGTCGTGGTTTAGTATTAAATGTGACATGCAATGACTCAATTGCCGCATTATTTGAAACGATTAAAGCTGACCATGGTGGCATTGATATTTTAGTAAATAATGCTGGCATCACGCGTGATAACTTATTTATGCGTATGAAAGATTCAGAATGGGACGATATTATTGATACTAACTTATCGTCAGTATTCAAAATTAGTAAGGGTGTGTTACGCCCAATGATGAAAAATCGTTTTGGCCGTATTATCAACATTGGTTCTGTTGTTGGTACTATGGGTAATGCAGGCCAAGTAAACTATGCTACTGCAAAAGCTGGTTTAATTGGTTTTACTAAATCATTAGCACGTGAAGTTGCTTCACGCGGTATTACCGTTAATACAGTAGCACCAGGCTTTATTGATACAGATATGACACAAACATTAACAGACGAGCAAAAAGAAGGTATCTTTTCACAAGTACCAGCTAACCGTTTAGGTAAGCCTGATGAGATTGCGAGTGCCGTGGCATTCCTAGCTTCTGATGCTGCAGCCTATATTACGGGTGAGACGCTTCACGTTAATGGTGGCATGTACATGGTTTAATTTCGGAAGCTTAGCTGAGCAATTTTAGCTAAGATTTTGGATTTATTACAGGTTATACAGGTTAGACCAGCTAAAAAAATAAGATTACTTACTTGCATGGCGGCCAGTTGACGAATAAACTACACGCAATTTGAAAAAATGCACTTTCTAGTAAAGGAAAAAAAATGAGTACTATTGAAGAACGCGTAAAAAAAATCACTGTTGAGCAATTGGGCGTAAGCGAAGAAGAAGTTACCATCTCTGCTTCTTTTGTTGACGACTTAGGTGCTGATTCTCTTGATACAGTAGAATTAGTTATGGCGTTAGAAGAAGAATTCGACACAGAAATTCCTGATGAAGAAGCTGAAAAAATCACTACTGTTCAAGCAGCAGTTGATTATATCAACGCTAATAGCTAATCAGTAATTGATGGTTAATCAGGCGGTATAACCGCCTGTTTTTTTATCAGCTGTTTAAAAATTGAAAATAATTAGACAATCGTAAACATTTGATTACGACATCTATTCCAACCCCTTATCTATCGGAGGTACCTCACGCATGAGACGTGTTGTAGTTACCGGTCTTGGTATGTTAAGTCCGCTTGGCAATACCCCAGAACAAACTTGGCAAAATTTATTACTCGGCAAAAGTGGTATCAGTAATATTGAGCACTTTGATACGTCTGAGTTTCCAACTCGTTTTGCAGGCCTTGTTAAAGACTTTGATGCAGAAGCATATATGGCGAAAAAAGACGCCAAAAAAATGGACCTATTTATTCAATATGGTGTTGCCGCTGGCGTACAAGCTATTAAAGATGCAGGTCTTGAAATAACCGCTGAAAATGCCGAACGTATTGGTGTTGCCGTTGGTTCAGGTATTGGTGGTTTAGGACTAATTGAAGAAAACCATGAAAAAATGTTGGCTTCAGGTCCTCGTAAATTGTCACCATTTTTTGTGCCTTCAACCATCATTAATATGATCTCGGGTCATATTTCGATTATGTTTGGCTTAAAAGGCCCTAATATTTCAATTGTTACGGCTTGTACCAGTGGGGTTCATAATATTGGCCATGCTGCACGTATGATAGCGTACGGTGATGCTGATGTTATGATTGCTGGTGGTGCTGAAAAAGGCTCTACTCAATTAGGTATGGGCGGTTTTGGCGCAGCACGTGCGTTATCAACCCGTAATGATGATCCTCAAGCGGCTTCACGTCCTTGGGATAAAGACCGTGACGGTTTTGTCTTAGGTGATGGTGCTGGTGTTGTTGTACTTGAAGAGTACGAAACCGCTAAAGCTCGTGGTGCCAAAATTTATGCTGAACTTGTTGGTTTTGGTATGAGTGGCGATGCTTATCATATGACCTCACCACCGGCTGATGGTGAAGGCGCTGCTCGCTCGATGAAAAATGCCATTAATGATGCGAAAATTGATCCTAGCTTAATTGGCTATATCAATGCGCATGGTACATCGACACCAGCAGGTGATATTGCTGAAACCAATGCAGTGAAAACTATATTTGGTGCCGACACTAAAGTACTAGTTGGTTCGACTAAGTCAATGACAGGTCACCTATTAGGCGCTGCTGGTGCGGTTGAAGCGATTTTCAGTATTCAAGCATTACATGAGCAAAAAGTACCACCAACAATTAATTTAGATAACCCTGATGAAGGCTGTGATCTTGATTATATTGCCGATGGCGCACGTGACGTAGAACTTGATTATGTTTTATGTAACTCGTTTGGTTTTGGTGGTACAAACGGTTCGTTAATTTTCAAAAAAGTTTAATCAATTTACTTAAAGAAAATTAGCGCTTGAAAAATCAGATATAAGCCTGAATACTGGCAACAGTATTCAGGCTTTTTTATAGATAATAGATTGGCATAATATATGGAATTTCTCTCAATTAACGGCCGTCAAGATCTTGATATATCGGTGACAGATAGGGCGTTAAACTATGGTGATGGGTTATTTACCACAGCTAAAATATCACAAGGTAAAATTGAGTTATTAGCCGAGCATATTCAACGGCTAGAGCAAGGTTGTGCCCAGCTTTTTATTGAAGGTGTGAACTTTGCTTGGCTGCAAGAACATATTATTGAGGTTGCAAAAGCGTTTCCGTTAGCGGTTTTAAAAGTAGTTATTTCTGCTGGCGCTGGTGGCCGAGGTTATTCTCGTACTGGTGTTGCTCATCCGAATGTTATTGTTAGTGTGCATCCATATCCTACACACTACCAACATTTGCAAAAGGTAGGTATTAACTTAGGTGTTGCTAATACTATGTTGGGGATTAACCCGCAATTAGCAGGCTTAAAGCACTTAAACCGTTTAGAGCAGGTGTTAGTGAGGAAAGAGCTTGATGGCCGTGCTGAAGATGATTTGTTGGTGTTAAATATTCATCAGCATATTGTGGAAACTTCTAGCGCTAATATTTTCTATCAAGTAAATAAAAAGTGGTTCACACCAGATCTAAAAATATCAGGTGTTAATGGCATTATCAGGCAGCGCATCTTAAAAGCACAACCTGATGTTGTTTTAAGTAAAGATAATATTAGTGCATTAGCTGATGTCAGCGCGATGTTTGTTTGTAATTGTGTTTTTGGCATCACGCCCGTTCGATGTTTTAATAATACTGAATTAGATATGCAAGCGGTACTCAGCTTTAAGGAAAGTTGTTTGTGTTAAAAAAAGGATTAATGGCCGTATTTTTGTTATTTTTATTGTCTATTTATGGCGGTAAAAACCTGTTTCAACATCAGGTAGAAAAACAGCTGAAAATTAACCAAATGGAAATGCTGACGATAAAACCTGGTATGAGCTTTAGCCATTTTTCAAAATTATTAGAGCAAAAAGGCTGGTTGGATAATCGTTTTTGGATCCGTAATTATGTCCGTTTTTATCCTCGTTTTGCCCAATTAAAAGCCGGAACTTATCAAGTTTTGCCGAATACTAGTATCTTAGCTTTGGTTGAAAAAATTAATCAGGGAAAAGAGCATCAATATCAATTAACTTTTATTGAAGGTTCAACTTTTAAAGAGTGGTTAGCGTTATTATCGGCGCAACCGACGATTAAACAAACATTATCCGGCTTGTCTGTTAGTGAAATTGCTGCGCAATTAGCCATTAATGAATCGAATCCGGAAGGGCTGTTTTTTCCTGATACTTATGCTTACACCGCTAATGAAAGTGATCTAAATATTTTAAAGCGTGCTCATTTTAGAATGAAACAAGTACTGGCAGAAAATTGGCAAAAAAGGCAAGTCGATTTACCTTATCAAAATAGCTATCAAGCACTGATCATGGCGTCGATCATTGAAAAAGAAAGTGGTGTTTTAGCGGAGCAAGCCGTGATCTCAGCGGTATTTGTGAATCGCTTGCGCAAAAAAATGCGTTTGCAAACTGATCCAACTGTTATTTATGGTTTAGGTGAGCGTTATCAAGGTGACATAAAATATAAACATTTAAGAGAAAAAACACCGTATAATACCTACCGTATTAATGGCTTACCGCCAACCCCTATTGCTATGCCGGGTTTAAAAGCGATTGAGGCGGCAATGCAACCTGCTAACAGTGAGTATTTATACTTTGTCAGCAATGGTAATGGTGAGCATATCTTTTCAAAAAATTTAACGGATCATAATAAGGCCGTTAGACAGTATCAATTACGCAAATAATAATTAGGTTTAAAAGTGAATGAATAAAGGAAAGTTTATTGTTGTTGAAGGCCTTGAAGGCGCAGGTAAATCATCAGCAATTAAAGTGATTGAACAAGCACTTAAGGAAAAAAATATTGATTTTGTTAATACCCGTGAGCCTGGTGGTACTGTATTAGCTGAGCGTTTACGAGAAATTGTTAAATCGGCTGATCATCAAGAAACCTTAACGCAAGAAACTGAATTATTATTAATGTACGCAAGCCGTAGCCAACTACTAGCAAATGTGATTCAACCTGCGTTAAGTCAAGGGCAGTGGGTGATTGGTGATCGTCATGATTTATCATCACGGGCATATCAAGGTGGTGGTCGTCAGTTTAATAATGAAGTGATGGACGCGATAGCTGATGTGACTTTAAAAGGTTTTAAACCTGATTTAACGCTCTATTTAGATTTAGATCCTGAAATAGGTTTAGCTCGTGCACAAGCGCGTGGTGAATTAGACCGCATTGAAGTTGAAAAGCTCGATTTTTTTCAGCGGGTACGTGCTAAGTATTTAGAATATGCCAAGCAAGATGAATCGATCATTACCATAGATGCAGCACAGCCTATGGCTAAAGTACATGATGATATCTATACAGCAATGACTAACTATTTGAAATAGTATTAATGGGCGGTGAAGCATTCATGTTAAATTTTTCTAACGAACAGTCAGATCCAAAGTAATTTATGATCCCATCTTGGTTAATTGAACATCAACAGCTGTTATCAAGACAAATACAGCAACAGCAATTACCACATGCCATATTAATTTCAGGGGTAAGTGGCGCAGGTAAGCAGGCGTTAGCCACGTGGTTAACGCAAACTCTGTTATGCCAACAGCTACAACTTGATGAACAACATATATTACAGCCTTGCCAGCAGTGTAAACAGTGCCAATTATATCTTGCTGGTAATTTTCCGGATCATAAATATATTACCAGTGAAAAAAATAATATTGGTGTTGATGAGATAAGGCTAGCGAATCAGTTTTTACAAAAAAAAGCTCAGTTATCGGGTAACAAAACCATTGTTATTCCTAATGCACAAGCGATGACCGAATCGGCCGCAAATGCGTTATTAAAAACCTTAGAAGAACCAAGCGACTACAGCCATTTAATTTTATTATCTTCAGATCCTGATCGCTTGTTAGCTACGATCATTAGTCGTTGCCGCTTAATTGTGATCCGTCCTCCGGTCGGTGAGCAATTAAATCAACAAATCAGCGGTGTGCAAGCTGACGCTTATCAAAACTTAAGCCATTACCCAGAATTATCATCACTAGAAGTTAATAAAGAATATCAATCATTTGTAAATGATTTTACCCAGTTTGTTGTGAACAATGAAGCAAGGCAAGCGCTATTTGAACACTTGCTTAATAATGAACATGGCTTACGGTGGTTAGAAAAAGGCTTAACGGATTTGATGCGACAGGTAAATTCTTGGCCAGCTAAAAGTGATGAACTATTACAACAAGCATTTGCACAGGGCTGGTTAAATCAAACAAATATTTACGCGTGTTATAAAATCTTTTTACAAAGTCATCAACAACTTGTAAATTTAGTACAAGTGAACAAAAATTTTGTTATAGAAAAAATGTTAATCGATATGCAAAACATATTGCGCCGAACAAAAATAACATCAAAACAACTTGAGGTAATGGATGAGTAGTATTTTATTAGATTATGTTTCTGAGCGAGAATTGTACTTATCTTACATGCCATTTTTAAAAAATGGTGGTTTATTTGTAAGAACAACAGAAACCTATGCAATAGGTACTGAGGTTGTTCTAGATATTACCTTACCTGACTCATTAGAGTCATCAGAAGTTAAAGGTGTTGTTTGTTGGCATACGCCGCCAGGCTCTCAAAGTGGTACTCCTATTGGTATAGGGGTGAGTTTTGAAGACGATCCTGATAAAATTCGTCATCAAATTGAAAAGGTTATCGGCCGTTTATTAAATAGCTCAGATCCCACCTTAACTATGTAATAGTTGTAATAGTAATAAGCTTTATTTCATTTTTTTCATCTTAGGAATTTTTGTGTTTATCGATTCTCACTGTCATCTAGACAGGCTTAAACTTAGCGATTTTGACAACCAACTTGATACTGTTATTGATAATGCTGCGGCAGCTAAGGTTAATCAATTATTATGTGTCAGTGTTACCCTTGAAGAATTTCCATCGATGGTAGCTGCAACAGCAAGTTACCCGCAGGTTTTATTATCTTGTGGTGCTCATCCGCTTAACCAAGATGAAATGATCGATGAAGAAAACCTTTATCAATTAGCGCAGCATGAGCGTGTTATTGCAATAGGTGAAACTGGCCTTGATTATTTTTATGCGCCAGAAACGCGGACCGTGCAGCAAGATTCATTTCGTAAACATATTCGGGTGGCACAACGAGCAAATAAGCCGTTAATTATTCATACCCGTGATGCGCGAGAAGATACGTTAGCTATTATGAAAGAAGAGGGCGCGGATAATATTGGTGGTATTTTACATTGTTTTACCGAAAGTTTAGCAATGGCAGAAGCAGCAATAGAAATGGGCTTTTACATTTCGTTTTCAGGCATTGTTACTTTTAAAAATGCACAAGAATTACGTGATGTTGCCAAATTGATCCCCGATGACCGTTTGTTGATTGAAACAGATTCACCTTATTTAGCACCCGTACCTCACCGAGGTAAACAGAACCAACCTGCTTATGTTGTTGAAGTGGCAAAGCATTTGGCGAGTATTCGTGGTCAGTCAGTTGAGCATATTGCCCAAATCACCTCAGAAAATTTTAATCGCTTGTTTAAGCTAGGCTAGAAATAAGCTACAAGATATGAGCTACAAGTGGCAAGATACGAGCTACAAGAAATAAGTTACTAGCGGCAAGATACGAGATACAAGAAATAAGCAAGATTAAGCTAGAGTGAGAAGGTATCTCTAGCTTAAAACAGTAAAAATTTAAAGCCGATAACGATTAGTACGACCCCACCTAATATTTCAGCTTTGCTTTCAAATTTACTACCAGTTTTTATACCAAGGTAAACGCCACCATAGCTAAAAGCAAATGTGATCAAACCAATAATTAAACAAGCGAGGTAGAGATTGACTTCAAGTAAGGTTAAAGCAAAACCTGCAGCCATAGCATCAATACTTGTGGCAATGGCGAGCATTAGCATAACACGGTGAGTAATTTGCTTAATATCATCTTCAATACCTTCCGAGCAGGCTTCATAGATCATTTTACCACCAATTAAGAGCAGTAAAATAAAGGCTAACCAAGGCGCATAACTTTCGATCCAACCGCTTAGGCCTTGGCCGGCTAAATAACCGAACAAGGGCATTACCCCTTGAAATAAGCCAAAATAGATTGCTGCCATTGCGGCTAATTTTTTAGCCGATACTTTTTTTATTACATGTTGCTTAACACCTAAACCGATTGACACGGCAAAGGCATCCATACTCAAGGCTAAAGCGAGGAAAATGACATCAATCATAGAGAACCTAAAAAGTTATGTGAATAAACGGTTTTTTATCAAAGCGAATTATGACAAAAAATACGATCTAATATCTAGCGTGATGAACTAGTTAAGGTGAATTTAGTTTATTTAAAAAACTGATAATCGTGCATCGATTTTATTTTATGCAATTCTCGTTGAGAACTTCAACAATATTAAACCTTAAGCGCGAACACTTATTTTGCATTGGTTGATTCACGCTTAACTAATCTAGGCACGTATTTCAAACCGTTATTATTATAGTTTGCATCTGTTTTTAATAATTCAAGCGATAACAGAGTTGCGTGTTGAGCCATTTCTTTGATCGGATAATGTAACGTGGTTAATTTGGGTCTGGAATAACGAGACAATAAAACATCATCAAAACCAATAACCGAAATATCATTTGGCACATTAAAGCCATTATCTTCCAAGGTCGAAATGGCACCAATCGCCATAGCATCGTTATACACAAAAACTGCTGAAAATGGCTTACCTGTGGCTAATAAATGTTGGGTTGCTATTTCGCCACCTTGTAAGTTTGGCTCGGCATATTGAATTAGCTGTTCATCTAATTCAATACCATTATTTGCTAATTCTTGTGTAAAACCTTTTAACCGTAAAGCAGGATCTTCAATTTTAAACTTACTACTGATACACGCTACTTGTTGATGTTGTAATGATAACAAATGGCGAGCCGCAATTTTACCACCTTCAGCATTATCTATCCAAACGCATTTATGTTTAATTTCTTCAATAACGCGGTCAATTAATACTAAGCCCGGTATTTTTTTGCATAAAACTAATAATTCTTCGTCAGATAATTTTTTACTATGAAAAACGATAGATTGACAGCGCCGTTCGATTAATAAATTAATTGCCGCTCGTTCAGACTCCGCGCTTAATAGGGCGGTACTTAATAAAAGTTGCATGTTTTTTTCACGGGCAACTTTATCAACACCACTGGCAAGTGATGCAAAAAAGGGGTCGGTTAATTCAGGAACCACAACACCAATAGTTGAACTTTTTTGTGTCACTAAGGCACGCGCATTAGCATTGGGGGTAAACCCTAAGTCGTTCATAACTTGGGTAACTTTTTCTCGGGTTTTCTGGCCAACTTTAGGACCATTGTTGATCACACGAGAAACGGTGGCGATAGAAACGCCAGCAACTCGGGCAATATCTTTTATGGTAGACATATGTAAACGTTTTTATTTTTAGTGAATCTATCATAACGTCAAATAAACTCAGTGTTAATAGCTTAGATAAAAAACATTTAAATATTTCTTGCAAGAAAAAGTGGAAACGTTTACCCTTTTTGTAATATTAATTATTTAGGACACTTTATGGATACTGTATTTGATCCCACTGAACATCCTCATCGTCGTTATAACCCACTTATTAATGAATGGGTTTTGGTTTCTCCGCATCGAGCTAAAAGACCATGGCAAGGGCAAGTTGAAAAGTTAGATGAAGAACAAAAGCCAGCCTACGATGAAAGCTGTTTTTTATGCTCAGGTAACACCCGTATCAATGGTGAAGTTAATCCTAAATATACGGAAACGTTTGTTTTTAAGAATGACTTTGCTGCCTTAAAAGCAGATACACCAGTAGTAAAAAGTGATGATCCTTTATTTAAAATGGCAACGGAGCAGGGGGAAAGCCGCGTTATTTGTTTTTCACCTGATCATAGCAAAACCTTGCCAGAATTATCTGAGCCTGAAATTGTAAAAATTGTGCAAACTTGGCAAGAACAATGTGAAGAATTATCACAGAAGTATTTGTGGGTACAAGTTTTTGAAAATAAAGGTGCGGTGATGGGCTGCTCAAACCCTCATCCTCATGGCCAGCTTTGGACTCAAAATCAATTACCAACGCTAGTGTCAAAAAAACAAAACGCACTTTCTGCTTATAAAGAAAAGCATGGCTCGACCCTATTATTAGATTATGTCGCGCGTGAAGCTGAAAGTGGTGAGCGTGTTGTGGTTAGTAATGATGATTGGTTAGTGGTGGTTCCTTATTGGGCTGCATGGCCATTTGAAACGTTATTATTACCACGCTTTGCTGTGCAACGTATGACTGATTTAACGCCTGAACAAGCTGAAAGTTTGGCTGATATTTTGAAAAAAATCACTATTAAATACGACAATTTATTTAATACTTCATTCCCATATTCTATGGGTTGGCACGGCGCTCCATATGATGGTGAAGATCACAGTGAATGGACATTACATGCGAGCTTTTTCCCACCGTTATTACGCTCGGCTACGGTTCGTAAATTTATGGTTGGTTATGAAATGATGGCGGAAGCTCAGCGTGATTTAACCGCAGAGCAGGCGGCTGAACGATTACGTTCGGTATCCGATGTTCATTACAAATCACAAAAATAACCTTAAGTGAAAATATTTAACACCAAGTTCTGTACTTAAAAGGTGTTCAAGTTTAGAAAAGAGATAAATTATGTCAGCAGAATTAATAAACAATGTGACAAAGGCATTTAATGACGTTTTTCATTATGCGCCAACGCATATCATACAAGCGCCAGGTCGGGTTAACTTAATTGGTGAGCATACCGATTATAATGACGGTTTTGTTCTACCGAGTGCAATTAATTATCAAGCAATTGTGGCGGCTAAACCGCGTGATGATCAGCAGGTGAATGTCATTTCAGTTGATTATAACAATGCCCAAGACAGCTTTTCTTTAGCTGAGCCGATTGTGGCAACAGAGCAAGATTGGGCGAATTATATTCGTGGTGTTGTTAAGCATTTACAGCTTCGTGGTTATCAATTTAATGGTGCAGATATTGCTGTCAGTGGTAATGTCCCTCAAGGTGCGGGCTTAAGCTCATCTGCTGCTTTAGAAGTGGTTATTGGCCAAACCTTTAAAGAATTATTTGGTTTATCAATCAGTCAGCAAGATATTGCGTTAAATGGCCAAGAAGCTGAAAATCATTTTGTTGGTTGTAATTGTGGCATTATGGATCAGTTAATTTCGGCGGAAGCGAAAAAAGATCACGCCTTATTAATTGATTGTCGCAGCTTAGAAACTACACCGGTTTCATTACCTCAAGGTATGAGCATTGTTATTGTTAATTCTAATAAAAAACGTGGTTTGGTTGACAGCGAATATAATACGCGTCGCGAGCAATGTGAGGCGGCAGCGCAATTTTTTGGTGTTAATGCCCTGCGTGATGTTACTATCGACATGTTTAAAGCACGTGAAAATGAATTAGACGAAATGACAGCAAAGCGTGCTCGCCATGTTATTACTGAAAATGATCGTACTGTGGCGGCAGCAACTGCTATGCAAAATAATGATATTTCAACATTACAGCGTTTAATGGCTGAATCTCATGCTTCAATGCGTGATGATTTTGAAATTACTGTGCCAGAAATAGACAGCTTAGTTGCTATTATCAAAGGGGTTGTTGGTGAACAGGGCGGTGTTCGGATGACCGGCGGTGGTTTTGGTGGCTGTGTTGTTTCAATTGTGCCTGATGCTATGGTTGAACAAGTGATCGCAACAGTTGAAAAAGACTACCCCGAAAAAACGGGCTTGCAAGCGAGTGTGTTTGTTTGTTCAGCGGAAGAAGGCGCGAGCTTAATTTCGGTAAAATAATGTAAAATTAACCTCAATATACAAGCTAACATAAGGCTTGATGTTGAGGTTTTAAATAACAATAACGAAAAAAAATCGGGAAAAGAAAATGAAATTAGAAACACTAGATATTGGTGTCTTTATTGCGTATGTATTGGGTTTGCTCATTCTTGCATTATGGATATCTCGTGGTGAAAAAAATCACGAACGTAATACAGAAGATTATTTTTTAGCCAGTAAAGCATTACCTTGGTGGGCTATTGGTGCTTCACTTATCGCTTCCAATATTTCGGCAGAACAAATTATTGGTATGTCAGGCTCTGGCTATGCCATGGGGTTAGCGATTGCATCATATGAATGGATGGCAGCTATTACCCTTATTTTAGTGGGTAAATATTTATTACCTATTTTCTTAAAAAATGAAATTTATACCATGCCGCAATATTTAGAGCAGCGCTTTGATAGTCGTGTAAAAACGACGTTAGCGTTATTCTGGCTTGCGGTTTATATCTTCGTTAATTTAACTGCGGTGTTATGGTTAGGTGGCTTAGCCATTGAATCAGTCGCTGGGGTTGATGCTATGTTTGGTATGATCTTCCTCGCAGTTTTTTCTATTGCTTATTCAATGTATGGCGGCTTAAAAGCGGTTGCTTATACTGATATTTTACAAGTGGTATTGTTAGTTTTTGGTGGTTTATTATTAAGCTATTTAGCACTTGATGCGGTTGCTGATGGCCAAGGTATTTTGGCTGGTTTTGGTATTTTAACTGAGCAGTTACCGGGTCATTTCGACATGATTTTAAGCCCTGAAAACGAGCATTACATGAGCTTACCGGGTATTACGGTTCTTGTGGGCGGATTATGGGTTATGAATTTCAGTTATTGGGGTTTTAACCAATACATTATTCAACGTGCATTAGCGGCTAAAAATATTGGTGAAGCACAAAAAGGTATTGCCTTTGCTGCTTACTTAAAATTATTAATGCCAGTGATTGTTGTCTTACCAGGTATCGCAGCGGTTGTACTTTACCCTAACTTAACCCAACCTGATTTAGCCTATCCGTCAATGATGGGCTTAATGCCGATTGGTATTAAAGGTTTGATTTTCGCGGCATTAGTGGCAGCGATTGTTTCCTCTTTAGCATCAATGACTAACTCTATTTCGACAATCTTTACCATGGATTTATATTCAATTGTTAAACCTGGTAAGTCACAAACGCATTATGTAACTGTTGGTCGTATGGCAACATTGATTTCTTTAGCGGTAGCGTTAATTATGGCTAAGCCGTTATTAGGTCAATTTGATCAAGCATTCCAATACATTCAAGAATTCACCGGTTTATTTACCCCAGGTATTGTTGTTATCTTTGTTATGGGTATGTTTTGGAAACGAACAACATCAATGGGGGCGTTATCTGCGGCTATTGGTTCTGCGGCATTATCGGTGGCGATGAAAGTTTGGCTCCCTGAAGTACCGTTTATGGATCGTGTTGGTTTAGTGTTCTTATTATGTGTGGCATTAGCCGTGGTAGTTTCATTAATTGATAAGCCATCTGATCATGATAAGAGTGTTAGCTTAGACGAAGTAAGTTTTGCTACACATAAAGGCTTTAATTTAGCAGCTATTGGTTGTATGATCATCCTCGTGATTTTCTATGCCACTTGGTGGTAATAAATTAACTTTTTAGTTAGTACATTATTTATTAAAGGCTAGCGCAAGCTAGCCTTTTCGTTTGAGGAGAAAGACATTGTCGATGTTAGTGATCGGTGAGTGCATGATGGAACTTCGTAACCAGTCGAGTACCAGTTTAGTCAAATCATTCGCTGGAGATACTTATAATACAGCGGTTTATGCTAAACGCTTTGCGCCAAGTACCTCAGTGAGTTACTTAAGTGCTGTTGGCCAAGATATATTTAGCGCGGAGATGATCGCTACTTGGCAAAGTGAAGGCTTAAGTGCTGAATTTGTTGCTAAATCTGCAGAATTACCATTAGGGGTTTATGCGATAAGTACAGATGCTCATGGTGAGCGTAGTTTTACTTACTGGCGTAAAAACTCTGCCGCTAGTCAAATGATGAAATTAATTGATACCGATAATGTATTAGCGAATGCGAATACTATTGATACGGTTTATTTTAGTGGTATTAGTTTGGCAATTTTATCTGATGAAGATAAAGGCGCATTAATTGAATTTGTTTCTGCTTTACGTGCGAAAGGCGCAAGGGTTGCTTTTGATCCTAATTACCGTCCTAGAATGTGGAATTCACTTGAGCATGCTGTGTTATGGACTGAAAAAGCGTATGCCATTTCGGATATTGTTTTCCCTGGTTTAGAAGATCATCAAGATATGTTTAACCAGCAAACTAAAGAAGAGATTTTTAGCTATTTTGAACAGTTTTCAGCAAATGAAATTGTTGTAAAATGTGGTAATGACGGAGTATATGGTTTAGATAACGGTGTTAAATCGCATTTACCATTCACACCAGCGCCAAAACAAGTTGATTCAACAGCCGCAGGTGATTCTTTTGCCGGTACTTACCTTGGCGCTCGTAGTCTAGGTAAAAGTGTTGCTGACTCTGTAATTGAAGCCGCAAAAATAGCGAGTTTAGTAGTACAACATCCTGGTGCTATTATCGATAAAGAGGTTTATGCTTCGGCATAAATGAAAAGTCGCTTAAGCGCTTTATAAAAAAACTTTATAAAAAACTTTACAAAAACCTTAGTAGCATAAGTTACTAAGGTTTTTTTATGGGCTAAATTTAGATGTTCCTTTCAATTCCAATTTCAGTCCCAATTGCCAGCTATTGCTCAACCAAGCACCTTGCCATGATTTATTTTTCCTACGCACAAAAACTTATAAACTTAATGAATTGGTATTATTTGATCATTTTTTTAAAGCCAACAAGTACTACCAACAATAATACCATGGGGTAGTAAGCATGCAGGACCACATCAACAGGTGATATTTTCATGGTAGCGCCTAACAACAACGCTTGTGCGCCATAAGGAATAAGGCCTTGGTTAATACAAGCAAAAATATCTAATAAACTAGCCGATTGTGCCGGCTTGAGTTTGCCTTCTTCGGCAAGCTCTTTTGCTGTTTCTCCCGAAATAATAATGGCGACTGTATTATTGGCGGTGAAAAAGTTACTAAAAAAGGCTAAGCCACCAATACCAATACCGGCAGCCATTTTGTTATTGTGGCCAGCTGAATTTTTAACGAGTTTGTGGGTGATGTTTGCAATTGCTTTGGTTAACGCGGCTAAACCGCCTTGACGTTTCACTAATTCACTTAAGCCACCAATAAATAAGGCCAGAATAAAAATATCCTGCATGGCACTAAAACCTTGATTTATATCGCTTAGCCATAGGGTTAATTGATAGCCGTTAGTGATAAAACCAATAGCTGCAGCGGTAATAATCCCCACCAATAAAACAATAAAAACATTCACACCCAATAAAGCTAACAATAAAATAAGCAGATAAGGTAGTAAACCGGTAATGGCAATATCAGTACTTGCTTGGTGACTAATAGGCTCGGCTAATAAAGTAAATAACACTAAGCAAATAATGGCCGCAGGCACTGAAATTTTAAAGTTAGCCTTAAATTTATCTTTCATTTCCGCACCTTGGCTACGTGTTGACGCGATGGTGGTATCTGAAATAATGGATAAGTTATCGCCAAAAATAGCGCCCGACATAATTACTCCAGCAATCAAACCGGCATTTAAATCGGTTGCCTCAACAAAGCCTAATGCAATCGGGGCGATAGCAGCTATGGTACCCATGGATGTTCCCATCGCCGTTGCTAAAAAAGCGGAAACTAAAAATAAGCCAGGTAATAACAAATAATCAGGAAACATGGCTAAGCCTAATTGCACACTTGCATCAACACTTCCGGTTGATTTTGCCACCGTTGCAAAAGCACCCGCTAATAAATAAATCAGGCACATGGTGATAATATTTTCGTGACCAGCGCCTTTAATAAAATGGTTGATTTTTTCATTGACGGTGCCGCTGCCCATCCACACCGCTAAAATAATAGCGGGAATAATTGCGATACTGGCGGGCAATTGATAAAAAGCAAATTCCACCCCTTGTAGGGTAAAAATGATACCGGTGCCTAAAAAGAGTAATAAAAAGAGGGTAAAAGGTAATAGGCTTTTCATATAAATTCTTCTTGTTAGAATGATAGATGGCTGTTTGCCATGATTATGTTGATAAATAAACGCGATAGCAACAAGCGAGCGAATTTTGCGTAAGGTAAATATATTTTTAGCACTACAGATCGAACAATGAATATGCTAAACTTTCGCGCGAATTTTTACTACTTAAGAAGAAAGCATGTCTGAAAATAAATTTGAATCAATAGAACAACGTGTAAGTTATGGTGTCGGTCGTCAATTAGGTGATCAATTACGTAATAACCCTTTTAAAGATTTCGACGTTACTGCTGTTCAAGCTGGCTTAGCTGATGCTTTAGCGGGTGCTGCTAGCCAAGTAAGTGAAGAAGCATTAAACGAAGCGTTTTCTGTTATTTCTAAAAAATTACAAGAGTTAGAATTAGCTGCAGCGAAAGAAAAATCAGCTGAAGGCGAAGCTTTCTTAGCTGAAAATGCAAAACGTGACGAAGTTACAGTGACTGAATCAGGTTTACAATATGAAGTATTAGCGGCTGGCGAAGGCGAAAAACCAACAGCAGCTAGCACTGTTCGTACGCATTATCACGGTACTTTTATTAACGGTGACGTTTTTGATAGTTCTTACGATCGTGGTCAACCTGCTGAATTCCCTGTAGGTGGAGTTATCGCTGGTTGGACTGAAGCTTTACAATTAATGCCTGTTGGCGCTAAATACCGTTTATACATTCCGTATAACTTAGCTTACGGTGAGCGTGGTTCTCAAGGAGCAATACCTCCTTATTCAGCATTAGTATTTGATGTTGAATTATTAGATATTTTATAATTATCTAAATTAAAGCCGGGTTTCCCGGCTTTTTTATGGCAAGAATTTACTTGGCGAATTTTTATGAATGTTTCATCAGTAACAGCGCAGCTACTTGAATTATTTCAAACGCTAGCGCAAAGTTTAGCGCAGAGTGATTTAGCGAAAGCTCGCAATTGTTACCATTTGCCTTGTACGCTATCAACGCCTGATCATGTCATGCTGTTAACCACAGAAGCTGAATTTAGTGACGCTTATCAAGCCATATTTACGCAATTAAAAGACCAGCAATTCAGCGCTTTTAAAATGCTAAATAGCACTTATCAAAAGCTAACCCAAACGGTATTTTTGGTGAATATCGACTGGCAATTTTTTTCAGATGATGAACAGTTAATTACCGAGTTTGCCGCGATTTACCATGTTAGTGTTATTGATCAGCAAGTAAAAATAATTAATGCCGTTTCACAAGATATCAGTCAATCTTTGGCGTTAAGTCAAAGTTTAATTTTTACAGCATAAAACGTTTAAAGAATAGAGAAAATATAATGACAATTAAAGTTGCTATTTTAGGTTGTAGTGGTCGTATGGGCCGCAATTTAATTCAAGCTGCAGCAGAGCATGAACAAATAACCTTAGTAGGAGGCACTGTTCGTGCAACTTCATCATTTGCTAATTTTGATTTAGGGCAATTAGCCGGTATTGGCGCGTTAGGTTTAAATACTTCAACATCAATACAAGATTTAGCCGACGCTGATGTGTTTATTGATTTTACTTCAATTGAAGCTACCCTTGATAACGTAAAATGGTGTGCAGAACATCAAAAAGCGATTGTTATTGGCACAACTGGTTTTGATGACGCACAAGTGGCGAGCATTAAACAAGCAGGGCAGCAGTGTCCCGTTGTGTTAGCACCGAATACGAGTGTTGGTGTAAATTTATTATTTAAATTAGTTGAAATGACCGCGAAAGCGATTGGCGATTACACCGATATTGAAATTTTAGAAGCGCATCATCGCTTTAAAAAAGATGCACCATCAGGTACTGCGGTAAAAATTGGCCAAGTTATAGCCGATACTTTAGATCGTGATTTATCGCAATGTGCTGTTTATGGTCGAGAAGGCATTACCGAAGAACGTGATCGTAATACCATAGGTTTTGCAACCGTTCGTGCCGGCGATATTATTGGTGAACATACCGCTTTATTTGCTGATTTAGGTGAGCGTATCGAAATCACTCATAAAGCAACATCTCGTATGACCTTTGCTTTAGGGGCAATGCGAGCAGCATTATGGTTGTCAAAAGCACCGGTTGGTTATTACGACATGCAAGATGTAC
This sequence comes from Thalassotalea agariperforans, assembly GCF_053470345.1. Classification (NCBI taxonomy): domain Bacteria; kingdom Pseudomonadati; phylum Pseudomonadota; class Gammaproteobacteria; order Alteromonadales; family Colwelliaceae; genus Thalassotalea; species Thalassotalea agariperforans. Next base: position 183,896 of record NZ_JBQMWH010000002.1, on the reverse strand, counting down.
TTGGTTTAAAATAAAAGTTTTAAATAAAGGCGTTGAAATAACCTTAATTCGTTGAGGTTATTTATAGAAAACTATTACTTTTGGGTGTTTTAGATGATTTTTCATTTAAACACTGAGTTTTTACAATTATTACTAGACGAAAGAAAGCTTCGAGCGTAAAATAAGTGGATTTTGTCAAAAATTTACCGATAGTTAGGTTTTTGACATTTTTGTATGCATTACATTTGTGCTTAAGATAACGACGGCTTAGCCTATTATTCTTGAGTTTCTTTCTTCTTTTCGGAGGTTAAATTGACTAAATCTGCTATTTTAGTGCTAGAAGACGGCACTGTATTTAAAGGCACCGCAATCGGTGCAGAGGGATCAGCAGTTGGTGAAGTTGTGTTCAACACTTCAATGACTGGTTACCAAGAAATTCTTACCGACCCTTCATACGCAGAACAAATTATTACTCTAACGTATCCGCATATCGGTAATACGGGTACTAACTCTGAAGATGAAGAAGCGGGCGAAATTGTTGCTAAAGGCTTGGTTATTCGTGATTTGCCTTTATTAGCAAGTAACTTTAGAAATGAAGAAAACTTAAGTGAATACTTAATTCGCCATAACATTTTAGGTATTGCCGATATTGATACCCGTAAATTAACCCGTATTTTACGTGAAAAAGGTGCACAAAACGGTTGTATTTTAGCCGGTGAAGTTACCGAAGAAAGTATCGAGCAAGCGTTATCACAAGCAAAAGGCTTCCCTGGCTTGAAAGGCATGGATTTAGCCAAAGTTGTTTCAACTAAATCAAGCTACGAATGGACAGAAGGTAGCTGGGAATTAGGCAAAGGTTTTGTTACGCCAGCTGAAAAACCTTTCCATGTTGTTGCTTATGACTTTGGTGCGAAACGTAACATTTTACGTATGTTAGTTGACCGTGGTTGTAAATTAACGGTTGTTCCTGCACAAACACCTGCTGCCGAAGTATTAGCTATGAATCCAGATGGTGTCTTTTTATCTAATGGCCCAGGTGACCCAGAGCCATGTACTTACGCCATTGATGCAATTAAAGAAATTTTAACAACAGATATTCCGGTATTTGGTATCTGTTTAGGTCATCAACTACTTGGTTTAGCGAGTGGCGCTAAAACCATTAAAATGAAATTTGGTCATCATGGTGGTAACCACCCAGTAAAAGATTTCGCACGTGATGTAGTGATGATCACAGCTCAAAACCATGGTTTTGCTGTTGATGAAAATAATTTACCGGAGAATATCAAAGTAACGCATACATCATTATTTGATGGCACGATACAAGGTATTCACCTGACTGATAAACCAGCATTTAGTTTTCAAGGTCACCCTGAAGCGAGCCCTGGTCCTCATGATGCAGCACCATTGTTCGACCATTTTATTGACCTTATTAAAGCCGCTAAAGCTTAAGCCCTTAATCAAGATAAACAGAGAGAGAATTTAGAAAATGGCAAAACGTACTGATTTAAAAAGTATCTTGATCTTAGGCGCAGGTCCAATTGTTATTGGCCAAGCCTGTGAGTTTGATTATTCAGGCGCACAAGCATGTAAAGCCTTACGTGAAGAAGGTTATCGAGTTATCTTAGTTAACTCTAACCCAGCAACGATAATGACAGATCCGGAAATGGCCGATGCCACGTATATCGAGCCAATTCATTGGGAAGTTGTTCGCAAAATTATTGAAAAAGAGCGTCCTTGTGCTGTATTACCAACCATGGGTGGTCAAACGGCATTAAACTGTGCTTTAGAATTAGAAGCAAAAGGCGTATTAAAAGAATTTAATGTTGAAATGATTGGCGCAACAGCCGATGCAATCGACAAAGCTGAAAACCGTGAGCGTTTTGACCAAGCCATGAAAAATATTGGCCTTGAATGTCCGCGTGCTGAAATTGTTCATACCATTGAAGAAGCGCACGAAACGTCAAAGCGTATTGGTTTCCCATGTATTATTCGTCCATCGTTTACCATGGGTGGTACCGGTGGTGGTATCGCTTATAACCGCGAAGAATTTGATGAAATTTGTACGCGTGGTTTAGATCTTTCTCCAACATCTGAATTATTGATCGATGAATCATTAATTGGTTGGAAAGAATATGAAATGGAAGTGGTTCGCGACAAAAATGACAACTGTATCATTATTTGTTCTATTGAAAACTTCGATCCTATGGGTATTCATACGGGTGATTCGATCACTGTTGCTCCAGCACAAACGTTAACCGATAAAGAATACCAAATCATGCGTAACGCATCGATTGCCGTATTACGTGAAATTGGCGTTGAAACAGGTGGTTCAAACGTACAATTTGGTATTTGTCCTAATACTGGCCGTATGGTGATCATCGAGATGAACCCACGGGTATCTCGTTCTTCAGCATTAGCGTCAAAAGCTACGGGTTTCCCAATTGCTAAAATTGCAGCCAAGCTTGCGGTTGGTTATACCCTTGATGAATTACAAAATGACATTACCGGTGGTGCAACACCAGCATCATTTGAGCCGACTATCGATTACGTAGTTACTAAAATTCCACGTTTTAACTTTGAAAAGTTTGCCGGTTCTGAAGACCGTTTAACAACTCAAATGAAATCTGTTGGTGAAGTAATGGCGATTGGCCGTAACCAACAAGAGTCAATGCAAAAAGCATTACGCGGCTTAGAAGTTGGTGTTAGTGGTTTTGACCCGATTGTTGATGTAACGAAAAAAGGTGCTAAAACTAAGATCATGCATGAGCTTCAAGAAGCCGGTGCCGATCGTATTTGGTATGTTGCTGATGCCTTCCGTTTAGGTTTAACCATTGAAGATGTTTTTAATGCAACTAAGATTGACCGTTGGTTCTTAGTACAAATTGAAGATTTGATCAAAGAAGAGCAAAAAGTTTCTGAAGGCGGCATGAAGTCGTTAACACCAGAATATTTAAGACAGTTAAAACGCAAAGGTTTTGCTGATTCACGCTTAGCGGATGTGATTGGTGTTAGTGAAGCTGAAATTCGTAAAAAGCGTGAAAAATCAGGTATTTTCCCTGTTTACAAACGTGTTGATACTTGTGCTGCTGAATTTAGCTCTGACACTGCTTACATGTATTCTACTTACGATGAAGAGTGTGAAGCTAACCCGACAGATAATGACAAAATCATGATCTTAGGTGGTGGCCCTAACCGAATTGGTCAAGGTATTGAATTTGATTACTGTTGTGTTCATGCTGCATTAGCATTACGTGAAGACGGTTATGAAACCATCATGGTTAACTGTAACCCTGAAACGGTTTCAACTGATTACGATACTTCAGATCGTTTATACTTTGAATCGATCACCTTTGAAGATGTGCTTGAAATTGTTCGTATTGAAAAGCCTAAAGGGGTTATCGTGCAATATGGTGGTCAAACACCACTTAAATTAGCACGTGCATTAGAAGCTGCTGGTGTGCCAATTATTGGTACTTCTCCTGATGCTATTGACCGCGCAGAAGATCGTGAGCGTTTCCAACAAGCGGTTGAGCGTTTAGATTTATTACAGCCAGAAAATGCGACAGTAACTTCACTTGAAGAAGCAATGGCTAAAGCAGAAGCAATTGGCTTCCCACTAGTTGTTCGTCCTTCTTACGTATTAGGTGGTCGTGCAATGGAAATTGTTTACGACTTAGAAGATTTACGTCGTTACATGACTGAAGCTGTTAGTGTGTCGAATGACTCACCAGTATTGCTTGATCACTTCCTTGATGATGCGATTGAAGTTGATATCGATGTGGTTTGTGACGGTACTGACGTGGTTGTTGGTGGTATTATGCAACACATTGAACAAGCGGGTGTTCACTCGGGTGACTCTGCATGTTCATTACCTGCTTATAGCTTAAGCCAAGAAGTTCAAGATGTAATGCGTAAGCAAGTATCAGACTTAGCATTTGAGTTAGGTGTTATTGGCCTAATGAATACACAAATGGCAGTAAAAGGCGACAAGGTTTATTTAATTGAAGTTAACCCTCGTGCTGCACGTACAGTACCATTTGTATCTAAAGCGACCGGTGTTCCTTTAGCGAAAATTGGTGCTCAGGTTATGGCTGGTAAAACCTTAAAAGAATTAGGTGTGACTAAAGAAATTATTCCACCTTATTTCTCAGTTAAAGAAGTGGTTATTCCGTTTAATAAGTTCCATGGTAGTGATCCATTAGTTGGCCCTGAAATGCGTTCAACGGGTGAAGTTATGGGTGTTGGTAATACTTTTGAAGAAGCTTTTGCTAAAGCTAACTTAGGTGCCGGCGTTTCTGTACCAAAAGATGGTCGTGCGTTAATCTCTGTTCGTAACAGCGATAAAGGTCGAGTTGTTGACTTAGCTAAACAAATGGTTGCTTTAGGTTATGAGTTAGATGCTACCCACGGTACTGAAATTATATTACGTGAAGCGGGCGTTCCGGTTCGTCGTGTGAATAAAGTACATGAAGGTCGTCCTCATATTCTTGATAGAATCAAAAACAGTGAATATAGCTATATCATCAATACAACGGAAGGTCGTAAAGCGATTGAAGACTCTAAAGTATTGCGTGGTGGCGCACTTCGCTATAAAGTAGCTTACACAACAACGTTAAATGCGGCATTTGCTGCTTGTCAGGCACACTCTGCCGATGACAGAAACACGGTAACTTCAATTCAAGAGTTACATAAACGCTGTTAATACGCTAAATAAAGACAGCAGCTTAGGCTGCTGAATTTGACAATTAGACAAATTTAAATGGTTTTTTCGTTTGAAAAAACCATTTTTTATTAAGTGCTTTAGAAGCTGATGTCAACGGTAAAAGCCAACATCAATTCGCTTTATTATTTTCATAGCACATAAAAACAAGGTAAGAAGAAAACCATGACAAAATATCCAATGACACTTCTTGGTGCCGAACAGTTAAAAGAAGAACTTAAATATTTAAAAACAGTAAAACGTCCTCGCATTGTTAAAGATATTGCTGAGGCGCGCGAACATGGTGACTTAAAAGAAAACGCCGAATACCATGCTGCGAAAGAAGAACAAGGTTTTTGTGAAGGGCGTATTCAAGACATTGAAGGCCGTCTTTGTAATGCGCAAATCATTGATGTAACTAAAATTCCTAACACAGGTAAGGTTATTTTTGGCTCAACCGTTACCTTATTAAATATTGACACTGAAGTTGAAGTGACTTATCAAATTGTTGGTGATGATGAAGCTGATTTTAAAACTGGCCGTATTTCATTAAACTCGCCAATGGCTCGTGGCTTAATTGGTAAAGAAGTTGATAGTGAAATTGAAATTACCACACCAGGCGGCGTGGTTGAATATGAAATTATCTCGGTAGAGCATAAATAATTTAAAAATTATATTGCTCTGCTACTATTTGATATTTGATAAAAGTGGTTCAATCTTGAACCACTTTTTTTTCGGTGAATTTTATATCAATTCCATTAATACCAATCCGTATAAGTGGCAATAATTTAATGAAATTGGTATTACTCAAATTAAACCGTTTCTTCTTTTATTGAAGGAACTTCAGGGCAACTAGCAATCGTTTCAAATTCATTTTTTTCATCTCTTTGTACCAGTTTTACGTCAAATTGCCATAAATAATGTAAGTGTTTTAAAACTTCATCTTTTGACTCAGCTAATGGAATGCCATTATGTGGGGTATATTCTAATGTTAGAGAACGATCACCCGAAATGTTTGCTTCAATAACTTGAATATTCGCTTCTAAATTACTTAAATTGTATTGCTCAGATAAGGCACTTCGAATTTTTTTATATCCTGCTTCGTTATGAATAGCGGCAATTTCTATATAGTTTTCTTTTTCATCATCATGAATATGAAATAACTTAAAATCACGCATCAGTTTTGGAGATAAAAATTGGCTAATAAAGCTTTCATCTTTGAAGTTATGCATAGCAAAGTGTAGGGTTTCAAGCCAGTCACTGCCAGCAATATCAGGAAACCAAGCCTTATCTTCTTCAGTTGGCTCTTGGCAAATACGTTTAATGTCCATAAACATGTTAAAACCTAAAGCATAGGGGTTAATCCCTGAATAATAAGGGCTATTATATTCTGGTTGGGCAACAACATTGGTATGACTGTGAAGAAATTCTAAAATGAATTTATCAGTGACTAAGCCCTCATCATATAAATGATTTAAAATGGTATAGTGCCAAAAGCAAGCCCAGCCTTCGTTCATTACTTGTGTTTGTTTTTGTGGATAAAAATACTGTGATATTTTACGAACAATGCGAACTAATTCACGTTGCCAAGGTTTTAATAAGGGGGCATTTTTTTCAATAAAATAAAGAATGTTTTCTTGCGGCTCAGCAGGGTATTTAGGTTTGCGTGTTTGCGTGTCTTTTTGATCACTAGGTACGGTTCGCCACAAGGTGTTAACTTGAGATTGTAAATAAGCTTCACGGTCTTTTTGACGTTTTAACTCTTCTTCAAGTGAAATTTTTTGTGGTCGTTTGTAACGATCAACACCATGGTTCATGAGCGCGTGGCATGCATCTAAACAGGTTTCTACTTCATCAATGCCGTATTTTTGCTCGCAGTTAGCAATATATTGTTTAGCAAATAATAGATAATCAATGATAGAGCCTGCATCTGTCCATGATTGAAATAAATAATTGCCTTTAAAAAAAGAATTGTGGCCATAGCAGGCATGTGCCATCACTAACGCTTGCATTGTTAGCGTATTTTCTTCCATCAAGTAGGAAATACAAGGATCAGAATTAATGACAATTTCATAAGCTAAACCCATTTGACCACGTTTATAGGTTTGTTCGGTTTGGATAAATTTTTTGCCATAAGTCCAATGGTTGTAGCCAATTGGCATACCAACGCTGGCGTAAGCATCCATCATTTGCTCAGCAGTGATCACTTCAATTTGATTTGGGTAAGTATCTAATTTATATAATTTGGCAACCCGGGCTATTTCGGTTTGGTATTGCTCTAATAATGGAAATGTCCAGTCAGCACTATCACTTAATGGTGTTGTTTTTTTATGGGTACTTTTAGGCGTACTGTCTTTAAAATTAGTCATGCAAACTCCACTACTTAAGCTGCTTGCTCGGCAGATTTCTTGAATAAATCACGGAAAACTGGGTAAATATCGTGGACGGATTTTATATGGCGCATGGCAAAACTGTCGTTAAGGTTTGCAACTTCTTGATATTGATGCCATAAGGTTTGATGGGCATGTTGAGTGATCTCAATGTAACTAAAATAACGAGATTTAGGTAAAATATTCTCCAATAATAGTTTTTTACACTGAGGTGAATCATCAGCCCAATTGTCACCGTCAGAGGCTTGAGCACCATAAATGTTCCATTGCCCGCCGTCATAACGCTCTTTGATAATTTTATCCATTAAAATCAGCGCAGAAGATGCGATAGTGCCACCGGTTTCTTGAGAATAAAAAAACTCTTGCTCGTCAACTTCTTTAGCTTGGGTATGATGGCGAATATAAACCACATCGATAGATTTATAAGTACGGGTTAAAAATAAATAAAGTAGAATATAAAAGCGCTTGGCAATATCTTTGGTTGCTTGATCCATAGAACCGGAAACATCCATTAAACAAAACATTACGGCTTTTGATGTTGGCACTGCTTGTTTGGCATAATTACGATAATGTAAGTCAAAGGTATCAATAAAAGGCACCTTGGCTATTTTTGCTTTTAGCGCTTCTATCTCTAATTTCAACTGTTTAATGGCTTTAGCATCAATTTCAGGCGCTGCTTCCATAACAATTAAAGCTTCTTCTAACTCTTTTAATTGTCGGCGTTTGCTCGCTGTCATGGCAATTCTGCGGGCAATCGAGCCTTGTAATGATTTGACAATATCAATGTTTGATGGATTGCCCTCGGCACAATAACCGGCACGGGTAGTTTTGTATTCAATAAGTTTATCTAATTGATTTTTTTCTAAATTAGGTAAGGCTAAATCTTCAAACAATAAGTTTAAATATTCTTCTTTACTGATCGAAAAAACAAAATCATCATCACCTTCGCCTGAGTCGCTAGCATCTCCTTGACCACTGCCGCCTTGCTGTCCTTGCTCTGGGCGAGGAATACGATCCCCTTGGCTAAATTGGTCATTGCCCGGATGAACACGATCACGCACGCCGCCTTGACCTTGATGAAAAATAGGCTCAGATAAATCTTTGCGGGCGATAGTAATACTTTCACCCGATTCAACATCCGTTACCCCGCGATGATTAATGGCGTCGGAAACCGATTTTTTGATCTGGCTTTTATATCGGCGAATAAATCGCTGACGATTAACAGTACTTTTATTTTTACTGTTTAATCGTCTATCAATAAAATTCGACATATTTCCTCCTTTTAATGCAGTGGCTGTAACTACTCAAATAACCACTTATGAGGATTTTCTAACGCGTAAATACCATTCCGATAATAATCGCACTTGTTTTTGGGTATAACCTTTAGTCATCATGCGTTCAACAAAGTCGTCGTGTTTTTGTTGATCTTCGGTTGATGTTTTGGTGTTAAATGAAATAACTGGCAATAAGTCTTCGGTATTTGAAAACATTTTTTTCTCGATCACCGTGCGTAATTTTTCATAACTGGTCCAATTCGGGTTTTTACCGTTATTGTTTGCTTTTGCCCGTAAGACAAAATTGACAATTTCATTACGAAAATCTTTCGGATTACTAATACCTGCCGGTTTTTCAATTTTTTCTAATTCGTTATTTAGGGCGGCGCGATCAAATAGTTGCCCAGTTTCAGCATCGCGATATTCTTGATCTTGGATCCAAAAATCAGCATAAGTAACATATCGGTCAAAAATATTTTGACCATATTCAGAGTACGATTCTAAATAGGCGGTTTGAATTTCTTTACCAATAAATTCAATATATTGCTGAGTTAAATAACCTTTAATAAATTCTAAATAACGCTCGGCGGTTTCTTTGGGTAACTGCTCACGTTCAATTTGTTGCTCAAGTACATAAAATAAATGTACGGGGTTTGCGGCAACTTCCATATGATCAAAATTAAATACGCGCGATAAAATTTTAAAAGCAAAACGAGTTGATAAGCCCGACATGCCTTCATCAAGCCCTGCATAATCACGATATTCTTGGTACGATTTTGCTTTAGGATCGGTGTCTTTTAAGCTTTCGCCATCGTAAACTCGCATTTTGGAATAAAGGCTTGAATTTTCAGGCTCTTTTAAACGAGACAACACTGAAAATTTCGCCAATGTTTCTAAAGTATCAGGCGCACATTGCGCGTTATTGAGTTCACTGTGTTCAAGTAATTTTTTATAAATTTTAACTTCTTCAGAAACCCGCATACAGTAGGGCACTTTGACAATATAAACACGATCTAAAAAGGCTTCGTTGTTTTTGTTATTACGAAATGTTTGCCATTCGGATTCATTTGAATGCGCTAATAAAATACCATTAAAAGGCAAGGCAGATAGCCCTTCTGTTGGGTTATAGTTACCTTCTTGTGTTGCGGTTAATAATGGATGTAACACTTTAATTGGTGCTTTGAACATTTCAACAAATTCCATTACCCCTTGGTTTGCACGGCATAAGGCACCTGAATAGCTATAAGCATCGGGATCATTTTGAGCAAAATGTTCTAATTGGCGAATATCTACTTTACCGACCAAGGTTGAAATATCTTGATTGTTATCGTCACCAGGCTCGGTTTTAGCAATGGCAAGCTGATCTAAAATTGAAGGGTAGACTTTAACGACATCAAATTTAGAAATATCACCACCAAACTCATGTAAGCGTTTTGACACCCAAGGCGACATGATAGTACTTAAATAGCGAACCGGAATGTTGTACTCGTCTAATAATATTTTACCGTCTTTACTGGCGTCAAATAAGCAAAAGGGGTGATCATTGACCGGGCTACGGACACCATTAGCACTTAACACATAAATGGGCTCTAGCTGCATTAAGGCTTTTAGTTTTTCAGCAAGAGAAGATTTACCCCCACCAACAGGGCCTAATAAATAAAGAATTTGTTTTTGTTCTTCTAAACCTTGTGATGCATGTTTTAGGTAAGATACTATTTGCTCAATGGCTTCTTCCATGCCATAAAAATCAGCAAAAGCGGGGTAACGAGCGATAACACGGTTAGAAAATATGCGGCTTAAGCGTGGATCGTTTGCGGTATCAATCATCTCAGGCTCGCCAATTGCCGTTAAAAGACGCTCTGAAGCACTGGCATAAGCCTTTTTATCTTGTCGGCAAAGGTCAAGAAACTCTTGGATAGAAAATCGCTCTTCTTGGGCTTGGTCGTAGCGCGATTGATAGTGCTGAAAAATACTCATAACCTTCTCCAAATTCACAATAAAGAATAAAAACTTTCAGTAACCTACTTGTTATTGAAATTAATAAATAACAAGTTTTACAGCGGTAACCGTGAAATTAATTTATCTATTATTAAGTTTAGCCAAGAATTTCAGAACTAGATGATTAATTTGGAATTATTTTTAAAATATTTCACTTTAGGGGCGTAGCAGAGGGATATGTTATGATTAAATCTGAAAGGTTAACGACAGAATTTAAAATTGAAGAAATAAAAAAGCCAACACTAAAGTTGGCTTAATAATACCTGTTTAGGTGATTAGCTTATGCGAAGTTTGCTGAAGCAAAATCCCAGTTAGCTAATGCCCAGAAACCTTCCATGTAGCTTGGACGAAGGTTACGGTAATCAATGTAGTAAGCATGTTCCCATAAATCTACTGTTAATAAAGGAGTAACACCTTCATCAGTTAATGGCGTAGCAGCGTTTGAAGTGTTAACAATAGCTAAGCTACCGTCAGCGTTTTTAACTAACCAAGTCCAGCTTGAACCGAAGTTGTTAATTGCACTGTCAGTGAATTTTGCTTTAAAGTCAGCAAATGAACCAAAGCTTGCTGTAATTGCATCAGCTAAAGCGCCTGTTGGTTCGCCGCCACCGTTAGGGCTTAAGCTGTTCCAGTAGAAAGTATGGTTCCAGATTTGAGCAGCGTTGTTAAATACACCACCTTCAGATGATTTTACGATATCTTCTAAAGACTTACCTGCAAAATCAGTACCTTCAATAAGACCGTTAAGCTTAACAACATAAGTATTGTGATGCTTACCATAGTGGTACGATAACGTTTCAGCTGAAATGTGTGGTTCTAATGCGTTTTGCTCATACGGAAGAGCTGGTAATTCAATCGCCATTATATTCTCCAAGACTATTAATATTAACCAATTTTATGAAGTAAATTGGTGAGTAACTTAAACAAATATTCATTTAAGCAGTAATTCATTATTTATTTTTGCGCAAAAATAAAGAAGTTGTTTGCTTTTGTTAAAAACCTAGTAAAATACTCAAGAATTTATAAAGCCTGCATAGTTTACTGAAAATTATGCGCTTTGCCATCGATTTTTAAAGCGCTAAATGAATTAATTTAGTTCAAAATCAAATAATAGTCGCTATTTCATTGAATATTGCCTTATTTATCACTAAATAATGAAATAGCAATTAATATCAGAGGTTACTATGGAAACTATTGAAAAAATCAAAGCACAAATTGCAGAAAATAATATTTTGTTATACATGAAAGGTTCACCTAAATTACCAAGCTGTGGTTTTTCTGCTCAAACGGCACAAGCGATGATGGCTTGTGGTGAAAAATTTGCTTATGTTGATATTTTACAAAATCCAGATATTCGTGCTGAATTACCAAAATATGCTGATTGGCCAACATTCCCACAATTATGGGTTGAAGGTGAGTTGATTGGTGGTTGTGACATTATTTTAGAAATGCATCAACAAGGTGAATTACAACCGTTATTAAAACAAGCGGCTGAAAAAGACAATTCAGCAGCGGATGCATAATTTATTTTTCAATTTTGTATTGAAAAATAAAATTACAGCACAATACTAGTTGTACTAATAATTAGTAAGTTCAGTGCTTAAACTAATAACTAAGGTTTAAGCAATAAATAGTGGTAGCAATATCACGTTTTAAATAATAAATGGAGAATAAAATGAGTGTACTAGTAGGTCGTCCAGCACCGGACTTTACTGCTGCAGCCGTATTAGGTAGCGGAGAAATTGTTGATAGCTTTACATTAAGCGAAGTGATCAAAGGTAAAAAAGCAGTTGTATTTTTCTATCCTCTAGATTTCACATTTGTATGTCCTTCTGAGTTAATCGCTTTTGATCACCGTATGGAAGACTTCAAAGCACGTGGCGTTGAAGTTATTGGTGTTTCAATTGATTCTCAGTTTTCTCACAATGCATGGCGTAACACACCAGTAAACGAAGGTGGTATTGGTCCAGTTAAATACGCTTTAGTTGCTGATACTAAACATGAAATCTGTCAAGCATACGGCGTAGAACATGAAGCAGGTGTTGCTTTCCGTGGTTCTTTCTTAATTGATGAAGACGGTGTTGTTCGTCACCAAGTAGTTAACGACTTACCATTAGGTCGTGACATTGATGAAATGCTTCGTGTTGTTGATGCTTTACAATTCCACCAAGATCACGGTGAAGTTTGTCCAGCAGGTTGGAACAAAGGCGATAAAGGTATGACAGCTTCTCCAGAAGGTGTTGCTTCATACTTAGCTGATAGCGCTGATAAATTATAATTAGCTTGCTCATTGATAAATGAGCGATGGTTAATTAATTTCTAATTTTTTCATTGATGTTAATTGATGTTCAAAATTAGAAACATTAGCAATAAAAAAAACCGAAACATTTGTTTCGGTTTTTTATTGCTAAAAATTAAATTTTTCAGTCTGGTTAATTAAAATATCGACTTGGCGTTTGTTATTCTGCTCTGAAATCACAATGCGAATATTTTGACCATTATGTAAAAAGGTGAGGGTTAAACGCTTGCGTTTTAATTGCTCAGTTTGTATTTCCCCGTATGCGGCAGTATAAAAGTCAATCACTTGTTGCTTACTCGCCGTGGTAAAATAATTAAGCACGGCAGGTAGCTCGTCGGTAAATGAAGCAAATACTTGAGCATCAGGTAATTTAGCGACATAAATATTGCTATCTTCATTGCCCGCGCTATTTGCTAAGGCGCTGATACTGGCGAGGCTAAGGCAACAAAGTATGCCGAATTGGCGAGTTATTTTTTTTAGATCCATCTTGAGCTCCACAATTTTAAGACATCATTTCACAGCTATTGCTAGCGATATTAATAGTGTTCAGGTATTAATGATGTTACTTATTAACAACACTGTAAAAGGTCATTTTAATTCGGTCAATCTTTATTATAGCCGATGAATGTCTTTAATTTTGGTTACGCGTTACATTTTAGGTGTTTATAACGGTCAACCCATAAAGCGGTTGCGCCACAAATGGCCACCGGCATCACGATAAAATTAATCAGTGGTAACATTGAAAAAATACAGGTGGTGATACCAAAGCTATAACTTAAGCCCTTATGAGCTTGTAATATTGAGCGCATATCATCAAATGATATTTTATGATTATCAAATGGGTAATCTTTGTATTGTATTGCCATCATCCAAGCGACAAATAAAAACCAAATAATTTGCCCGACTACCGGCAATATAAAAAAGAGTAGAAGAAAACCTATAGCGCGTGGAACGTAATAAGCAAACTTTTTCCATTCACGAATAAAAGTACGAGGAATATCTTTAATAATATCAACAACACCGCCATCAGGAGGTGTTTCACCCGTTAACAGCGCTTCTACTTTTTCAGATAATAAGCCGTTAAAGGGGGCAGCCAACCAATTGGCGACAGAGGTAAAGATAAAAGAAAACAAGATCAGCATACCCACCACCGCTAATGGCCACAATAAACTGCTTAACCAAGTTAGCCAATCAGGTAATAGAGTGGTTAATTCCGCCATATAATAATCAAGTTTTTTATAGAGATACTGAAAAGCAAAAAAGAATAAAATGAGATTAACGACTAAAGGAATAAGTACGAATCGTTTGATGCCTTTTTGTCGGATCAATGTGAAGCCGAGAAAAAAATAACCGGCGCCGCTTGTTGCTAAATTGTGTTTTTGAGCTGACATAATTTTTATATAAAACAGAAATAGAATTTTATTATATAGTGATTGTATAGAATGGCATGCATTCAAGAAACGATAAATGTTACAAAATACATCAAAGTAATGATGAAGTTTTAGTGAAATGAATAGAAAACCGGCAAACTTAGCTATGTTTTATTTATTAACAAAAAAAAATCAAATTTTTCACCGTTTTACTCTGGTTTATCAGTCAAGACCGATTTATTATTGTCGGCAATTAATAACTTTATCGTTGATATGTGACATTTAAATACTAATCTCATGCGATCAAAGTTAACATGCGCTAAAAATTATAATTAACCGCATAAATAAACAATTCTTGATTTAAAATTTTTTGACTCATGTCTGGATAAGTAATTTATATCAGACATTTGTGAGTGTTATAACACAGGCGAGATGATGGAATACGATATCAGAACAGCTTTAATGATCATCAGTGCAATTGCAATTTTTGCAATACTTTTACATGGTTTGTGGAAAATTAGAAAAAACAAAAATCCCTACAAATTAAAAGCGAAAAGCGAAAATATAGAACCAATTACTCGTAGCTTTGATGGTTCAGGCTTTGATCAAGACGGTGTTAGCCAGCCACGAATTATTGGAGCGAATGCCTTTACTGGCGAAATTGAACACCCACCAGAAGAGCATGAAATTGCTCATCAGCCAGCACCAGTGCCTGAATTTAATGAAGAGCCGTTACCTAAAGATGTGGTTGAAAAAGAACAAGCGTTAGCACAAGAACCAGAGTTAGGGCTAACAGATACTGTGCAAGAACATGAAGTTACTCAGCAACCTATTGTTATTGAAAAAGAAGAAGAAATAACAACTCAGCCTGAGCCAGAAATTGAGAGTGTTTATCAAGCACCGGTGGAGAAACCTAAACCGCAAAAAATCTCAAAAACAGTAAAACGCAATAAGCCTAAAAAGCCAGTTAATCAGATTGAAATTAACTTTGGTGATGGTTTAGAGTTTGAAGATGAATTAGAGCCTGTTGTTAACGAAGCGCCAGAGCCACCAAAAAAAGCGGCTGATATTGAGCCGGAAGTTATCGTGTTATCGGTTGTTATGCCTGAAGGAACAATGATTTCTGGTGCAGCATTACTACCGACATTGTTAACTTTAGGTATGAAATTTGGCGATATGAATATTTTTCATCGTCATGAAGATAATGCCGGTAATGGTAAAATTACCTTTAGTTTAGCGAATATGATGAATCCTGGAACCTTCGATTTAGACACCATGGAAAGCTTTTCGACTCAGGGGGTTAGTTTATTTATGACCTTACCTAACCCTGGTGATGCGTTTAAAGTGTTTGAGCAAATGTTATCCGCAGCTAAACAATTAGCACAAGAGTTTAATGGTCAATTATTAGATGATAAACGTAGCGTGATGACCAAACAAACCGAGCAACATTACATCAGTAAAATTAGAGAGTTCGATCGAAAATATCGAATTGCAGCTAGCTAACATTTAGTTTAGTTAAGTTAAAGCCTCCAACAGGAGGCTTTTTTCATTATAAAATTTAACACAAAATATGCCGATACAAGCTTGCAAATAAAAGCAAAGCTTGAATATAACAACAAAAATTCATTTTGCTTTAATGCATTAATAGGTGATCGTTCATGTCAGCCATAAAATTTTCTCAAGAGCAGTTAACCATTCTTCAACAAATGAATGAAGCCGTTGAAAGTACTGTAATTGAATCATTACTGTTAGCCGATATTACGGCGTTGTCTACGGATGATTTATTACTTTTACTTAAAACCACCAATGGTTTGTATCGCTCAGGTTTTCCACTGATCAGTGACGCCAGTTATGATCTTTATCATGCGGCATTAAAAGCGAAATCTCCTGAGCATGAATATTTATCAACGGTAGAAGCGGAAGTGTTAATTGATAGCAAAACCGTTGCTTTACCTCAAAAAATGTTATCGACAGATAAAGCGTATTCTTTTGAAGAAATTAAAAAGTGGGCAACGCGGTTATTAAAAGCGGCGCAAGAAGTAGGAGTTGAGCATAAAGATGTTTACGTTAGAGTAACACCCAAATTAGATGGTTATGCCGCCTACGACGACGGTAATATGCTTTATACACGTGGTGATGGTGTCAGAGGTCAAGATATTAGCCGCGCCTTTGCTAAAGGCTTACAAGTGGCCAATAGTGGTGAACGCGGTTTAGGGCCGGGTGAAATTGTTATTAAAAAAAGCTACTTTGATACTGTGTTAAGTCAGCACTTTGAAAACTCAAGAAACATTCAAGCTGCAATTATTGCAGAAAAAAAAGTTGATGACTTAATCCAAACCGCCATTGATGAAGGTGCCTGTGTTTTTTATCCATTTCAATTAATTGATAACTGGACCGGCCATGTTGATGAAGTACTCACTGATTTTGAACGTATCGTTGAACAAATTTGGCATGCGGTTGATTTTGATATTGACGGTGTTATTTTTGAAGTAACCAATGAAGCGATCAAAGCTCATATGGGCGCAACCAGACATCATCATAGATGGCAAATTGCCTTTAAAGTGAATGATGAATCGGCTGAAGTTGAAGTGCAAAGTGTTACGCCGCAAACTTCAAGAACTGGCCGAATTTCACCTGTTGCAGAGCTTGTGCCAACAAAATTAAGTGGTGCTACTATCAGCCGAGTTACCGTTCATCATTACAATATGGTGAAAGAAAAGGGCGTTGGCCCTGGGGCGATAGTGCAAATTGTGCGAAGTGGTTTAGTGATCCCGAAAATTGAAAATGTGATCAAAGCTGTTGAGCCAATGTTACCGAGCCACTGTCCAAGTTGTCAAACACACCTTATTTGGGAATCTGATCATTTAGTTTGCCCAAATAAAACCGACTGCCCAGCACAAACAGAAAATACCTTAATTCATTTTTTTAAAACTTTAGGTAATAACGATGGTTTTGGTCCGAAAGTGATTGAAAAACTGCATGAATACGGAATAAAACGCATTCATGAAATTTACGAACTTAAAAAGCATAAGTTTGTTAGTTTTGGATTTGGCGATAAAACGGCGCAGAATTTAGTCGATCAACTTAAAGCAAGCCAAGACATAGCCATAGAAGATTGGCGTTTTCTAGCAGCTTTTGGTGTTAGTCGTTTAGCCGGTGGTAATTGTGAAAAACTACTACAGCATCATTCATTAGTAGAGCTGTTTGACGTTAGCGTTGATGACATGGTGAAAATTGACGGTTTTGCGCTGTTAAGTGCTGAAGCGATTGTTGAAGGCTTAGCAAATGTTAGATCTGAGTTTTTTAAGGTTTACGAATTAGGATTTAACTTAACAATTACGCCAAAACAAGCGGATATGGCGAACAATGATTCTCCTATTGCAGGTAAACTGGTTGTGTTTACCGGCGCTATGACTCAGGGCTCAAGAGGTGATATGGAAAAACAAGCGAAACTGCTTGGTGCCAAAGTAGGAAAATCGGTTTCAGGGAAAACAGACTTGTTAGTAACGGGTGAAAAAGTGGGTGAAAATAAAATAAATGCGGCTAGAGATAAAGGTGTAAAAGTAATAAGCGAAGCTGAATATTTGGCTTTAATTCTTGCTTAACGTTGCCATAACTTAAAGCCAAGCTTAACTTAATCAAGCCAAGCCATAGCATTGTCTTTGAGCTTTATTCATCAATTGACTCATGACAATCTTTCCTCATAACAATAAAGTAAACTAAATTGTTATGAGGAGAGCGCTTTTAAAATTCTTATTCAACCGCGTTCAGGTTATTTTAAACTCAACTTTTCGGTATTTTTCAATTCTGGGCTGCCGCCTCGATTGCCACTGCCACTAGCAATCCATAAATGATCATCGATAATCGCTACGCCAGTGCCATGGCAACCAAGATTTAGACTAGGGCCTGTTAGCCATTGCTGAGTTTTGATATCAAAAATTTCAGTTTCATGGTGCGCCGGTTTATGTGCCATTGATTCGCCGCCAATCACCCAAATTTGATCTGCTATCGCGGTGGTTATATTACCAGCACGAGGTGTTGGAAGTGGCGAGCGCGAGGTTGACCAAGCGTGTGTGTTAAAGTCATAAATATCAAGTTCATCAACAACTAAATCAAATACTTGTTTCGTTACTTGAGAGGTTGTTCTGCCGCCGGCAGCGTAAAGTTTGTTATCAACTACCGCAGCTTGGAAATGATCACGGCCATTAGGCATGTCTTTTAGCACTCGCCATTGTCCGGTTTTTGGATCATATTCATCAAACCACGATACTGTGCCTGTTCTATGTCCGTCAGTAATGCCACCAACGAGATAAATTTTATTGTTATAAACAACAACTCCGGCACCACCTCGGCGTCTATGCTCTGGTATTTCATCACCTTCTGACCATGTATCTGTACTTGGGTTATAAATCATAATGTTTTTAAGTGGTACTTCACCGGGATAACGCCCTGTCATTGCGCCAATAATGTAAATTTTATTCTCAAAAACAACCGGCTGGAAATGATGTATTTCAAGCGGTGAGGCAGACTTTGTTGTCCAAGTTGCTGTTTTGGTGTCAAAGACATTGACAGGGTTAATGCGTCTACCGCCTAATAAATAAAGCTTATCCTTAAAACCTACTAAGCCCGCTTCATGCCGTGCTACAAGGTTTCCTTTGGTGTTGACTGTTTGCCAAGTCATCTCGTTGATAGCCGTTGATTTAGCCGTTGATTTAGCGGTTATATCAACGCTTGTACAACCAATCAAACCAAACAAGACAATAGTTGCTATGAATAATTGATTAATCGCATTTAACTTAACTTTTAACGCGTCAGTATACCTTGTCATAATTTATTCCCTTCGTAATCACATGAAACGGTATTAAATGGTGTTAGCTTGCCAAGAAGGTTATCTCGGCAATGCCTGCAATTTATTATAAAAATATTGATACGCTTGTTGGTCTCGCATTTTCTGCGCAAGGGTTAAACCTAATTGCAATAACTGGCCGTCATGGATGAATCGGCCACTGATCATTTTTAATTGCGCTAACGCTTTTTTTGTCTCTCCAGTATTGTCTAAGGCTAAAATATAAATATAAGCGTATTGACTATTATTTGGCTGCAGCTTTAATGCCTTAGTAAATGAAGCAATGGAGCTTTTAACTTGCTTTAAGCGTATTTGATACAAGCCATAACTGTAATGAACAAGGTCTGAGTTAGGAACGGCTTTTAATGCGGCAAGATAAGTTTGTTTTTCTTGCTCTATATCGCCAATATTTCGATATAAGTCAGCTAAGTTGATATAGCTAGCTGGAAAATAAGGGTCAACATTAATTGCTTTTTTTAGATGAGCAATGGCTTTGCTGTTATTACCTGACATCAGTTCTAGTATCGAATGATTTAAATTACCTTCACCACGCCAAGCACTCACATCATTAGCCGTAACTAACTCGTTAAATGCTTTGTTTAGTTGAGCTTTGTTAATGTTAGGTATTGTAATTAAATGATTAGCAGCGGCGGTTCTTACCGCTTTATATTTATCATCTAATAAAGTTTGAAATGATTTTGTTCTTTCTTCAGGGGCAATAATTTGTCCGATACTGGCAAGCGCTAAACGAATTAATGGTACCTTTGAACCGACCCAGTTTTTAATATCTTGATCCGTTAATGTTGGTGTCGAGTTTGGCAATAAGCTTAGGGCGGTTGCACGAATAATATCATTACTGTTGATATCATTAATCAAGGCAAGATGAGCAGCAAGAGGTACTTGTTGACCTTGCTGTAATGCCATGTAAGTTTGCTCTGAACTTGTTAGTGCTTTAGGGCTACCGTGCCATTTTTTAATATTTTGTGCGGCCCAGCTATTGTCCTTTTCTTCGTGACATTGCACACAGGCATTTGGTGTTTGAAATTGTTCAGACAGGTGAGGGCGAGGAATTTTAAAACTGTGATCGCGGCGATCATCAACACCCATATAACGGTTTTCGGGCATGTGACAGTTAACACATAAACTACCGGTACTATTTTCTTGATGACCATGATGTTCTGGCTTGTTAAAAATTTCGTTATTATGACATTGCGCACATAAGGTGTTGTCAGGTAGCTTAATTTTCATGGTGTGTTGATCATGGCAATCTAAGCAGTTAACACCTGCTTTATACATTTTACTTTGTAAAAATGAACCATAAACATACACTTCTTCTTTAATCTGGCCATCAGCATGATATAAATTGGGTTGTAAAAAGCTTGGTGAAAATTGATCTAAAAATGCTTGGTCATGCTTAATGCCATCGGTTAATGGCGAGCGCAAGGCATGACAAGCAAAACAGCCATCCATAAATTGATTATCGCGTTTTTCGCCTTGCCATGTTGCTGTCGCCTTGCCAGCTTCAATTAGCCATTGATTAGTGTATTTAGGGATTTTAGTGCTTTTGCTGTTAGTCTTGGGCGCTTTAGCATGTTCAGTCATTTTTCCATGACACGATTGACAGCCAACATTAATGTTGTCCCATGTGGTGTTAAAGCTATTGTCGTTGGATGAATAATTACGTTTTAAACCATCTGAATGACAATCAGCACACATACCATTCCAATTTTGCAATGGTTGTAACCAATGTAAGCGGTCGTTTGGTAAAATATCTTCATCTAAATAGTTAGCGTACCAGCGCTGGCCACCATCGGCTTTTTTTCTACTATCCCAAGCAAACGGGAACACTTGTAACTTACCATTACCATGATCAACTAAATATTGTTGTAACGGGAAATGGCCAAAGGTGTAGATAACTTTGTAGGCTTGCAATTTGTCGTTATAACCATGCTCAGCCCAAAACTCGTTTCCTTTTTTATAAAAACGCGCAGTTTGAGTGAAGTGCTTAGTTTCAGCGTTATTAAAATCACCCAATACCGTGTCTTTTGTTGCTAGTGCCATGGCCTTAGCATGATCAGATTTTTGCCAGTTATGGACCTGTTCTTGATGACAATCGGTACAGACATCAATTGCCGCTGTTGAATGATCGCTAGTTATCATGGCAAAACTTTGAAAAGATAACATTGATAAAAGCATTAAAAAGCATGCATTGAATGATAAGTTACCAAACCCAAACGGATGATTTTTTAAAAAAGCGAACATAATAGACAAACAATAATATAAAAAAGGGCAGTATACATTATTCAAGTTATTGTTGAATAACATTTAAGTGTTACTAAATATGGTTTACCAGTAGAGCCAGTTTATCAGCAATGTCGTTTAGTGACCCACTATTGGATGACTAAACATAAAGGCCAAATAAACCACCAGCACAACTGATGGTTTATTTCTTAAATTAAGGTGGGTTTTGTACTTAAAATTGGCAGGTTTTCCCTTGGTTTTGGTTTTTCAACCAAAGGTGTAGTGGGGCAAAATAATCTAATATGGCACTGGCATCCATGTGTTCATTGCCGGTTAATATTTTATAGGCTTGTTGCCAAGGTTGGCTAGCGCCAAGAGTTAACATTTCATTTAATTTTTTACCTGCGGCTTTATTATTATAAATAGAACAGCGGTGAATTGATTCAGTATTACCGGCAATGTCACATAAGGCACGATGGAACTCAAATTGCTGAATATGCGCTAAAAAATAGCGAGAATAAGGGGTGTTACCTGGAATATGGTATTTAGCTCCTGGGTCAAAAGCATCGCTTGGGCGGGCAATTGGTGAACTGATCCCTTGGTATTTTTTACGCAATTGCCACCAAGCACTATTATAGTTTTCAGGGGTGATCTCGCCTGAAAATACCCCCCAACGCCATTGATCAACTAACAAGCCAAAAGGGATAAAAGCTACTTTATCTAAGGCCATTTTCATTAATAAGCCTATGTCTTTTGACTCATCCGGAATTTGCTCAATTAAACCAATTTCTTTTAAATATTTAGGGGTAACTGATAAAGCGATAGTGTCGCCAATGGCTTCATGTATGCCGTCATTAGCGCTGGTTTGATAAAATACCGGTTGCGCTTTATAAGCTCGTTGATAAAAGCTATGACCAAGTTCGTGATGAATGGTTGAAAAGTCTTCCGCGGTTTTTTCAATACACATTTTTATGCGAATATCATCTTGCCCGTCCATACTCCACGCTGAAGCGTGACAAACAACGTCTCTATCTTGAGGTTTAATAAACAAAGAGTGTTGCCAGAAACTTTCGGGTAGTGGTTCAAAACCAATTGAGGTGAAAAATTTCTCAGCGGTTTTTACCATGGCAATTTCATCAACTTGATGTTTATGTAATTGTTCGGTCAGATCATAACCTGGATCGGCGTTATCTGGCGCCACAAGATCATAAATATTTCCCCACGATTGTCCCCACATATTACCTAATAAATGGGCCGGAATAGTGCCATCACTTGGCATTTTATCGGCGCCGTAAGTCTCGGTAATTTTACCTTTTACGTAACAATGTAAATCATCGTACAAGGGTTTTATTTTTTGCCATTGTTTATCTAGTTCTTGTGAAAACTCATCTGCAGGCATATCGTAATTTGACCGCCACATTGCCCCTAAATCTTGATAGCCAAGCGCTTGTGCACCTTCATTGGCAAGTGTCACTTGTTCTTCATATAAAGGCTTCATTGGCACACTAATTTTTCGCCAACCTTGCCAAATATCTAATAATTCATCGTAGTTACGCGAATGGGCAATAATTTTCGACATTTCACCTAAGTTTAATGTTTCACCTTGCGCGGTGGTATAACTGCCTTTACCGTACATGCTGTTCATGTCGGTAGCTAATTTAGCTAAGCGAGCCGATTTTTGGCTGTCTTGTGGCGCGGGCAAAACAATACTTTGTTTTAACTTTTGTAGCTTTCTACGTTGATCTACCGTAACTTCGACATCATCAAACTTAGCCGCTTCAATGGCAAAACGTACATTTGCTTCGGTCATTTTTTGACTGGCCTTGGCAGACAGTAGCGAAGTGTCGTCAGTAATAAAATTTTGGTTGATCCAAGCCGCTCTTGCTTCTTCAATACCTAACTCGGTTTTTTCTTGTTCAACGGCCGCTAAAAACTCCGCCACAGTAAGTGCGGGCTTATTTTGTGTCGATGCTGCATTGTTGTGCTTATTCGCTTGTGCATTCGTGTTAGCTTGGTCACAACCGGTGAGCAAAATAATACTTGAAAGTAAAATAGGGGAATACTTCGTAAAAGCTTGCATATTATTAGCCTGTTTTTATTATTTAAATCAGTATATTGAATATACAAAAATAGACAATACCTGAACCTAGTTCAATTAAATTTTACCGGTTACTTTTTGTTTATGGCATGCTTTGTTTTGAATAACACTTGTATTGCTACTTTTGTTTAATGCATTATTAACCTTTGATTCTTATAATAATAGCGACTTATTTTTGTGACTCCAGTTAATCATCATCCCGTCGAACATAAAGCCTTATTTACCCTTATTTTATCTGCCTTATTATTACAATTAATTGGTCATTATTTTGCTGGTAAATATTTAGTAATAGGGAGTTTTTATACTTTATGGCCAATACTTAGGGTTGTTATTCCAATTATCATTTTAATGTTGTTAGCTATTCCATTACGCACCTTAAGTTTTCAATTACCGCGCTTTGACAAACACAGTTTAATGGTGATTATTATTGCGGTGTTTGGTTTATGTTTTATGGCTTTTTATTTGGCTAACTTTGCCGATGCTTATTTATCTTATTATCGTAAAGGGGCAACACTTGAATACTTGCACTTAACTCAGCGATTCGAGCGCTTTATGGTTTTTACGGTATCAACAGTAATTGCCTGGGAAATATTTCATCGCGGCTTTTTGTTAGGTAGCCTACGTTTTGTATTAGCACAAAAAATGGCGATTGAGCAAAGATCGGCTGATGTTATAGCTATGCTGTTTTTAGCGGTATTTGAAGCGTTATTCCATATTAAAAAACCAATGGTTGAATCTATACCTTTAATGTTTGCCTCACTTATTTTAAGTTGGTTAACGATCCGAACAGGCAGTTTGTGGCCGGCACTAATTATTCACTTTATGATCGAAGTAATTTTTGGTTATTCTGCATATATTGGTTGGTAGTTACCTTATTATATTGTTAGCTAGCACCAGCAGCTTGATAAGTTCATTGTAAAATTTTAAACGCATGTTTAAAATGAGCTCATTACCTTTAAAATAATATGGTTCTTTGTTATGACAACTAAAGACAAAATTTTAAATGCCGCTGAAAAACTGTTTGCTGAGCAGGGGTTTAACGGTACTTCGTTACGCGAAATCACCAGTGCCGCGGAAGTTAACTTAGCCGCGGTTAACTATCATTTTGGTTCGAAAAAAGAGCTAATTAAAGCGGTAATGTCTCGTTACATGAATGAGCTATCTCCTAATTTATCAGCAACTTTGGCAAGTGTTTGTGCGCTAGAAAAGCCTAATTTAACACAAGTGTTTTCAGCCTTTGTGGCACCGTTAGTGTCGTTAAATGATTTTAGAGAAAATGGCACCGCGATATTTCTTTTGTTATTAGGCCGAGGTTATAGCGATAGCCAAGGCTTTTTACGCTGGTTTTTAACTACCCGTTACCCAGAGGTGATGGAAAACTTTATCACGGCCGTAAAAAAAGCCTATCCAGAACTAAGTCAAGAAGAGATGTTTTGGCGCTTACATTTCACCATGGGAACGGTTGTTTTTACCATGTCGTCAAGTAAGGCATTAATTGATATAGCGTTAAATGATTATCAAAAAGACGTGTCAATTACCCACATTATTGAAAAAATCATCCCTTATGTTGCCGCCGGAGTAGCAGCTCCGATCACACCTTTAGCACCAGACATGGGAGTGTAATTGTTTATGGGACCTTTAATGATCGATGTTGATGGTTGTTTTGTAACCGCAGAAGATAAAGAGATCCTTGAGCATCCATTAGTGGGCGGCTTAATTTTATTTACCCGTAATTATCATGATCCAGCTCAGTTAAGTGAATTAACGCAGCAAATAAAAAAACATGCAAAAAAAGAGATATTAATTGCAGTTGATCATGAAGGTGGCCGAGTACAGCGTTTTCGTGATGGCTTTAGCCGAATACCGGCTATGGGGAAGTTATGGCAAGTATGTGATGAAAATATCCAACAAGCTCAATTGACCGCACGTTATGCGGGGCAACTAATGGCGTTAGAAGTGCACGCGGTTGGTATAGATATTAGTTTTGCGCCAGTACTTGATCTAAATGGTATCAGTGATGTAATTGGAGATCGTGGTTTTCACGCCGATGAAGCCAAAGTTACCTTGTTAGCACAAGCGTTTATCGACGGTATGCAAAGTGTTGGCATGAAAGCGACAGGTAAACATTTCCCAGGCCATGGTAGTGTTAAAGAAGACTCGCACATCGCTTTACCGGTAGATCACCGTAGCAAAGAAGAAATCTGGCAAGGTGATATTAAACCTTTTCAGCAGTTAATTGCTCAGCAGGCATTGGCGGCGATGATGCCGGCACATATTATTTTCCCTGCGGTTGATGATGAAGCGGTTGGTTTTTCTAAAAAATGGTTACAGCAAATATTACGGCAAGCGCTTGGTTTTGAAGGTGTCATTTTTAGTGATGATTTATCCATGGCAGGGGCATCTGTTGTTGGTGGTTTTGTTGAAAGGGCTGAAGCGGCGCAACAAGCCGGTTGTGATATGCTTTTAATGTGTAATGACCGAGCTGCGGCCATTGAGGTAATTGATCAAGCTCAGCTTGATATCAATAAGCAAAGCCAAATGCGTATTCGACAAATGTTAAAACCTCAACACAGTTTATCTGCTTGGTCAGCAAGAGCGCAAAGTACCGTTTGGCAAACCGCGTATAAACACATTGAACAGGTAAATGGTGTTATCGAAAATATGTCGTAAGTGCACTCGAATAATAAATAAAGAGCAATAAAACGAATGACAATTAAACTAAATAAACATGCCTTTTTGTGGCTAGCGCCATTACTTGCAATTGCTTTTTATTGTTTATTAATGTTTTTATCGGTACCTAAAATGGCCGCTATTGCAGCGGCGGTTACCGCTTTAACTGTGTTATGGTGGGTTACCGAAGCCTTACCTATTCCCGCTACTTCAATCGTACCTTTTGCTTTATTACCTTTATTTGGCGTGATTGACCATAAAACGGCAGCTTCGGCCTTAGGTAGTCATGTCATTTTATTATTAATGGGCGCTTTTATGTTATCTAAAGCACTTGAACAAAGCCGTGTTCATGAGCGATTAGCTATCTATATGGTGAAGTTTGTCGGAGTGTCGAGTGGTAAACGGTTAATTTTTGCTTTTATGCTGACCTCGGCCATGCTCAGTATGTGGATATCGAACACGGCAACTACCTTGATCATGTTGCCAATTGCTTTGGCGTTAGTGGCAAAGTTTAATAATAAGAAGCTTGCCTGCGCTTTAGTTTTGGGCATTGCTTATGCTGCTAGTTTAGGTGGCGTAGCAACCCCCATAGGCACACCACCGAATGTAATATTTATGGCGATTTATCAAGAAACCACAACAGCAAGTTTTAGCTTTTTACAATGGATGAAAATAGGCTTGCCTGTGGTGCTCATATCTTTACCTTTGATGGCATTGTGGCTAACTCGTAATATTCAAGGAAAATTAGCGTTAACCCTACCGGAATTAACACCATGGCGGGTGGCAGAAAAAAGAGTATTATTGATATTTTCGTTAACAGCACTTGCTTGGATCACTCGACAAGCTCCGTTTGGCGGTTGGTCTGAACTTTTTAATTTAAAAGGCGTTGGTGATAGTACGGTTGCTTTATTTGCCGTGGTAATGATGTTTATCACTTCTGATGGCAAAAAAGATGGTAAACATGGCCGCTTATTACATTGGGAAACGGCTAAAACCATACCTTGGGGCATGTTATTGTTATTTGCTGGCGGTATTGTTATTGCTAAAGGTTTTGTTGCCTCAGGCTTAAGTGAAATGCTGGGGCAATGGTTAGCATCATTAGCCGCTATTCCGATCATCCTGATGATATTAGTTATTTGTTTAGTAGTGACTTATTTAACGGAAATTACCAGCAATACAGCTACGGCAACTTTGTTATTACCGATACTAGCTGCAGCAGCCATAGCAATAGAACAAGATCCGTTAGTGTTTATGATCCCTGCAACCATTTGTGCGAGTTGTGCTTTTATGTTGCCGGTAGCAACGGCACCTAATGCGATTGCTTATGGCACAGGCTTGATTGATATTAAAGATATGGTTCGAGAAGGCTTTATCTTAAGTTTGTTAACTGTGTTTGTGGTTACTGGAGTCAGCTATTTGATGTTGGTTTAATGCATTTTTGACAGCGTTAATAATCACAACATAGAAACGTAAAGATATAGTAACCAGCAACTTGTTATCAAGTTGCTGGTACATTTTGCACTATAATCTTTTTAGATTGACGACACGAGCGCCAATCACAACAAAAAAGAGGGCAGTATACAGACTATAAATTAAGATCATCCATTGTGGCATTGAATAGCCTAAAAATTGCCAGTTAATATCACCGCAATCGCCAGTTGCTTCAAAGAAGAAAGGTAGCCATTCATGTAACGGTGCCCAAGTTGGAAAATTAGGAATAATGTCACAACTAAAAAATAAAGAAAAAGCCGCACCTTGCATATCAACATGTTCAATCGCAATAATTAAGCCCCAAATAGCGCCAACGGCCCAGAGGCTGTAAGCGAGTAATCGGCCAATAAGATGTTGGCAAGTAAAGTAACCTATTAAGCCAGCAAAAAAAACGGCTAATATAGCAACCCGTTGATAAATACACATGATGCATGGTGCTAAGTCCATGATGTATTGAAAATATAAAGCACAAAGCTCTAAGCTTAAGGCAGTGATCGCGAGTATTAACCAAGCTTTAGGATTATTGGCTAATGCACTTATAAAAGTGAATTTATTCTTATCGGTCATGAATGTGATCTCATAATATTTATTGTAGGTTAAATAATTTTCAGCGGAAAAAAAAGCGCCCTCAGGCGCTTTTATAGTAACAAAAGTTTAATGACCGCCAACCGAATGCTCAATTGCGTCTTTTGCTGAGTGATGTTGTATTAAGCCTGATTCATAAAAACTATCGGTAGAACTTTGTAGATAACCGCTAGAAATCGTTAATAAACCAACAATCGTTAATACAATTGTGTAAGGGAATGCCATGATCACCATACGACCATAAGATAAACGGATCAGCGGTGCTAACGCAGAAGTTAATAAGAATAAAAATGCCGCTTGACCATTTGGTGTTGCAACACTTGGTAAGTTTGTACCTGTGTTAATTGCCACCGCTAATAAATCAAATTGATCACGAGTGATTGTGCCATTAATAAGCGCATTCTTAACTTCAGTAATATAAACAGTACCAACAAAAACATTATCACTAACCATAGACAATAGGCCATTGGCTAAGTAGAACATAACCAGCTGCATATCACCTTCAAAGGTTAATACCCAAGTGATAACCGGGGTAAATAATTGTTGGTCAATAATAACCGCTACTACGGCAAAAAATACCGCTAATAAAGCCGTAAAAGGTAATGCTTCTTCGAAGGCGTGGCCAATTTGATGTTCTTCCACAATCCCAGTAAACGCGGTGGCAAAGATAATAACGGTTAAACCAATTAAACCAACGGCTGCTAAATGCAGTGCTAAAGCAACAATTAACCAAATAGCGATAACACCTTGCATCACTAATTTAACTTTATCTTGAGTGGTTCTGTTGGCGGTTTCGTTTTTATCAAAGTCGTTTAATATTTGGCGAACATTGTCAGATAAACACACGCCGTAACCAAAGACTTTGAATTTTTCAATCAACGCACAAGTTAACAAACCACAAATCAGCACAGGAAAAGTAACTGGTGACATACGAATAGCAAATTCAACAAAATCCCAGCCAGCTTGTTGGCCAATAATTAAATTTTGTGGCTCACCAACAATAGTACAAACACCGCCTAAGGCAGTACCTACGCCAGCATGCATAAGCAAGTTACGTAAGTAACCACGAAACTGCTCTAGATCTGAGCGAGATAAATCGGGAAATTCATGATCTTCCGTATGGTCATGATCGTCATGATGATGAGGTTTACCAGAGGCAACTTTGTGATAAACAGAATAGAAGCCAATAGCAACACTGATGACAACGGCAATAACGGTTAAGGCATCTAAAAAGGCTGAAAGAAAAGCACCGGAAAAACAAAATAATAATGAAACAACTATTTTTGACTGTACCTTTGTGATGATTTTAGTGAATAAAAACAACAAAAGGTTTTTCATAAAGTAAATACCCGCCACCATAAACACCAGCAGTAGCAGTACTTCGATATTGGCAACCATTTCATGCATCACTTGGTCGGGTGATGTCATGCCGATAAATACCGCTTCAATTGCTAATAAACCGCCAGGCTGGAGTGGATAACATTTTAGCGCCATGGCTAAGGTAAAAATAAACTCTAAGACTAAAGCCCAACCAGCTACATAAGGGCTGACATAAAAAAATAAAATGGGGTTAATAACCAAAAAAGCGATGATCGCTAATTTGTACCATTCAGGTGAATTTCCTAAGAAATTCTTTTGAAAGGCGGCTATAAATGATTGTTGCATAGTTAACCTTAACTAAAGTTGTTGTTAAATTATTTAATGTTCAAATTAAATAGGCGGATAAATTTGGGGCGAATAATAGCATAGATAAATAATTCATATTAATAGTGAACGTAAAAAATATTTGGAAAAGCATTATTTACTGATTTGTATCAATATGTTCTTCTGGTACAATCAGTTTACCAACGTTAATTATTTTGAGAAATTTCTTATGGTCATTAAAGCACATAGTCCAGCGGGTTTCGCTGAACAGTATATTGTTGAATCTATTTGGAATGGCCGTTTTGCACCAGGAACAATTTTACCGGCAGAAAGAGAGCTTTCTGAGCTGATTGGCGTAACACGTACTACGTTGAGAGAAGTATTACAGCGTTTAGCTAGAGACGGTTGGTTAACGATAAAACATGGTAAACCTACTCAAGTTAACGACTTTTGGGAGACTTCCAGCTTAAATATTTTAGAAACCTTAGCTCAACTTGATCAAGAAGGCGTACCTGAATTAGTTGATAATTTGATGTCAGCTAGAACAAATATTAGCGCTATTTATATTCGTGGTGCGTTAAAAAATAACCCAGAAAAAGCCATTGAACTATTATCAGCTTATCAGGATATTGAAGATACAGGTGAAGCATTTGCCGACTTTGATTATCAGTTAAATAAAGCGTTAGTGGTTGCATCCGGTAACCCGATTTATTTGCTTATTTTAAATGGCTTTAGAGGATTGTATTCTCGTATGGGCAGTTATTATTTTGCTCATCCCAAAGGACGTGATATTTCAAGACAATATTATCAAAATTTAATTACTCTTGCGCAAGAAGGGAAATTTAATGAAGCGGTTATTGTTGTCAGAAATTACGGTATTGAATCTGGAAAATTATGGGCTGAGCTAAAAGATGATATTTTAAAAGAAATGGCTGATTAAGCTGTCAACTTTTATTCCTTTAATTTATTGCCATTTTCTTACCAAAGTAAACAGGGTTTAGGTTGCGCTACTTAAATCCTGTTTTTATTTTATCAAACACTCTTTTAGTGTTCATTTCACATTACTTAATACTTAATTAGCCCTTCTTAAATTAATATATTTTGTTACATTTAGTTGCGTTTATTAACGATTTTTTATCACTTATAGAGAAAATCATTAACGGATTGTAAATTAATGTAAAGTTAGCCAGTTTTGCTTGCTAATCTAGGTACAATCAAAGGAAATATTTAGGGTAAGCAGCGTTAATTTTACTATCAATTTTTAATATTTAATGATTAACGTTTTATTTGCATTTTATCTCGTTGCGCATAATGATTAATCATGATGAATTTAAGCTTGGTTTATTGGCACTGAGCTGGAGATAAAAAGCAGGCTAACATGATAAAATGAAATGCTTTTTTCTTAGGTCTAAACAAATTTGAGAGGTAATAGCGAGTCTCGGTTTTGATTTAAACGTCGCTCTACCTTCTCAATTATTGAAGGCATAGCAATCAAATTTAACTTAACAAGAAAGAAAAATAACAGCTAGAAAGCAAGTTGTTACCCTGATTCAGGTTATTTACCATAGGTTGACTATTTTATGTTTATTAAGTTTAAACCCTGTTTTCCGATATTGCTTGGTAGCTTGCTGTTTTCATGCAGCAATTTATCTTCAATAAATGAAAATGTGCAAACACCGGTTGTGCCCGAGCAATGGCAGCAAAGCACACCACTATTAACTGTAGATAACAATTGGCTAACCGCACTTGAAAATAGTGCTTTGCAGGAATTAATCAATAAAGCCTTAACTAAAAATTATCAATTACAAGCACAGGCCTATCGTGTTGAAATTAACAAACAGTCAGTCATTATTGCTGGCAGTGAATTATGGCCAGAGCTTGATTTATCTTTTCAAAGCAGACGTAATAAAACGACTGAGCCAGACAGTTATAGTAACTCTCATGATCTCGATTTAAATTTAAGCTACGAGCTTGACCTTTGGGGCAAGTTATCGGCGGCTGAAAGACAAAATCACTATAACTACTTGGCTGAATTAGCCGCTTTTGAAGAAGCTAAGCAACAATTATTGGTTGATGTTGTTACTACCTGGTTTGCTATTGTTGAAGCAGATAAACTGCTAACTTTGTATCAACAACAAGTTGAAAACTCACAGCAAAACTTAGCGATAATTGAAGCGGGTTATAATGCCGGTTTAAATGAATCACTCGATGTGTATTTAACGCGCAATGAGTTAAATAACAAGTTAGCGCAAGTTGCCAATCAAACGACAGAAAAAACTAAGTTAGTAAGAAACTTAGAGCAACTCGTGGGTGATTATCCTGCGGGGCGTTTATTGGTTGAGGCAGAGTTACCATTAATTGAAAACCACATTCCACTAGGTTTACCGTCAGAGTTGATCAGTCGTAAACCTGCATTAAAAGCAAGCTGGTACCAATTGTTGGCACAAGATGCGGGTTTAGCTTATGCCCATAAGCAACGCTTTCCAAGTTTGAGTTTATCAGCTTCTATTGGCGATTCGCAAAATGACATTGGAGATTTATTATCGAGTTCATCATTAGCTTGGTCGTTGCTTGGCAGAATTTCTACACCATTGTTTAATGCTGGCCGCTTAGCCGCTAATGAAGAAAAAGTCCGTTTAACGTTAAAACAAACGGAACAACTTTATTTAGATACCTTATACAGCGCTTTTAGTGATGTTGAAAATGCTATTTCAACTGAACATAGCTTAAAGCAACGTTATCAAGCCATGTTAGCAGCACAAGAAAACGCTAACATTGCGGCTACGCTTTCATTTGAGCAATATCAAAGTGGTTTAGTCAGTTATACCACGGTACTTGATGCTCAAGAGCGTTTATATCAAGCACAAAGTACACTGATTCAACTTAAGCGTCAGTTACTAACAAACCGTATTAATTTACATTTTTACTTAGGTGGTGACTTTGCCACATCATCACTAGACCCTGAAGCACCACAAATTAAGGCTGAATAATTATCATGAATAAGCAAAATAACGCACTAGGTAAAATTATCATTCCCGCTATTATTGTTATTGTGACCGCAATTTTAATGAAAGTTATTTTTGATAATCCACCTGAAAATAATCGTTCAAAGCCATCTAAAGCACCGCAAATGACGGTAGCGACAACGACCTTGGAACCAAAAAACTATCAAGTGATGGTGCAAAGTTTTGGTACGGTTGAGCCAAGAACTCAAAGTGTATTATTTGCTCAGGTTTCAGGGCAAATTAATCAGGTTAGTCCAGAGTTTCGCGCTGGGGGCTTTTTTGAGAAAGGTGATGTTTTAGTACAACTTGATGACCGAGATCATCGTGCCGAAGTTAAAATAGCACAAGCAAGTTTAGTGTCGGCAAAACAAGCATTACAAGAAGAAGAGGCGCGTGTGGCCCAAGCCGAAGCTGATTGGCAACGTTTAGGTAATGGCAAAGCCCCAAGTGATCTTGTCTTACGCAAACCGCAATTAGCGGCAGCACAAGCGAAAGTGTTATCAGCGGAAGCACAATTAGATAAAGTGAAACTAGCGTTAGAGCGTACAAGAATAGTTGCCCCTTATGCTGGTCGAATTCTGAAAAAACACGTTGATATTGGTCAAGTGGTTTCAAGTAATACGGCATTAGCAGATATTTATGCGGCAGATTATGTCGAAATACGCTTACCGATAAAGAATAAAGATTTAGCTTTGATGAAGTTACCTGAAGAGTACTTAACTGAACCAAAACATCAGCAGGGTAACAATGATGTGATGATTTATTCAGATTTGATCGGCAAGCAACAATGGCAAGGCCGTATTATCCGTACGGAAAGTGCCATTGATCAAAGTTCACAACAGCTTTATGTGGTGGCACAAATTAATCGCCCTTACGATAAAAACGAAAATAACAACGGTCAAATTAAAATAGGTCAGTATGTTACAGCCGAAATTACTGGTAGAAATATTGATAATGCCTTAGTTATTCCTAGCAGTGCCATTTATCAAGGGAGTTATGTTTATGTTGTTGAACAAGGTGTATTAAAACGAAAAGACATAAAACTAGGTTGGCAAAATGGTACTGAAGCGATTGTTGCGAATGGCTTGAATGCAGGTGATGAATTGGTATTAACCTCTTTAGGGCAAGTTAATTCAGGCACACCCGTAGCCATTGAAGGACAAGTGGCACAGCGCGGTCAATCATCGCAACAGATGCCAAAACAACGCCGTGAAAAGCTTGAAAAAATGGCTGCAGAAAAAGGCGTTAGTGTTGAAGTTTTATTAGCTGAGCGCAGAAAAATGAACGGTGACAAACCTGAAAGAAAAGCGCCACAAGATAAGGTGAACAACTAATGATTGCTTGGTTTGCTCGGAATCATGTGGCGGCAAATTTATTACTCGTCACCATTTTAATTATTGGTTTATTTAGTTTAACCACACGGATACCGCTTGAGATATTCCCATCGTTTGAAACTGATAACATCAGTGTTAGTGTTTCATTACGAGGGGCAACCCCGGAAGATGTAGAGCAAAGTATTTCTATTCGGATTGAAGAAGCGGTACAAGACTTAGAAGGGGTTGAAGAAATAAGCAGCCGCTCTTCTGAAGGCTCAGCCAATGTAACCATTGAAGTTGAAAGTGGTTATGACCCACGAGAAATGTTGGCAGATATTAAAAGCCGTGTTGATGCTATCAATACCTTTCCGGCCGATGCGGAAAAACCGATAGTTGCGCTCGCAACTCGTAAACGTGAAGTGATTGCCGTGACTATTGCTAGTATTTATGGTGAAAAAGAAACACGTGAATATGCAGAAAAAGTACGTGATGACTTATTAAAAATCCCCACCATCACCCAAGTTGAATTAGCGGGTATTCGTAATTATGAAATAGCCATTGAAATATCACAAGATACCTTACGACAGTACAATTTGAGTATTGGGCAAGTTTCATCGGCTATTGCTAGCTCCAGCACAGATATTTCGGCGGGTAACCTAAAAACGCAAGGCGGCGATATTTTATTACGTTCGAAAGGGCAAGCTTACCGTAAAGATGAATTTGAAAAAATCGTTATTAAAACCAATGTTGATGGTTCTATCATTCGCTTAGGTGATATTGCCAATATAAATGACGGTTTTGAAGAAACGCCAGTACGAGCGCGTTTTAATGGTAAACAAGCGGCATTTATTGATGTTTATCGCATTGGTCAACAAAGCGCTATTGAAGTTGCTGCGGCGGTTAGAAATTATATTGAAGAGCAACAAGATCTATTACCTGAGGGCTTCGATTTAAGTTTTTGGGATGACGATTCACAAATTGTTAAAAACCGTATTGCTACTTTAACCACCAGTGCTTTGCAGGGCGGTATTTTAGTGCTGGCGTTATTAACCTTATTCTTAAGGCCATCTATTGCCTTTTGGGTGTTTATCGGTATACCTGTGTCATTTATGGGCGCGTTTATTCTTATGCCTGTTTTTGGTGTAACCCTTAATATAATGAGCTTATTTGGTTTTATTTTGGTGCTTGGCATTGTGGTGGACGATGCCATTGTTACGGGGGAAAACATATATACCAAATTAAAAACAGCCAAATCAGGAGAAGAGGCCGCAATATTAGGTACGCAAGAAGTAGCAACGCCTGTTACTTTTGGTATTTTAACAACCGTAGCTGCCTTTTTGCCTTTAGCTTTTATTGAGGGCAATAGAGGCGCTTTATTTTCACAAATTCCGGTTGTGGTTATTCCCGTTTTATTATTTTCATTAATCGAGTCAAAGTTTGTTTTACCCTCACATTTAAAACACTTAAAACTTCGCTCTGAAAAAGAGAAAAAATCTAAACTTAGCTTATTACAACAACGTTTTGCCGATGGTTTTGAACAAACCATTATAAAATATTATCAGCCGCTGTTAAAACGAGCGGTTATGCATAAAACCACGACATTATTAGGTTTTATTGCCGTATTTTTAGTTATTTTATCTTTAATTATGAGCGGTTGGACTAAGTTTATTTTCTTCCCGCGTATTCCAAGTGAAACTATCCGTGCGTCAATTACTTTACCTGCGGGCACGCCGTTTGAAGTGACTAATAAGCACATTATTAAAATGGCAGACAAGGCACAAGAGTTACAACAAAAGTACATTGAGCCGTCTACTAATAAAAGTGTCATTATTAACATTTTAGCGTCAACTGGCGGTCGTGGTGGTTCTTCTAATAGCGGTAGTGTGCGTTTTGAAATTACCCCGCCAGAATCACGAGAACTCGCCATTACTTCGGGTGAGTTATTAAGAGAATGGCGTAACTTAATTGGCACCATACCTGGGGCTGAAACGATTAGTTTTAGGGCGGAAATTGGACGTTCATCAGATCCTATCGACGTGCAATTAGCAGGAAGTTCGTTAAATACTTTGCAGGTAGTTGCCGAAAAAGTAAAAGAACGTTTAGCAACTTATCCCACAGTATTTGATATTGCCGATAGTTTATCAAACGGTAAACAAGAGCTACAAATTGAATTAACAGAGCAAGGTAAAGCATTAGGTTTAACTCGTACTAGTGTTTCTAATCAAGTACGACAAGCATTTTTTGGTGCTCAGGTTCAGCGAATTCAACGTGGTCGAGATGATGTTCGTGTGATGGTACGTTTACCGCTAGAAGAACGAAGAACAACTGCCGACCTTGAAGATATCTTGATCAACACGCCAAGCGGTGGTTTAGTGCCGTTATCGCATGTTGCAACATTAATTCCGGGAACAAGCCCATCAACGATCACACGTATTAACTTATACCGAACTGTAAGTATTACTGCCGATATTGAAAAAACAAATACTAATATGACCATTTTACAAGCGGATTTACGCGCTTATATGGACGAGCTGGTTGCGCAGTACCCAAGTGTAAGTTACACACTTGAAGGTGAAGCAAAAGAGCAAAGTGAATCGTTTGGCTCTTTAGGGTGGGCACTAATGTTTGTATTCTTTATTATTTATGCCTTATTAGCGATCCCGTTTAAGTCTTATCTACAACCCATAGTTGTGATGAGTATTATACCTTTTGGCATGGTTGGCTCGGTAGTTGGACATTGGATAATGGGTATGGAATTAACCATTATGAGTGTGTTAGGAATGTTGGCATTAATTGGCGTTATTGTTAATGACTCCTTAGTATTGGTTGATTTTATTAACAAAAAACGCCTTGAAGGCATGGCGGTGATGGAAGCCGTATTAACCGCCGGAGCTGCCCGATTTAGACCGGTTATGTTAACTAGTTTAACAACCTTTATTGGTTTAATGCCTTTGTTATTTGAACAATCGACACAGGCACAGTTTTTAATACCAATGGCAGTATCATTAGGTTTTGGTATTTTATTTGGTACCTTTATTACCTTAATTTTAGTACCCGTGAATTATTTAATTATGGAACGCTTAATTAACTTGGTTAAAGGTGTTAAACCACAAGCGCAAGTACAATATAACCCTGAGTCATAAGGATTAGTTATTATTTAACAGCGTATATTTAGTTAAATTTGTAAATGAACATTCAAATGCAAAAATTTGCATATAAAAGGCGGGTTTTAAATACGGATGTTCTTTTGAGTCGCGTCTTTATATGGTAGATTGTTAACTATAATGTTTATTTTGGAAAATTTTAATGAAAAAATATACGCGATTTATGCCATTAAGCTTACTATTAACAGCGGGCTTAATAGCATGTACTCAAAGTCCTCATGTCGTCGAAAAAACCGATGGTTTTGATATATCACAATACAGCCAAGCTGATTTTGACTATTTAGCGATAAAAGACCCTACCAAATTAAGTGCAGCATCAAAACGAGCATTAGCACGAAACTACCATAAAAATGCAGAATGGTTCGGTTGGTTTAGCAAACAAAAGCTAACCGGTGATTTTGCCTTTGAAGCTGGCGTAACAAGACGTGACCCTTCAAAAGTATTGTTTATTGACGGCCTTTATTACACTTGGTATTCAAAAAGTGTAGGGCCAAGCTTTGGTTTTGGTTCAGACGATCCTGAAGCGAAAGTATTTCCATGGGATAAAACCGAAGTGTGGTACGCCACGTCTAAAGATGGCAACCATTGGGATGAACAAGGTATTGCGGTTGGGCGAGGAGAACCAGGCCAATATGACGACCGTTCTGTGTTTACGCC
Source organism: Thalassotalea agariperforans (assembly GCF_053470345.1). NCBI lineage: Bacteria > Pseudomonadati > Pseudomonadota > Gammaproteobacteria > Alteromonadales > Colwelliaceae > Thalassotalea > Thalassotalea agariperforans. The sequence continues at coordinate 146,170 of NZ_JBQMWH010000002.1, read as the reverse complement.
AGAGGTGATGGCACACAAGGGTAAATATTATCTTGTTTATCAAACCATAAAAGCGCCGTATTTAAATCGCACTAAAAATGAAGTGGGTATGGCAATTGCTGACTCTCCTAGAGGCCCATGGAAAAAATTAGCCAAACCTATTTTAAAACCAGCAGATAATGGTGAATGGTTAGGCGAAGAAGATAATCGCTTTTTAGCGAAAAACCAAGGCGATTTCGACAGCCATAAAGTACATGATCCAACATTGATGTTTTATAACAATCAATTTTATTTGTATTATAAAGGCGAACGTTATGGCGAAAAAACAACTGCCGGTGGTCGTGAAATACGATGGGGTGTGGCGATTGCTGACAAACCAGAAGGGCCATATATTAAATCTGAATTTAATCCTATTACCCAAAGTGGTCATGAACTTGCTATTTGGAAATATCGTGATGGTATTGCCATGATCTCCTGTAAAGATGGGCCAGAGCAAGGCACAATGCAGTTTTCAAATGACGGTATTAATTTTGAAATTATGTCGTATATTCGTAATGTTCCTGACGCGATAGGTACTGTTGAATCACTTGATGGTGATCAATATCCAGGTGCTGCGCTAGCATGGGGCTTATCACATGAATATCATACAGAGCCAGGCCAACAATGGTTTGAAGGATATAATTACATGACTAAGTTTACTTTTAAAGCGAACCGCCCAGGCCCTAAAAGAGAAGCGGTGATGGGTAAAAAGAAAGCCGAATAATAGTTCATTTCTCTGATTGCTCCAATGGAGTATCAGTAACAAGGTGACAACATTAATAATGCCGTTCATTTTTGAGCGGCATTTTTTTATTGGTTATTCCCAATTCGGGCTATTTACTGCTCATATAGAAACTCAATCACCGACGTTTTAATAAATTTTACTCGATTGGCTAATATTGCATGACGGTTCATCGACAAATAAAGGTTTTCACAAACAGGATGGTTAAGTGGGTGGATCTTGATTAAATCTTGTCGATGAAACGCTTTAACAGCATGTAACGGCAATACGGTAAAGCCAAAACCTTTACTTACAGGCGTGAGTATTAAACTGATTTGATTAGAAAAGCCTTTATTATCAAACTGGGCGATGGTTTCAAAAGCCGTAAAGTTCTGACTTAATAATAACTGTCCGTGGTGAGCTGCATCAGGATGAGAAATAAAGCCAAGTGTTAATAATGTTTGCCAGTTTATTGTGCCAACTTGGCTGGAAGTTACTAGCACTAACGGCTCAATGGCAATTTGTTGGCTGACAAGGTTAGTATTATTACTAAGTGTTGTGATCAAACCTAAATCAATATTACGTTCAACTAAATTTTGCTCAATGGTTTTATTCGGCGCAAAGGTATGCTCGATAATGAGTTTAGGGTAACGTTGCTGAATTTCTAAAAGGAAAGGATAAAGCTTTAAACCAACACTTCCCGGTGACGCTATTTTGATTGTACCTTCGTATGGCTGATCATGCTTAATTAAGCTTTCTAACTCTTCTGATGACTTTAACAGCTGTTGCCCTTTTTGATATAACTTTTGACCTGCATCCGTTAACAAAAATGACTTGCCGTCTCTTATCAATAAAGGGATATCTAGCTGTTGCTCTAATTTTTTTATTTGTTGGCTAACACCAGACTGCGTCATAAAAAGTTTATCCGCGGTTTGTGTAAAGTGACCAACATCAACCAAGGTGCAAAATGTTTTTAACCAAATAGGATTAATCATTACAAATCGTACTTATAAATATAATAAATGATAATTTTTTATACTTTATCATGCGGGATATACTTTAACCATCAAATCAGTTGAGGAATTTAAGTATGAATAACACCTATCCAAGAACCTTTTCACATATTGGTATTTCAGTACCCGATCTAGAAAAAGCGGTTGAATTTTACACCCAAGTGTTGGGCTGGTATTTGATCATGGCACCCACGGAAATTACTGAAGATGCAAGCCCTATTGGAGAAATGTGTACCGATGTTTTTGGTGCTAATTGGCAAAAATTTAAAATTGCGCATTTATCTACAGGTGATCGCATTGGCGTGGAATTATTTGAATTTGTGAATCAAGAACAACCGGAAAACAATTTTGAATATTGGAAAACCGGCGTATTTCATTTTTGTGTGCAAGATCCGAATTTAGAAGAGTTAGTCGAAAAAATTGTTGCTGCTGGTGGTAAAAAACGGATGGAAAAACCACGTTATTATTACCCAAATGAAAAGCCTTACCGCATGATTTATATGGAAGACCCATTTGGTAATATCCTTGAAATTTATAGCCACAGTTATGAGTTAACTTACGCAGCAGGTGCTTATTAACTGTTAAGCAAGCATAAACCGCGCTTAGTTTATGCTTGGTATTTTAAGTTGAAAATTTCTTTTTTTTCATTAACTACCTCTAAAAAAGCCGCCAGTTTTGGCGGTTTATTTAAGCCAATACGGTAGACCACTGAAATCGGTAAGTCGTCGTTTAGCCAGTTAGGTAATAAATGGCAAAGTTTACCGGCTTTAATCTCATCTCTTACCGACAACCAAGGCAGTTGTGCAATACCCGTTCCTGCCACCAAGGCATTTTTTAACGCTTCCATATCACTGCATTGAAACGTTGTTGGCATGGCAAGGTTATGTTCGCTTGACGAATTTTTTAGTTGCCAATTTACCGTGGTGGTTGAAAATATTTGTAAACACCGGTGACCGAGTAAATCTTCAGGTTTGTTAATTGTAGGAGCATTCTTTAAATAAGACGGTGCTGCTACCACCACACGGTTAGCGAAGCCGAGGGGTTTTTCGATTAATGACTCATCACGATTTTTACCCATGCGAAAGGCTAAATCCAGTCCTTGTTTAAATAAATCCTCGTATTCATAAGATAATTTAAGGGTTACGGATACCTCAGGCCACTTTGCTAAAAAAGCGGGAATGATCTCAGTTGAAATATAGCGGCCTAAAGTTGGCGGTGCCGCAATGCGTAATTGCCCGTTAACTGACGGCTGTAACGTTTGCATATCGGCTACAATATGTTTAGCTTCATCGAGTAATGATTGCGCGCGAGCATATAATATTTCACCGGCTTCGGTTAACAATACAACCCGTGATGATCGTTCAAATAACTTAATACCTAAATTATCTTCTAGTTTAGCAATCGCTTTACTCAGCGCTGACTTGGGGATGTTTAGTTGTTTCGCCGCTTTGGTAAAGTTCAAAGTGTCAGCAGTAACAACAAAATAGCGTAGCGGCTTTAATTCAATCATCTTAATTCCATCTGCTCAATCTCATACTTTATTGTTTCTAAAATGGTAACGGTAGGTTTCTTTTTATTCTATTGTTTCTTATCTATTAAAGCACGATACTTTCACCATAATTGATGGTAACGAACATCGAGCTAAATTTAGCGCGGTGTAATTAACATTAAAAATACTAGCTTAGAGTCAAACAACGGAGAAATTTATGTCAAACAGTTCAATTTCTAAAAGTAGCAGTTCAGCGGATATGGCGTTGAATAAATCGATGATCAAAGCTTATGCTGCTAAAGAAGCGGGTGGTTTATTAGAAGCATTTGAATATGATGCTGGTGCTTTAGCGAAAGATGATGTTGAAATTGACGTTGAGTCATGTGGCATCTGTCATAGTGATATTAGTATGTTAGATAACGACTGGGGCTTTACTCAATATCCATTCGTACCAGGGCATGAAGTTGTTGGTACTATTGCAGCCGTGGGTAACAACGTTAGCTCGTTACACGTTGGCCAGCGGGTTGGCTTAGGTTGGCATTCGGCTTATTGTAATGCGTGCCATACCTGTAATTCTGGTGATCACAACTTATGTGCAAGTGCGCAACCAACCATTGCTGGTCGTCACGGTGGCTTTGCAGAAAAAGTAAGAGCACAAGCAACTGCAGTTGTTTTATTACCTGAAGGCGTAAATCCTGACTCTGCAGGACCATTGTTTTGTGGCGGTATTACGGTATTTAATCCGCTGGTGCAATTCGACATTAAGCCAACGTCAAAAGTTGCGGTAATAGGTATAGGCGGTTTAGGTCATATTGCATTGCAGTTTCTAAATGCCTGGGGCTGTGAAGTAACAGCGTTTACTTCAAGCGATGCTAAAAAAGCCGAAGCGCTAAAAATGGGGGCACACAAGGTATTAAATTCTAAAAATCCTGAGGAATTAGAAGCCGCAGCCAGTTCATTTGACTTTATTATTTCAACGGTCAACGTCAAACTTGATTGGAATGCTTATATCGCCACATTAGCACCGAAAGGGCGCTTGCATTTTGTTGGGGCAACATTAGAGCCGCTTGATATTGCGGCGTTTCCATTAATTTCAGGCCAACGTTCAATTTCAGGCTCACCTGTGGGGAGCCCTGCCGTTATAAAAGAAATGTTAGATTTTGCCAATTTACATCAGATAGAACCGGTAACTGAATATTTTAGTTTTGACCAAGTGAATGAAGCAATTGCTCGTTTACGTGCGGGAAAAGCTCATTATCGTATTGTTTTAAAACGTTAATATTGAAATTGATTAATATTTCAAAGAACTCCGGCTTATGTCGGAGTTTTTTGTTTTAATGGCTATTAATATTTAACATTTACTATTCCCTTACTAAGAAGAAAAGAATTACTTACATTACTTAAAGTAAGGTTTTCTTTACTTTTGTTATTGTAAGGTATACATTACATAATGTCAGGTATGTAATGTATACCTCAATATTAAAAAGTAAGGATGATAAAATGAAATCTGAACTTCAAAATGAAAAAGAGTTCACCATAAAATTTATGTTAGCGATGATGGTTTTTCTGTTATTGATTGCTCTTCAAACGTTTTCGATAGAATTACTAGATTTGGCAACTTGGTTAAAAGTAGTGGTTACTTTAATACCGGTCTTACCTTTAATTTGGGCGTTTAAAATTTATCAAACACGATTTAAATCTTTAGATGAATACATGCAAAGATTAACCGGAGAAGCGTTTTTATGGTCGATGGGCATCGTTGGCTTTTTATCATTCTCTTATGGCATGTTAGCTATGAAATTTTCAATACCTGAAGTTAGCCTTGCCTTTGTTTTACCTGCAATTTTTGGTGGTCATGGTTTGGTATTGTTTATTTTGCTAATGGTTGACGGTAATGAAGAATAGACTCAAAGTATTACGGGCTGAACGAGATTGGTCGCAGGAAGAGTTAGCTAAACGGCTAGGGGTTTCAAGGCAAGCGGTAAACGCTTTAGAGCGAGGTAAACATGATCCATCTTTAGGGCTAGCATTTACTATTGCCAAAGTCTTTGAACAAGCCATTGAAGCGATATTTTTCCCTGAAGAAGAAAGCGAATAGCGATAAATCGGCCAAGTAATCAAGGTCTATCAACTTGATTTTAAATATAATCATGTAGTTAGAAAAATAGAGGAACTTTAAAAATTGAATCAATTAGCTGAAAAGTCTATTGGCTGTCCTTACTGTGGCGAAATCATTAAAGTGCTGATTGAACCATCTGACGCGGATCAACAGTATATTGAAGATTGCCAAGTATGTTGTAAACCTATAAATTTCATCATTTCTGAAAGTGTTAATGGCGAACTATTGGTTAATGTTTATAGTGATGATGATACGTTTTAATAAATACATAACAAGCTCAAGGCAAAAACATAATTAATACTGTGTGAACGGTTGTAATCTCGGACTTCTTATCGTTCAGATGTATTGGTTCCGGATCTAACATTAACGTCTGCTTGGCGGCGTTGGGTTGTTTACTTAATAAGTGGCTAATGTAAATATCTCATTTCTGTTCAGTACTAAGAATTAAGCTTTTAATTTGGTTAATAAATCGTGAATTTCCGCTTTTAGTTCTTTATCAATAATTTTATTACAACTGATTTTTGCCTGTTCTAAATACTCGATCGCACCTAGTTTATCGCCTAACTCTATTTTTAACGCAGCAATGGAAAAGGCGATAGATGAGCAAAAGTCTTTTGAGTTAATCGCTTGTGCTTTGGCTAATGCTTGTTGATAAATGGTTATGGCCAAGGCTAAATCATCGGTAAAATCGGCTAAAGTTTCCCATTGAACGGGGTGATCTTTGTCGGTATTTTCATGCTCAAGGCATAATTGATTTAATTCGTCATAGAATGCATCGAATCGCTTTTGATTTTTTTGTTCAACCGCGGCCATTAAGCTGTCTGTTAGTGATAGTACACGTTTGTATATTTTGGTATTCATTTTATGGCCTTGTAATTATGGTTAAACAATGAGAGTCAGCCATTATAGGGACTTTGTTTGAACAAAACAGATCTTATTTCGATAGAGATAAAAATGTGAAAGCTAGTCGTTTGACTGTGCAAAAAAGTCTTCGCTAGCCAAGTAGTAATGCAAATGATTTTTGAATAAACAGTGCGGTTAAATAAAAAATCCATGAGCAGAATTTTTGTTTATTCTGGCTCATGGATTTTCAGTTATTAGTAATAATGGTGTTAACCAGTATTAATAATTTGCGAGTACTTTCAAGGTGTATTCTTGCAATACTTTTGGTGACTTAGTCATTAGCACATCTAAACAACGTTTACCTTCACAGGCAATATTGTTGTCAGTAATGTATAACATAGCCGCTTGTTCCAAAATTTTACCTAATACAATTTTATCAAAATGTTTGTCAGGATTTGACAAGCAGAATTGGGTGTAGGCGTATAACACTTCAACAATCGCTGATTTGAAATATATTGGGTGCAAATGCAAGATCAGAGCATCTATTTTACTGGCGAAACTTTCTTCTCTAGGAGTCATAGAGCTTCTGGTTTCGGCGGCGTCTAAGTGCTCATTGGTGTTTTGATTATCGCCAAAAATAATCGCATTGGTGTTTGCTAAACTTTGCCAAATATTATTTAAAAATTCATCGTCAAAACGTGTTACTAAGCCACGAGTTGAGCGCCATTGTAACCAGTCGGTGTCCATGGCATTACCTAGGTTATTACTGGTTGAATTTTCAAGTTGGCGAGCAAAGTTAAACTCTTCATCCTGATTTAAGCTTTCTTGCTGCGCGGTTAGCACATCTGAGATCAATTCTGATAATTGAAACGGTGATTTACTGGCTAAGGTAATTAAGGTTTCTTTATCACATTCATTTTTAGCGTCACATAAGGCTAACAAGCTATTTAATTTTATTGAGCGAATACCTCTAAATATTTGGGGTTTAGTACGAATACTATTACCTAAAATAACCAAAGATTCTTGCACTAGGCTACGTTCAATAAGATCCGTACAGGCACTATCTAATAACTTGATTAACTCTTTTGGTTTCATCAAGGCATGTTCACCAATAAGCACTACGTCATTGTTGTGGCCAATAACAATAGAAATATTACGGGCGCATACTAATGAAACATCATCGGCTAAATCTCGTTGTACAAAGTTTAATAGTGAAAAACAACAGCGAGCGGTTAACCAAAACTGCTCATGTTTTGCTTTGTCATAAATAGCTTCAATGAGTGCTTGAAAGCTTATATTAACGTCAGCATTCTGGCTTAATTCAGAATTTAGCGCGTAGTGGGTTAACCATTGTTGAATTTGCTGATAGCTGGCTAAATCGTCTTCTTCAAATACTTTTAATTGGTTTTGTAATTCTTGCGTAAATACATTGATATCAAAAGGTAACATGCGCGAGCTTGAGGTCATTGGTGATTCTTCCAATGAGGTGATCGCATTGTTTTTCATGATGATGGTGTTTTGTTTTGAAGCTCGGTAGGCGAGGCTGGCTGAAGCATAACCAACATCGGTGTGCTCTATACGCAACTGAAGATTTTTAATAGTGGTTAACAACACATCGACATTCACCGAATCTAACATATCTTGGGTTAATAAATAAGAAAATACCGCCGCTTCTTTGTTGATCCAATATTGGCAAATATAATTAATTTCACGTGTTAGGTTAGCGCTGGCCAGTTCGGCATCAAACAAACGATAGTTATCTTCGTCGTATTGTAAGCTTGAAAGTGATAAATACGCTTGGTTGTTGATCATGTAAGTTTGCGCTGTTGCTAAGCCTTGAAAGCGACGTTTTGGACGACCGGTTAAGCCTAAACTTTCATTTTCACCGACATGGCGATAAGCCTTTACCAGCTCAGCTGCGGTAATAACTTTGATCGGACTGATATCAGAAATTGTTTCAGCAATAACCCCTTTAGCGGATAATTGTTCTTTTACACTGTTGTTTTCAGCAAGTACCACTAAGGCAAGTTGTGAATTTGTAATTTGCGATGAGCGTACACTTAAACGTAATGGGTCTAGATCGGTTTGCTCGATTAAGCCTTCATCTAACATTAAGCCGGTGTAATATAAACTTTGTGCCCATACTAAAGGGAGGTTTTCATTCGGTGTTCTTGGTTGCGAGCCTGGGGCATTACGCTCAGCTTCAATATTTTCAGCTTCAACAAAATACAACTCAGGTAATAATTTTTTACCATCAACTTCTACCATCACGTTTTCTAAACGGTTACGGTATTCTTTGGCTTCATCAAAGTTATTGTCGAATAATGCTTGAATATACAAGTAGGTATAAAATAACGGCCATTCTGATTCAATATTTTCGAAGTTTGCTAGCTCTGAATGCTCGTAATGTATGCGTGAGTGATCTTCAACAGCCGTTTGATGGCCATCCCACAAAAAACGTTTACAACCGAATTGACCACCCAATTCAGATAAAATTTTGTCTTTGGTTTTTTTCACTAAGCTTTTATCGCCAATGGTAAAAGCTGGAAAGCCAATAATACTTAAAATAGCACTATCGACTTCTTTCGAAATTGACTCGCGTGGTAATAAGCGGGCGAGGGTATTACGTGCTCTTGAAATAGCATCAGGAATGGTATGAATAACCGCTCTTGGGTTACCGTCACGGCCAAATAAGTTAAAGCCGTCTAATGCTTCAAGTGCCGCTTTGGCCATACCCACTGAGCTGGCATTAATTTCGGTATTACCATTATTAATTTTATTACCACGTTCCCAGATCCCGTAATCTGGCGTGCGATAAGCAAAAGCAATGTAATAAACTAAGTTTTGAATAAAATCGACTTCGTCGATGGTTTTAATGATGCGTAAACCTGAAGCGCTCATTTGTGCGATCATTAATAGGAATAACGATGTGGCATCAATTTGTAAATGCCCCCATTCGTGATCATCTACAATGGTTAGCCCTGAATTGGTGTCGTATTTAGCGTGTAAACAATCCATTGGATCTAAGGTATGTTTAAATTTTTCAACTTTCGGTGATTGGCGCATCATAGATTGTAATAAACCGCGCATTAGTTTAACGGTAGATTGCTCTAATTCATCACTTCTGATTTTTTCACCTGAGCGACGATAAGCCATGCCAAGTGTCCAAACACTCAGTATTGAATAAACGTTATCTCTAACCCAAGCATCAGTGTAATCACCGTGGGTTGTTATCGCGGTACTTGCGGGTAATAAGCCAGTAACAGGGTGCTGCCTTTTAATAATGATATCGGAAATGTCGCGATAAAGATTATCTAATAATGATACGTTTTTCATAATTTTAATGAGCCTTCGTATAGCCTAAAGAAAATACTATTATTTTTAATAAATATAGTAGTAGCAAAATATTACTATTATTGCTGCAAGCGCTTTTAATCTAAGCAGATATTTATTTTCTGCTTTACCATAGTCGAGAATAGTTATTCTAACAATGTCATTAACTTACCGCATGTTATTTCGATCAAAATAAATTAACTTATCGTTTTTATTATTTTTTGTAGGGTGAGCAAAAGAAATATTTTTGTTTTACGTTAATGGCCAAAAATTATAATAACAATCAAACGTTAAATTCCAATGACACTTATAGTGAAAATGTGCATGTTGATTGTCGATAATAACGCTTTGGGCTGTTAATTATCGTAGAATAAATAGCCCGTCATAGTTAGCTTTATGGTGGATTTATACGTTGGATGTTTTGTTGATTTAACGTGATGTTTTTAACACCAGGGGAATTTAAGCTTGTGATTAGGAAAAACTGATTTAGCAAGTAAGTGTTTATTTCAACTCAGATTCATGTAGCACTTAGAGTACTACTTGAATCTGACAGAAACGGTTAAATACACTTAAACACTAGGTTGATATAACGGAGCTTTTGTCGTTTTTTTGCCTAAAGTAAAGTAGGAAATAACCACAAAGGCACTAACAATTGCGCCTAAAATTTTATAGGTTTCAGGAAACCCAATGGCATCGTACATAGCACCAACTACAACCGATAAGCCGCTGGCAACTACTTGCGACATAAATTGAAAACCAACAATGTAAATGGTGGCAGAATATTTATTGTCAAAGGTTATTGAAATATATTTAAAAATAGCAACTAGCATTATTGGTAATTCGGCAGCATGTAAAAGTTTCATGATAGAAATAGTGATAGTGTCGTCAGCATAACCTGAACCAATAATTCTCATTGCCATAATCACGCCACTTAAAAGTAATCCATTTTTAGCGCCAATTTTATTAACAATAAAAGGCGCAACAAACATACCTCCAGCTTCAAGAAATACTTGAAAAGAGTTTAGGTAGCCGTACATGGCATTACCTTCATCTTTAGTTGGGAATAAGGATGAAAAGTAAATAGGAAATTGTTGATCGTAGACGCCGTAAACGCATGATACCCCCATAATGAAAGTAGCGAATCCCCAAAACTCTTTTAACGTTAGAATTTTTACCGCATCTCTGAGGTTAACTTTGCTGGCTGAGGCGTTATCATTGTTAGCTTGGTTACTCGCTAATTCATCACTGTTAAGAAGTGCTATTGAAAGTAAAAAAATACAAGCAGAAGCGCTGGCCAACATAAAGTTGTATTCGGGATCAATGTTGAATAAAAAACCGGCAAAGAAGGTAGCCGTTGCCCATCCTAATGAGCCCCACATTCGGGCTCTGCCGTATTCAAAATTAGCCGCTCGGCTAACCCGTTCAACATAGGTTTCTACGGCACCAACCCCAGCAGAAAAAGCGGCACTAAAAAATATGGCACCCAATATCGCACCAAGATAAAAATGACTGATCAGGAGCGGGCCATAAATGAAAATAAAAAATGGTCCCGATAAAAAGAGTAAAGCGCCAACGGTTATTAATAACCCTTTACCTAAGCCTAATTTATCTTGTATAAAACCATAACAAGGCATAACAGCTAGTGCTGCAAGCGCACTGATACTAAAAATAATACCTGTTTGTTCACCCGTTAATCCGATGGTTTGATTAAGCCAAATAGGAAATAAAGAAAACCCAAAAGACCAAGTTAGGAAAAATGAAAAGAGGGCGCAACTAAGCAGCCAATATTTAGTGTTATTTGAATTGTTCATTTTTCCTCAACTTAGTTAAATTTGCTTATTTAAAATGGATAGCCGCTCGACAAACTCGCCGCTAACCTTGTGTACTTGTGCTGATTGTTCTTGCGCTATAGCTAATTTCGCTGCTAGCTGTCCCATACTAAAATAAGGTAGGGTTACTGTGCTTAATTGCGGCACTAAGTTTTCAGCGATCATTTTATAGTTATCGTAGCCAACAATTGATATTTGCTCTGGTATTTGGTATCCCATCACGCCTCGAATTAACATAAAAACCCGCATTGCCATTTTGTCGTTACCACACATAATGGCTGTTGGTGGGTTAGGTAATGCCATCAATTCACGTAATACACCTTCTAAATCAACGAATTCGTCGTTATCATCTTTAAACACACCGCGTCGTATTAAGTTGTCATCAATCGGAATATCATGGTGCTTATGAGCTAATTTATAACCTTGTAATCGTAAATTGGTTGCAACCATGTCTTCAAAGAGGGTTAATGATGCAATTCTGGTGTGTCCCTTAGCTATTAAATGCGCGGTTGCTTCAAAAGCCCCTTTTTCATCATCCGGAATAATAGTTGGATGGTTTGTGTTTTTTTCAAAGCAGTTAACTAAAATGAGCGGACATTGCTTAAATGCCTGAGTTATCTCAACTTCTCGGTGATAAACTGTTGCTAGAATTATCGCCTGTGCTCTTTGTCTTCTAAAGTCTTCTACTAATTTTGAAAAGTTCGCCATGCTACCGCCGGTTTCACCAATCATTAGTAGTAGGCCATGCTTTTCACAAATATCTTGTATACCAGCCACAATGCCGTATGAATAAGGCGTTGTTGTTAGGTTGTCGGTAATTAAACTGACAATGCCAGCACCAACACCTTTTAACGCTTGTGCTGCGGCAGACGGGTAATATTCTAATTCCGCCATTGCCTTATTTACCTTTTCTACGGTTTTGGGGCTGACACCTTTAAAACCATTTAAAATACGTGACACGGTTTTTACAGAAACACCTGCATGTGCGGCTACATCTTTAATTGAATTCATTTTTTTCTTCATAATTTGTTGATGTTTCTGCAAGTATATCAAGCTAAATAATCTTTCAGGATTATTTATTTTGATTATCTATCTAAATTTCTATGGTAATAGATTAGCAATTAAATTTATTTATGTCCAACGTTAGACATAAATAAATTTTTAGGGTAAATTACATCATAAGTAAATTACATTGCTGGAACGATATGAAAAATTCAGATATTGCAACGACAGAACATTGGCGCCCATTTATTCATTTTACCCCTGAGAAAAATTGGTTAAATGATCCAAATGGTATGGTTTATTTTGATGGTGTATACCACCTGTTTTATCAATATAACCCTGCCGGCGATAAGCACGCTAATATGCATTGGGGTCATGCTAAATCAACTGATTTAGTGAATTGGCAACATGCAGATATTGGTATTTATGCCAAGCCCGAAGAATTAGGATATGTTTTTTCAGGAGGTGCCGTTGTTGATGTTAATAACACGAGTGGTTTAGGTGATGGGCAAACACCACCTTTAGTTGCAACTTTTACACATCATTCTGTTGATGAAGTGCAAGTACAAAGCATAGCCTATAGTCAAGATGGTGGAAATACTTGGCAGGAATATGTTAATAACCCAGTGATCGCTAATCCTGGAGTAGCTGATTTTCGTGATCCTAAAGTTATTTGGGATGAAAAAAGTAAGCAGTGGGTAATGACATTAGCAGTTGGTCAGGAAATACACTTTTATCGTTCGGACAATTTAATAGAATGGCAGCTTATAGATAAATTTGGTGAAGGTTATGGAGCACATGGTGGCGTTTGGGAATGCCCAGATTTATTTCCGTTAACAACCGCATGTGGGATCAGCAAATGGGTATTGTTAGTGAGTTTAAATCCAGGTGGGCCAAACAAGGGATCTGCGACTCAATATTTTATTGGCGAGTTTGACGGTAATAAATTTATCTCTGATCACACTGAAGAACGTTGGTTAGATTATGGTCCTGATAATTATGCTGGCGTTACTTGGGATGGCTTACAAAGCACAAGCAATAAACGTATTTTTGTTGCTTGGATGTCTAATTGGGATTATGCCAACGAATTACCGACCAATCCGTGGCGAGGGGCGATGACTCTCCCTAGAGAGTTAACGCTGGTTAAAAATAAAGACACCTTTTTACTAGCGAATTTGCCAATTGAAGAAATTCGAGCAAAACGTAATGAATTTATTTTTCAAGGTAAGCAAGAAATCGATCAATCATCAACACCATCTAATTTACCAAAGTCTTGTGCTTATGAAATTACTTGGCAAATAGATAAAACTATGGGGGATAATAGCATCACGCTTTTCAACTCTGCGAATGAAAAATTAGTATTGAGTTATGTTGCTGCTGATAACTTGGTTTTACTTGATAGAACACAATCTGGTTGGACAGAGCATGGCTTTGGCCAGATCGCCAAAGCCCCTTTAAAACATGCGTTAGATACGGAAATTGTCTTTTCGATTATTATTGACCAATCGACGGTAGAAGTGTTTACAGAGGATGGTTTAACCACGTTAACATCGAATATTTTTCCTAAGCTTCCTTATAGTCAATTAAAAGTTAGTGGTGAAGCTCAAGTAGGGTGTTTTACGTTGACTGATTGTTTAGCTGAATAAGTTAATCATTATGAATGTAGGCCATGGCCTTTCAACTTTTTGTTGAAAGGCCATTTTTTTAATTGATTACATATATACCAATTCCATTAAGTTTGTGGTCTTGTTGTGCGTAGGAAAAATTAATCATGGCAAGGCGCTTGATTGCGTAATAGCTGGCAATTGAGGGAAAGCAACTTAGCTATGGAATATTTTAACCCGTGTAAGTGGGCAGTAATTTAATGAAATTGGTATCATTAACCGGCATTGTTAATCTGAGTTTCTCTACTTTACTAAAATACCTACATGAATATCATTTTTGCCTAAACCGTTAGTTGGTCTGACGGGAGCAATTCTTCGAGCTATTTGGTTATTTTCTGTCACCAATCAAAACATTTGTCTGAAAATTTAGGGGCAAGGAGACAGGAGAAAAGCGATGAATGACCATAGCTATTGGTAGATATGATCACAAATTATGGTTTAGCGAGGTATCAATAAAACGGTGCTCATGTTGAACTTAATAATAACCAAGCGTAACTTAAATGTTAGGCTTGGTTATTATTAACAGTAAAATTTTCTGTAAATAGTTTACTAGTACCTTTTAATTATTCATTAGCATTGTTGATGGCGCGTTTGATGATAACGGGTAAATTTCAACTTTGCTAAAGTGTGTACTTGCGCCTTTAGAGTATAAATAAATTTCATCACTGTCGATCCTACTTGGATATATGCGGTTAGCAAATACGGCTTTATCATTGATAAAAACTGAAATAACGGAGTGATCTATAAATACCCGAAACTTTTTGGGCTTGCCAAAAACAACTTCATCATAAGCCGCGCGATATACAGCGGTTTCTTCGAAACCAGCGGTTAAGGTTGATTTAGACTTGTCTATGACTATATTTTCACCATCGTAATAGACTTTCGTTACTTCTTCTTGCTGTGGTGATGCTCCTAGGTAAAAACCATATTCACTTGCTTGAGTGTTATCATCAAGCGTAATTATCATTTCAAGTTGATTGCCGCGGGTTGCAAGTTTGTATTCGCCATTAATATTAAGATTTTGCTCTGAATAAACATTAGCGGTTTGGCGTAAAGTGGTCAGGCTTTTGGCGGGTTGTTGACCAATTGTTTTACCATCGTCTAATAAGCGAAGCTGACGTGGTAAGCTAAAGGTATGTGCCCAACCAAGGTCATGTTGAAATTGCGAATGAGTTCGTTCATCAACAATACCAATGGCAATTAGTTCACCATTTTCATTTCTTACAACAGCTGGCGATAAATGCCCGTGAATAACATCAAAATTCTTCGGTGTTGTTTCGTCGGGTGTAAATTGCCCAGCAATACCATCAATGGCTGTTGTCCAAGTACCTACCCAATAAACGCTACGAACAAAAGGGGCGTGATTTTTTTTCATACGACCACCGATTGGACTAACAATCAGTGCGTATTTTTTTTGGTTGTTATGGGTGCCAATATATTCGAAAACGGGCATTTCCCAGATACCTGAACCTATATCCATGTCTGAAAAAGCGACACTAGAAAAAGGGTGTTTTGCTCGTTGCCAATTACCCGAATTAATATCTTTGGTGGTATAATACTCAATACCGCCATGTTTGCCATTAGCACTGCCAATAATCATGTGCCAGTTATTTCCCTCTTGCCATAAATACGGGTCTCTAAAGTCGGCAATATTTCCTGGATTTGGATGGTTTTTATCAATTATTCCACCATGTTGTGTCCATTTTTCAAGCCGCTCATCGGTACTGGTTGCCCATGCAATGCCGGGGTCGTATTTGCCATCAAAATTAACCGTTGTATAAAAGGCATGAGCTTTACCCTTGTTATCAACTACAACATCTCCTGACCAAATTCCTTTAGAGCCCAAACCAGAATGGGTATTTGTATTTAGTTTCGGGTAGAAAGCATCTTTTAAATTATGCCAGTTGACGAGATCTGTACTGGCCATATTACCCCAATGCATCATCCATTTATAAGGACCATTTGGAGTACGTTGATAAAACATATGGTACTTCCCTTGATAAGCCACTAAACCGTGCGGTTCATTGGTCCAGTTAGCAGGGGGCATAGCGTGATAACGTGGACGTAAATGATCATTTGCAAAACGGCTTGAAGGCACGGCAATAGATTGTTGCCACGGTGTATTTTTACCTTGCTGATACGTTGTTAATAATTCGTTATTTGTTTTTGCTTTATTATCAATTTTTGTTTCATCATAAGCTGCATTAATCGCGTTGACTTCAAACACGCCAAAAGAGAGCTGTGGCTTAAATGCTCGACCAATAGTTAGCGGAGTACTAGCTGAAAATTGAACGTTGCCGGTTGTCGTCATTTTTTCAGCAACCACTTCACCATTAATAAATAAGCGTATTAAGCCGTTATCAACAGTGAAGGCTAAATGAGTCCAGTGATATAGCGGAAAGGGGCTAGGTGCATCAATACGAAAGTTTTGGTGATTGATATTTATATCTAACCACCATTGTCCATAGGTATTAATCCCTAAATTAAAACCGGTATTAACCGACTTTTGATGTATTAATGATGAGGTTTGTAAGTTATTTTCTTCGGTAGAAGGAAAGCTTTCTAAAGCTACCCATGTTTCTAGTGTCATCGCCTTTAGTGGCTGAGAATTAAATTCACCAGCTAACCAGGTTGTATATCCGTTCGTACGAAATGCATTTCCTTCAATACCGGGAACTCGTTCTGGCGCTGTGTTGGAATATTGAATGGTAAAAGGAGTATTGTTAATTCTATTGAGGGTTGTGCTACTGCCATTTTTTTCGTTGTATGCTAGATGAAGTAACGGTTCAGCGAAGCTGTTAGATATACAGGTTATTGATAATATAATAATTAACCAAGGTGATTTTTTCATTAGCGACATTTTTATCCTTATCTTAAACTGTGTTGGTGGTTTCTTTCACTCAGCGCACTTGCATTTTCCGTATGTAAAGTGGTTACCCCAAGCTAAGTTCAATTATTTGTAACCATGTTCAATGAGTCTAGCCGATAACTGATTGCCTTATTCAAACTCTCTCATGGTATTTTAAAAAAAGGCCGCTATAAAAATAGCGGCCAAACGGGTGGTACTGGTTTAAGAGTACCTAGTTAAAAACAGTTTACTTAGAATGTATAAGTTAATGATGCTTTCATTGTTCTACCTAATAACGGACGAGCTACACCAGAATAGCTACCATCAGAGAAAGATAGGCCACTTTCAACAGAAGAACCTTCTGTGAAACTGTCAGCGTCATTTAAATTACTAATGTGAAATTGAAATTCTAAATCATCGCTAAATGAGTAGAGTGCACCAGCATTAATTTGTGTATAAGCTGGGTAGATTGTTACGTTAGTATTACTATCTGACGCGAAGCGATCGCTGTAATACATAATTTGACCATAAATTGTTAATGGTGTTTCTTCAAATTCAAAAGATGGTCTTATGTTAACTAACCATTGAGATTGTCTTCTTGGACGTCTTTTGTCACTTGTTGAAATATCATAAATTCTTGTGTCATTGATATTATCATTGTTAGTATCAATCTCTGATATAGCGTTTCTAACGGCATTACTTTGACTTTGCTCAGGATCTTGCCAAACAATACTACCTTGTAGGGTTAAACCTTCTAAGAAGCTTGGTGAGTAGGAACCTTCTAATTCAACACCGATGGTTTCTAAAGTGGTTCTAAAGTTATCTCTAATTTTTGGACAATCCGCTGGCGCTGGAACTGTTGTACAGCTAACACCACCTGCACCATTAGCATTTAAGTCATCTAAAGCGGTAGATAAGTTTTCTTTAGCGGCAAAGTCGATGTAAAAGCTACTAACAGCTAGGGTAAGCTCTTTATCTGAATATCTAAAACCACCTTCTATTTGACTAATACTTTCAACTAGGTCACCACGAGCAATTTCGCCTGTAGAAGGGTTAGTTGCTGGTCCGCCAAAAATATAATCTTCAAAACCTGGTAAGCGGAAAGAATCTGAAACACTTAAATAAAGTGAATAGTTTTTATCCAGTTTGTAGTTTGCACCGATAGACCAGCCCATATCGTCATATTCTTCAGAGGCAAATTGAGGTGTACCATCAGGGACATTAACAAAGTTATCAGATAGGGTATCACTTGTTGAACCAACAACAATATCGCTTGGTGTAAAGTCGTTTGAAGTATTACCAGGATCAAATGAATTAGTTGTTACACGGTCAACTGATAGCTCTTGCCATCTTAAACCAATATCCACCTGTAAATCGTCATCTAATAATGAGATATGATCAAGGATATATAGGGCGTTAGTACGCATAGTAGAATCAGCACCTAAACCAAATAACGCCGGTTGATCAACCCCGCCTAGTGTAATTGAAGGTCCTACTTGTTGTTCATTTGCATCAACAGCATATAGGTCAACTAAACGTGAGTTTTTACTGATATCACTCCAGGCACTAGCAAATACTGAAGATACATCGTAGGTATAATGACTTGTATACATACCAAAAGTAAAATTATGGTAATTGCCACCGATGTCAAATTCTTTACTTAATTGAAAATCACCCGTGCTGCTGGTTGCATCAACTTTGCCATATACTGGAATGTTGTGTGCTAAAATACTTGGTGCTTCAGTGGCGGTTGATAAATCTGTGCCATTAACCGTATCAGTATAATATGCTTTAACACCAGTAGCATCATCATATGCACCTTGCAAATCACCACCAAGGCTTTGAATACGACTAAACTGCTCTGCCACTAATGCCGAAGTTTCTCTTGCAGGATCATTAAATAGAGCATTAAAACCGTTTGAGCCAGAGGTTGAACGAAGTGATGCTTTAAAACTCCAATCATTAGCGAAATCTTTAATAAATTCAGCCGTATAAATATTGAATTTAGGGGCAATACCATCGGTAATGTCTAGATTTAGTGCCGTACCGTCTTTATTAAATAAGTTATAATTACTGGTTTGATAAGACATTACAGTACCATCACCAAAATCGACCCCTAAACTGTTTACGTCACTAGGTGATATATGGAATGGGTTATCTTCTGTTCCCGGTGCTCTTGTATTATCAATAGAGTAGGGGATGTTTTGATAAAAATTGGTTTTATCATTAATGGTGTGTGCTTGTAACTTTAATTGAGTTGTTCCATCGTCACTGATGTACATTAAGTTACCGCGCATTTGGCCACCTTTGTTACCAGTGTAACCCGGATCTCTTATACCTTCAGCGACACGGTAAAAGCCACCTACGGCAAAAGTTAAGTTTTTATTAATTGGTCCCGCAACATAAAAGTCGTTTCGTACATGACCCCAGTCACCCACTTCAAACTTATAAGCGCCTTCAAATTTTTGTGTTCCTGTACGAGTAATATAGTTAACGGCAGCACCTAAAGCATTTGAATAGATGATAGCGCCAGGACCACCTTTAACAGCTTCAACGGCTACAGTCATCAAGTCAGGTTTGATGAAAACATCATTGTTCATAAAAGGTGCTTCAGGCTCTTCGTAAGCAGGTAAGCCGTCGAGTAGGTTAGGTACATAGCGGTAACCACCAGCTTGCGGTAATCCTCTAACAAGTACGTTATTGTGCGATTCACCCGCAGTTCCACCTTCAGGGAAAAAACCAGGAATATTACCTAACAATTCTGCTGCTCCATGTGGAGCTAATTTTTGAATTTCAGCAGGTGTTATTGTGTTGATTGAGAAAGTTGCATCCAACTTTCGTGTGTCTTTGGCGACACCAGTCACAATGATCACTTCGGTATTTTTATTTTCGACAGCATCTTCGATATTTTTATTTTCTTGCTCTTGTGCATAAACAGCACTAGAACCAGCTAACAAGGATATTGCTGCTAAATGATGTATGGTTTTATTCATGTCATTCCCCTGATATATATTATTTGTATAGTTCAAATATTTATTTTTATCACCATGTCCATCGTTGGACATGGTAATTCAAAAAATATATATTTATTTGTCTAACGATGGTCATTATGGCACCATCTTTAATACTGTCAATACAAATTTTAAACAAATTTAATAAAAACATTTTAATTTATTGTTAATAAATAACTTTTTTATTTTAAGCGGAAAATAAAATAGTAATTAAACGAAAACATTTTTTGATATAAAAAATAATCATGGCAAGGCGCTGATTGAGCAGTAGCTTGTTATTGGGATTGAAAGCAACGCAGTCATGGAATATTTTAACCCGCACAAGAGGGCAAGAATTTAATGAAATTAGTATATGTTTGCTGCCAATTAGAAAACAACTTCACTAATAATATTTTCACTTAACATTTACGTACTGAAAAATGTTAATCAAGGCGGCGGAGATTGCTTGGAGAAATTGCAGTTTAACTTACGCTAACTCTAAATTTTGTGAGGTGTGGACTTGCTAAAATGGATTATTCCGACCAATACCAGCTAGTGATGTTATAGCGAAATTCATCTGTATATTCTTTGTTTAATCGCTTTACCCAATGTTCGGACCCCTTTGATGATGGGGCAAACAAGACACAGCGGTTATATAAAGGTGCGATACTTATTGGTTTATCATCACCGCTAAACACAAGTTCGCCGCCGGCGTTACATCTCCAATTTTTATTTAAATACAATAACATGCAAACCTCTCTTCCTGGGGAGTCATCGGCATGTTGTTCAACAAAGTCATTTGGGCTTAAGCGAAAATAATTTGTGTTAATGTTGGGATCAGCTACATGGATATCGGTTAGTCTGACATTAAAGATGCGTGACAATACCGACATAAATTCCTCGCTACGTAAAAAGGCTAAAAAGTCATGGGCAATTTTTAAGTGTTCTTTATTGCCGTTTGCGCAATTTTCACTTAACGCTGTCCGTGGCAGCACATCACGCTTAACAAAGCGCTGATCTTCAGTGGTTTTTTCCCATTCGCTATTATCAACATATAAACTTGCATAGGTATGCTTTTGTGTTTGCCAGTTTGTCGCTTGGCTCAATACCTTAAGTACTTCATCAAGTTTGTTTTCATCAAATAAGCCATCGATGACAACATGATTAGGGCAAGTGTTTAACAACAAGCTTCTGTATGTGAATATTGCCGAATCGTTTAACAGCTTTTCATTTAACCACATCAATACTGACCGTCTGTATTAGCAATTGAAAACGTAGAGTATACCCCGTTGCCTTGCTATTCGTTAGCTATAGCAAGTACTTAACCGCAATTTTTTAGTATTTAACCTGAACTCGGGAATAAATTAGCTAACAATTGTTTATCGCTTGGAACATGATATCTAAGCGATTATGCTTTGATGAAAAACATTCACTAAAAAATAAAGAAAGTTGTGTTAAATAGGGCATTTTTTTGTAACTATATTGTTAAAATTCCGTAAGCAGATCGCTATAGGTATTTTAGGGTAATGCTTGGTTATTAAAGTGTTCTTTAGGTATTGAATAAGAACGTAAGTTTATTTTATGCGCAAAAGGTTTTTTAAGTGATTGATAAAGAAGAAGTTAAAAACGTCAAATCGGTATTGATGGTCTGTATGGGCAATATTTGTAGATCACCAACGGCAGAAGCGGTTTTTCGTCATAAAGCGAAAGAACAAGGGATTGAACTTGTAATCGACTCTGCAGGTACTATTGGCTCTCATGCCAAAGAAAAGCCCGATCATAGAGCCATCAAAGCAGGTGAAGCACGTGGTTATTCTTTCAAAGGCTTAAAAGCGCGTAAAGTCACAGAAGATGATTTTGAAAAATTTGATCTTATCTTAGCGATGGATGACGATAACCTTGCTTATTTATTACGTAAAGCGCCAGAGCATAGAAAATATAAAATTAAGCTGTTTTTAGAGTTTAGTGAAAACTTTGAAGATACCGAAGTGCCTGATCCTTATTATGGTGGCGCGGGTGGCTTTAAATATGTGCTCGATCTTGTTGAAGATGCAAGTGATGGATTACTTAAATTAATGAAAGGATAATCCGATGGAATGGGGCTTTATCTGGGCAAGTTTTATGAACTTGGCGATTAATTTAAGTTATACCGTTATTGCTTTGTTTGTCGCGGTTTACGCTTTGACATTAATCGATAAAAAATTATTGAAAAATGTCGATATTCAAAAAGAATTAAAAGCCAACAATATTGCGGTGGCTATTTTTTCATCTTCATTATTAATTTTTGTAGCTTTGATCATTTGTTTTGGTTTGAAATCATAAGTTATGGTTATTCAGCTATTACTTGATATGTGTTGATGCGTTTAATAATACTTCTATTATCCCTTTGTATTGCGGTAGTTGCTGGCGGCTATCGTGAAAAGTTAGCTCAATCGCCTTTGGTTGATAAAGACGCGCTTCTTTTTCAGCAGGTACAGCAAAGTATTCATCAAATGCCTGTTGAGCTAACCAGTAATAAACATCAAAAGGGTACAACAACTTTTCTGGCGAATAACCGGGTTATTAGTGAAGACTGGTTACATCAATATTTAAAGAAAAATAACTTAAAAAGTACAAACAGCAGCAGTTTTGTTTGGTATGACGATAATAAAAATACCGCAACTATGTCAGCAATGGGCATAGATTGGCAACATCACTTTGTAAACAGTTATTTAGTGGGGATTCGACCTTTTGCGGTCGAGAACCCTTGGTTACCACTTTATGTTATTGCCAAAACTAAAACGTATCAATTAGATTCAGAGCAATATAATACCTCTGAACTTTGGCAGAACTCAGCTCAAGCCTTTATGTTACCCAGAGGAGATTGTGAAGATCATGCCATTGCGTTAGCTGACTGGTTAATTTCAGAAGGAATTGATGCGCGTGTTGTTGTTGGTGAATACAAAGAAGGTGGTCATGCTTGGGTGGTTGCTTATCGAAATGGCCATGCTTATTTATTAGAAGCTACTCAAAAGCGCGTACGTAAAACATGGAATCATTATCCATTAGCTACTGTTGCTCAGCATTATTACCCTAAATATATGTTTAATCGGCGTGATTTCTGGGTAAATACCGGCCCAACAACCACAAAAAATTATCAAGGCAGCCATTGGGTAAAGCGTTCTACATTTAAAAAATCAAGTTAACCTGTTACAGTGATTGGCTTGTAATCTCATCGAATAAAGCAGCTGTTGTTAAGGAGTAACCATGCAATCGTTAGTCAATAATGTGCTTTTACAAATAGAGTCTGTTGTTTTAGGCAAACCAAAGCAGGTTCGGTTAGCGTTGGCATGTTTGTTAGCCAAAGGTCATATTTTAATTGAAGATTTGCCCGGAATGGGAAAAACGACTTTAGCGCATATTTTGGCTTCTTCATTAGGATTAAGTTATCAGCGTGTGCAATTTACCAGTGATTTATTGCCGTCTGATGTTGTTGGTATTTCAATTTTTAATACGACAAGCCAAAGTTTTGAGTTTCATCAAGGGCCGTTATTTAACCAAGTGATCTTAGCAGATGAAATTAATCGCGCTAGCCCTAAAACCCAAAGTGCTTTATTAGAAGCGATGGAAGAAAGGCAGGTAAGTATTGATGGCCAAACTCATCAATTAGCCGCACCTTTTTTTGTTATCGCCACGCAAAACCCATTATTTCATGCGGGTACTTATCCGTTACCAGAATCACAACTTGATCGCTTTATGATGAAGTTATCGTTAGGGTTTCCGGATCGCCAAGCAGAAAAACAAATTTTATTATCCCCCGATCAACGTGATAAGTTTCATCCTAGTGATGACAACTTAACCATAGAACAACTAACGTCAATGCAAATAGCGGTTGAGCAAGTAACGGTAAAAGAAAGTGTTTTAGATTATATTATTTCATTATGCCAAGTTACCCGTGAAGCCAACAGCCAAGTTAACCCATTATCTCCTAGAGCAGCTAAAGCCTTATTAGCAGCAGCGAAAGCGTGGGCATTTATTGATAATCGTGATTATGTGCTACCTGATGATATTCAAGCCGTTTTTACCGCGGTATGTGAGCATAGAATGGTAAACTCTGACATCAATGTTAATGCCGATGTTTGTCAGAAAATTCTTCAACAAGTGGATGTGCTAGCATTTAATTAAGTGGTTAATATGTTGCGTATTTAGTTTGTAACAGCCTTAATACGTTGAACAAGCAGTTAAAAGGAAGATAAGTTGTTTTATTCAAGCGTTAAATTTCGGCTGAAACATGCTTTAAAACTTCCTTTTCAACACATTTTTGCTAAATGGTTGGCAAAACGTATACCCGCCAATAACCAACAACAACTGACCAGTAAAAACATTTTTATTTTCCCATCTTTGTTTGGCTTTGCGTTTTTAGCCTTTATTTTGCTGTTGTTTTTATTAGGAACCAATTATCAAAACAACATAGTGTTATTACTGTGCTATTTATTGGTGAGTTTTTTTATTACTGCCATGTTGCACAGTTTTTTCAACCTATCGGGGATTCGGTTACAAGCAGATAGCCATGTTACAGGTTTTGCTGAGCAAAACTTACATTTAACTTTAACCATAACTACCGGCAAACCACGCTTTCATTACCAGCTTGCGGTGAAAAAGCAAAACACGGTTGTTTATAATGTAATTGAAGCAGGTAAAACCAAGTTAACCATACCTTATTGTCAGCCGAAACAAGGTGTTTATTCGGTTGAACGTGTCAAAATTAGCAGTTATTACGGCTTTGGTTTATTTGTTACTTGGACCCATTTAGATCTAGCCTATCAGGCGGTAATTTACCCAAAACCTTTACCTTTTGATAACTTAAAAGCGCTTGCTGTGATGCCACAAAATAGTGCTGAAAATAACCGTGGTTACCAAAATCAAATGACATTGCGAGGCAATGATGATTTTTTTGAGTTAAGAGCATACCAAAAAGGGGAGTCGTACAATCATGTTGCATGGAAGCAGCTTGCGAAAGGGCAAGGCTGGTTAACAAAAACCTATGGCGAGCAGCAAAACCAACAAAGGCAATTACAATTATTGCAAATGCCAGCAACCACACTCGAACAAAAATGCCAGCAGCTATGCTTTTTAATTTTAGAATATCATCAGCTTGGCGATGAATTTTCCGTGCAAATATTCGATAACCTTATTCCACTAGGGCATGGCGAACAGCATCTTGAACAGTGTTTAACGGCATTAGCCAAAGTTAAGCTTCCACAGCATGAGGTTGCTTAATATGAGAAAAAATATGGCTAATGCTAAGGCGAAAAATTTCAGTAAGCCACAATCGGCTAATGCCCTCCATATTCAAGCCCCGTTATTAAGCCAAGTATCTGGTTTGCGTGTTAATAGCCTGTGGTTATTGCTTAGTAGTCAGTTATTAAATTTAACTATGATCAGCGATCAGCTCAGTGTTTGGATGTTAGCCATTATTGGCTTATGTTTATGCTGGCGGGCATTAATGAATGTGCAAGAAACCGCAAAACCATCAAAAGGTGTCTTGGTATTATTAGCGCTTTCTGGCAGTGTTTTGCTGGCGGTGATGGGGAAACAACTTGGTTTGTTAAACAGCATGGTGCATTTGTTATGCTTTGCTTATGGCTTAAAAAGTTTAGAACTTAACACCAGAAAAGATATTTACCAGCTGAGCTTATTAGGCATATTTGTTTTAGCATCAGCACTGATTTTTAGCCAGTCTATTTATTTTTCATTGATTGTGTTTTTGTTTGTAGTTTTTAATTTTGTCCTTTTAAATAGCCTATTTATGGTTGAGCAAACCACGTTAAAGCAAGCAAAAACTACCGGGATATTATTTTTACAAAGCTTACCTTTAGCGATAGTGTTATTTATTGTTTTTCCTAAGCTACCACCGTTTTGGAAAGTGCCATTAGCTAAATCAAGCACAACGGGTTTGTCTGATTCTGTGCAAATTGGTGATATTGCCAATTTGGTGGGGTCGGATGCTTTAGCTTATCGTGTTGATTTTGGCGACTTTAGCCCAGCTTATCGTCAGCTATATTGGCGTACCTTGGTGCTAGATCATTTTGATGGCGTAAAATGGACCACGAGTCATTATTTTTCAACTGAATTAACACAACATCAAGCAAACATTAACGCAAACCAGCAAGTTAATCATCAGCCATTACGGCAAAATTCACCCTCAAATATTATCAGACGAAACCCCTCAGCTGATGTGATAAAGGTGACCGATGAAGTGATCAATTATCAAATTATTGCGGAGCCGAGCTATCAGCATTGGTTATTTGCTCTTGATGTTGCAAAAGTTAATGAAGGACAAAAGATAATACAAACACCGTATTATAATTTGTATGCCGAACAAGAAGTGACTAAAACTTTACAATATTCGGTAACGAGCAACCTTTCTATGCCGCTTGAATTAAATCTCTCCAAGTTAGGTCGAGAAACAAATTTAGCCATTCCTGAACAATCTAATCCGCGTTTAACGGCAGAAGGGCGCAGATTAAGAGCAAAGTATAAAACCGATGAGGCGATTATTAGCGCTGTACTAGAGCATTTTCGCCAACAAAACTATTTTTATACCTTGCAACCACCGTTACTCATTAATAATAGTTTAGAGCAGTTTTATTTTGAAACTAGAGCGGGCTTTTGTGAATATTATGCCAGTACCTTTGCCTATTTAATGCGGGCTGCCGGTATTCCTACTCGTTTGGTGTTAGGTTATATGGGCGGAGAATTAAACCCGAATGGTCGGTATTATAGTATTTATCAGCGTGATGCCCATGCATGGACTGAAGTTTGGCTAGCAGGTAAAGGTTGGCAACGGGTTGATCCAACGGCAGCGGTGCACCCATCAAGAGTAGAAAGTGGTTTTAATGACAGTTTATTGGCTGAGCAAGCGAGTTTGTCGAACAGTTTATTTAGCGCTCAAACCTTTGAAAACTTGGCTTTTTTAAATAATATTCGCATGCAATTACAAGCATTAGATTATCAGTGGACCCGCTGGGTGGTTGGTTATTCGAGTGAAAAACAACTTAACTTATTAAGTCAGTGGCTAGGAAAAGTAAAACCATGGAAAATGGCGCTGATCATTGGCGTTATATTAGTCAGTATGATGTTAGTACTTTGGCTAGCCCATTTTATTAAAAATAAAGAAAAAAAACGGGTGTTAAAAAACCATCAACAGCTTTATCAAACGGCGTTAAATATTCTTAGTGCGAAAGGTTATTGTCGTACAAGTAATGAGTCGGCGAAACAGTTCGCTGAACGAGTCATGCAAGAACTCCAAGCATTGCCAAAGTCTTATGCTGGCTTAATTAATTGCTTTTTAAAAATTAGCCAAGCGTTTGAAACGTTAGAGTATCAAACTTTAACCGCGGCGGAAAAATCATTAATGAATGCTAATATGAAAAAACTTTATAAGCGTTTTAAAAGTCATAGCAAACACTTATAATAGCTAGCTTATCAGCGGTTTTTAAAGTTATTTTATGAAATGTATGACAGAGGTTATTGCGCGTTTTTATCTTTTAATTAGTTTTTTATTATTAAGCATCATCACCTTACTGTCGTTATGGCCCGTTGCGCAATTACCCGCCGTACCAGGTACAGATAAAACCCATCATTTTATTGCTTATGGCGCGTTAATTTTACCGGTGGCGATAAAACAACATAAACAGCTTTGGTACTTTGTACTTGGCTTTGCTTTATACAGTGGCTTAATTGAGTTAATTCAACCTTATGTTAATCGCTACGGTGAATGGTTAGATTTAGCGGCGAATAGTTTGGGGTTGTTATGTGGTTTAGCCTTGGCAAAGCTATGGCTTTTTTGCGCAGGACAATCAAGCAAATAGCGCAGGTTAATGTCTATTTGGTGTGGTAGGGCAAAATAGATTGAAACTAAACAATAAAGTATGAAACTGGAACAATAAAGTTTAGAACTTTCTGACTAGTTTTCTCGACCGCTTCTAGCCTAAAGCGGACATTAGCTTTTAAGTTACTAGGACGGCTCAGAGCCTAAAGTGGTCTTGATACTGATTCAAAAAATAGCTAGAGCCTAGGTTTTTAGCATTCGGATAAAGTTGTAATAAAGTTTTTAAATAATTTATACATATTTATCGGAGAAAGCGTGCATTTAACTATCTTTTCACAACCACATTTTTATTAGAGTAATTAATTACTTGATACTATAGGATTATATTAGTAAGTTTTATCCTACTAATATTTACAATATTCGGGGATAGCTTGTTTAAAAAAGGGCTTTTTCACGTTTAATAAGTGTTATATTTTTCTAGAATGCGGAGTTAACATCCATACTTTTATGTAATATTCTCACGATAAATATTTGATTGTTTTTATACTCTTTGTAATAGATAACATGGCTAGCTTGTGGGTATTTTCTGTAACCTTCTCTTATATAATCACAGTTAATACCTAGCTCGGGATCACCAGCTAATAAGTGGAATGTGTTATCTAATACTTTTAGGTAATCATTCCGTTGAGAGAGTCCCCAAGTTATTTGGGTATATTTAGCTATTTTAATTAAGTCTGTTTTGGCTTTCGAAGATAATACAAACTTATTCATTAATGGTTATCTTTATCTAATTCAGTCAATAAACTTTCATAGCTGTATTCGGCAACACCGCTTTGTTCGCCTTCGATTAACATATTACGTAAATTTAAAAGTTTAGCTTCTTGATCTTCCAAAGCTCTTAATCCAGCTCTAACGATTTCACTTGCTGAGCCATAACGACCAGTGTTAAGTTGTTGGTTTATAAACTTATCAAAATGATCGCCTAGTGTAACGCTTGTATTTTTAGCCATAATGTAAAACCTCATAAGTACCTATATATAATACATTATGGTATAAAAAATATAACAAGTCACTCAAAAGGACAAATAACAGTTGGTTTTTGCTCCTTCGTCGCTTATTTTAACCAACTATTACTTGCCTCTTAGTGAGGCGTTATATGCTCAATCAGGCCCTGTATGCTTGTCGTCTATAAGTTGAATGGAGGTCACCGTTTTGAATTCAGCAAAGTTATGGAACTTATCGCCTGAAAAGTTTAATGAATGGCGAAGAAATCACGACTACCCTGCGTTATTTAAGGTCTTTGAAAATAAACTCCCTCATTATAATGAGTGGATAGAAAGTCAAAACCTGTCCTCAGATCTGTTGTTTAAACATGGGTTTGCACGTTTCATAAGCTCAGACGAGCCGTTGATCTTATGTGAATATAAGAACAACGATGCATATATGCTGTTCGAAAAAAGCTTCAAGAAGTTGAATTCTATACGGAAAGCTGGTTGGATTAATAAAGAGGTGGAGTATCAGCCGTATTTTTACTGGCTTAATAACAACTACGATAAAACTACTTACGAAGAGACAAAGCGGGAATTTAGAATATCTAGCTGGATCGGCGGACGTCCTCAGTTTCTTAAAGAACACTTTCTTTTAAATCTTGGAGGTGTTCATTTAACTGCGCCCATGTTATCTGGTCGGTTACTTGACTTCACGTGTTTAGATAATTTAAAAATCATTGGTGCCCATAGTAATACTCATACTTATTTGTGGCATTGCTCTGCAATTGGACTTGAAATTTCTGGCGGTCTAGCATTCCTTGATTTTTATAATACAAAGCTATGGGATAACGGTTACGCTAGCGTTAAAAGAGAACTAACTTTAAAAGACGGAATTTTTCAAGATTTCCATTTTAAAGATTGTGAACTTCACTTTCATGCTACAAGAAGCACTCTCACTCGATGTTCCATCGAAGGTAAAAACTTTGACGCTACCCTTGAGCATAGCAAAGTCGACAATTTCTCGTTTCGTTCAATTAGGTCTAAAACCAATCCTTTCCACTCTAGAAAGAACTTCTATGCTAAAGCTAAAAGTTTATTTTCATCAGTAGGTAACACTTCGGAAGCTGGACATTACTTTTTCAAAGAGCAAAAAAATCATATGTTGTCACTCTTGTTTCCTAAAAAATCTAATTGGGAAGCTTGGCATCATAAAAATACGGTCTCAAAAGTAATTTTGGGATTGAAATCATATTTAAAATTCTTAGGTAGTTTTGCTAATTATGTTGTTTGGGGCTTTGGGGAGCGACCAATTAGAAGTCTATTCTTTTCTTCAGGTGTAATTGCTGCTTCTGCTTTAGTATATTTATTAAGTCCTGACTCAGCCACATACAAAGATCCAGTTAAATCCATTTACTTTAGCATGGTTACTTTTGTTACATTAGGATATGGAGATATTTCACAAGATAAGCCATGGCTTCAAATATATTCATCAATTCAAGCATTTTCAGGAATGGTATTGATGGGTTTATTTCTTGCGGGTTTTGCATCAAAATCAAAGTCATACTAATGTAGGCGCATATAACAAGTCGTTTAAAAGGACAATATAGTTGGCTTTGCTCCTGCGTCGCTAATTTTAACCAACTATTTTTTGCCTCTGATTGAGGCGTTAGCTTTCAAATGAACATCGTCGAAATCAATGCAATGATATTAGCCTTGGAATGCGGGGCTTTAAAACTAAATAATGTCACAGAGTGGGCAGATTCATTGATCTTAAAATCCGATGAGCCTGATCACAGGCTATTTGATGTGTCGGTTTCAAAAAATATTAATGACGCAGTGGTAGCGCTTTACGAATTTGGTATCTCAACTAACTCTAAATTAGTAGCAAAACAGGCTTTTTCTTTATTCGTAAAAGCATTAGAAAGCAATACAACTAGTTACGAAAAAGTGTCACAGAAAATTTATGAGATGGCTTTTGAGCCAAATATTTTCATACCGGACGAACAAGCCGAAGGTCACATGATGAGTTTTTGGGATTCTCTAGATATTGCTAATGATGGTATTTACGGAACCCCTGCAGCAATAAAAATGGAGATGTTGGCTTTTTTAAAGCAATATGAAAGCTAACAAGAATCTTAAGCACGGGACACATAAAATTGGCTTTTGTTCCTTTGTCGCTAATTATAGCCAACAATTATTTGCCTCTGTTTGGGGCGTTATATACCTATAGAGGGTTCATGCAAAATTCAGAGGTTAACGAAAATAAAATTTCTACTATAAGGCTTGTCGTCAGGGGGATGATTTTCTTTGTTATAGGCATTATCTTTTTTGGATTTGCTTATATTTTATTCAATTTTAATAATAGTACATTTGGTAGCAACGTGATGGCTGTAATTTTTCTAACTATTGGCTGTACGTTGTCCTATGTAGCTTTTCGACCAAGAAATAATAAGGTTAGAGAGTATTTAGAAATAATTCTGTCGCCATTAGGTATATAACAGTCATTTCAGCAGAACAAAAAACAGCTGGTTTTTGCTCGTGCCTCGCTAATTTTAACCAGCTATTTTAATGCCTCTGAATGAGGCGTTAGGTGAATATGGATCCACATGCCAAACTTGCAGAAAGAAATATAAAGCAAGAACAAGCCTTAAAATCAGAACGAAAGGAAATATTGTTGTTTATGCCATTAAGTGTGGCTATCGGTGTTTTTTACTTGTCTAGTTAAATAAACTTACAGTGCGTTGAATCCTTCTAGCCACTCAATAAAGGTATTTGAGACTTTATGCATGCTACAAGTATCGTGCTCATAAAACCATACAGCCACATCCATTTGTTTATGGTTACAGTCGCTTTTTTTGAAACAAAACATGTTACCCTTGCAATCAGAGGCAAACAAAATATGTCCTTTAGGCATACCGCTCATTTCATATAAATTTGATAGCGAGTAAACATCTTCAAGGCTTAAAAAATCTTGCACTTCAGTAATTTCAACATTTAAATCACAAATTTTTGTTAATACATTCGGGGTGTGAACTAAGCCATAGGTGGTCAGTAAGTATTTATAGGATTCAGGTAAAACGACCGCTAATTTTTCTTCTAATTCAGTAATGTCGCTATGATTAAGTGGCACCATAACGTTTTTACTGCTCCAATTTTTTACGAATAGATCAATGCTATTCATCTCAACATACTCCATAATGTGTGCCATAGATTAAGGCTTGTTATTGTATCTTAATAATACTGCCGAGTACTTTTTTGATTTAGCTCACCTTTAAAAACAGTAGGTAAAATGACAAATTTCAATACCGAACACCAGCAATAATGAAAGCATGTAACCAATGTGGAAAGTGCTGCCTTAAATACGGTGCTAGCGATCTGGTAGCAACACAAGATGAAATTGATTTATGGGAAATATTTAATCCTGAAATTTTTCAATTTGTGAAAAATAATAAAATTTGGTTTGATCCTAAATCAGGTCAGCGTTTTAACGTTTGCCCATTTCTTGGTGTTGAGGCTAAACTTGATGAGCAAGCGTCGGATAAATATACCTGTAGTATTTACTTAAATCGACCAGAAGATTGTCGTCTCTATCCAAGCCATGTTGCCGAAATGGTAAGAGACGAATGTGAAATGATCGAAGTAGTCGATTTGGAAAATACGAAAAAAGCGCAACAACAACTCGATTTATTGATGGAAAAGTAATTTGCGTTTGTTAAGTATTTAGTAACGCTTTTTTACTTTTATTGTTACCTTCGCTGCTGTCTGATTTGTCTTTATGGGTCGGAATTTTGAGCTTTTTTAAGCTTGCGAGTAATGTTTTGGCTCTATAGTAGGCTTCGGTATTTGGATAGGTTTCAATAATATAAAGCACGGTACCAAGTGCATTAGCCGGCTGCTTTAATTTTACATAATTATCTGCTTTTAAAAATAACAAATTAGCTTTATCTTCTTGCGAATATTCATACGTTGATAAAGCTCGGTTAGTTAACCTTAATGATTCTTCATATTCTCCAGCAGTGTATGCCTTATAAGAGCGGCTGGCAGCGCTAGGTCCTAATGAGCAACCGGCTTGAGTTAAGCAAATAACCAGTAATAAAGCTTTTGAAGCGTTTTTCATAAATCCCTCTAAATATTGTTTTATTGCGCTTAATATAAAATAAACATTAACAAGTTACTATAAGTTAATCTAAATTCACTTATAGTTATTTAATGAAAATCAATTTGTTAGCAAAATCATTCCGCTAAGCTTAAGCTAAATAAACATTAATTTTGTGTGGCTTGTACTTTGTTGTTTAAGCTTCTACCTTGCAATGGCGGTAACAATTAAACGTTTAGTTTTATTTGTGCTTGATAAACTAAAGGGATAACAGGTGATTAACGTTATCATGGTATTTTCATGGTACTCATAGGCGCTACTATCGTTTTCATCAACAACGCGCATGTGATTTATCTGATATTGCTTGGTTTGTCCGCTGTTATCTTCTAATTGAAAAATATCACCAATATTTACATTTTCTAAAATAGCGAAATGACTATCGTTATGTGCTGAAATAACGGTGTTGCCAATTTGGTTAGGCTTTGCTGAATCTTGCAGCCAGCCTGGGCCAAACGCCATAGTACGGCCAGTCATACCGGATAAAATAATCCATGAGTGTGCTTGAATAGCTTGTTTATTTTGCATGTGGTTGTTTCCTAAGTGTGTTGGCAAGCTACCTAAATAGGTTAATTTCGCAATAGGGTATGTGTCAGCCCAAGGCCAAGGCCTGATGTTTTTTTCACCTTCAATGGTTTGTTGCCATGTTTGTTGTAATAGGTATTGGGCTAAGGTAGCTTTGCTCAGCAAATATAGTGGCTCTATGCAAAATATACTGGCAATCACAATGGTTAATAATGCAAAACGCTTAGCCCAGTTCATGTTTTTTCCTTTTATGGCTTGCTGTTGTTTTTGATACTGACAACAGCTTGGCGCTGGCGACAAATGAGCAGAAAACTCAAACCGATGAACATAACACTTAATGCCAAACTCAACTTCCATTGCCAATTAAGGGCTGTTTTAGGCATACCTTGACCGGCAGGTAAGTTATTTTTTAGCTGTTTGCTTTTAGCGGTTAAATGGCTAGGGCGTGAAATTTTATGCTCTACCGCAACTAAACTGGTAAACGGCGTGACCAAGTTGAACTTTAACGCTAAATCAATAATGGCTTGCTTAGCGCTTGGGGTTTTATCAAGCATTAGCTGACGATAGTGATCGGCTATTTTTCGGCGAGCCCATAAGGTTGCAAGTGCCGGAATTTCAGCTTGTTGCTTTTGAGCGTCATCGCTATTTTGGGGTGTTAAAGGTTCATGAGTTAAAACCTGGTTCGTGTTTTTTAACGAGACGGGCAATTGCCAATCTTTACCTTGGTAAGTTGCACTCACCATAGCGCTATCTTTGTCAGATAAAAGCTCATCACTTTGATAGCTTAAAAATATTGGCTCGCCAGCATATAAATCAGGGATCGGATTTGGACTTGTGTTGACATTTATCCCTTTGCTGTTTTGGCTCATTTCAAATTTAATGTCGGTTAACACGGGCTGGTCGAGTTTGGTAAATAACTTTTTCATTTCAGGAATTAATTGCTGGTGACTACCAATAAAGTGATAACTGCCACGACCAACTTCAGCGGCACGTTTCATAAAGTATCGGTTAGGTGCTGTTCCTAAACCCACAGTGAATAGGCGTTTATGGGCCATTTGTTGATTGATCATCTGGAATATTTCCGCTTCATTGCCAACAGCGCCGTCGGTTAAAAAAACTATTTGCTCTAAGCGCTTATTGTTTTTGACAAAGGTAGAGTTAAGTTCATCACTATTGAGGTTAGGCTCGCCACTAACGCTTATTGGCATTAACGCTAACGCTAAAGCGGCTTTTATTTCAGTACCGCCGTCGGCATCTAGCTGTTTTACGTGTTGCCAAGCGGTATGTTTATTAAAGGAAGTTGCGGCTACGGCTTGTTCAAAAAATGATTCGGCTTTGTTATTAAAAATGATCAGCTGAAAGGCGTCGTGTTCATTTAAGGTTGATAACGCATGTTTGAACGCTTGTTTTGCTTGCGCTATCGATTGACCCGCCATAGAGCCTGATTTGTCTAAAACAAAAGTCAGTTGACGCGCCTGTGGATGCTCATCGCGTGGTGTTAAGTTTTCAATTTTTTCAGGGATCACCATTAACAAACCATACGTGTTATCTTGATAGTTTTCGGTGAAATTAAGCACTTGAGGTAAAGCTTGATTTTTGTATTGCCAAACTAATTCAAAATCTTTATCGAGCGGATGATTGTGCATTTTCATCACAAAGTGGTGCTGCTTTTGTTGTTCAATTATGACGGTATGATTTAGGCTTTTAAGTTTGGCTAATTCAGCACCACTATTAAGGGTTAAGCTAAAGTCGATGGTGTGAAGCGTGTTACTGTTTTGCTCATCGGTAAGGTTTTGTTGATTGCTTTTAAATAATAAGTTGGGAATTTTTTCTGGAATAAAACTCTCACCTTGCGTTAGCTCTTGGCCATTTTGCGCTGATGTTGGTGTGTATCTAGGTGTGATCGCCATTGGAAAATGTAAACTGAATTGATTGTTATCAACATGTACTTGCTGAAAGTAAGTTAGCTCAACCGTGATCGTTTCATGGGGAGGAATATTGGCAACCTGCATAGAAAATAAATTTGGTCGTAATTGTGCTAATAGGGCGGCTTTTTTTCCTGATTTTTTTGCTTGTTCAAAGGTGCGTTTCGCTTGTTGCTTTTCTTGTACTATGCCAATAATTTCACGCTCAGCTAATTTGATGGTTAGTTGATTAACCGCGGCATCATCAGGCAATGGAAATACATATAACGCATGTTGCCAGTCATCTGTGGTATTTTTAAATACTTGTAAAATTTTGGCGTTGGCAACAATACCTTGCACATTAATATCTGCTTTGCTGTTAAGTTGTGGCGCTTGAAAAAACTTTCCATTTTCCGCTTGTTTAAAAAGTAATTGACCTGATTGAACATCGGCAAGTTTTACTTCTGTTAAAGCCGGTTTTTGGGGAATGTTTTCTGCAATATCGGTTTCTGTTTGATATGACGCCGCATTAACCACATTGTCAGCAATGGCGATACCCGTAAAAAACACACTGGCAAAAAACACCTGTTTAACAGGAATGAAAGTGATGGGTTTGAACAAGGTTTTTAGCAATACGCGATAGGGTAAATATTGCATAGCAGCCTCTTTATTATGTTATTAAGTGAAGTAGGATTTAGTAAAGTTAGGGGCTGTTAAATTCCAGCCCCTGAGCATAACTTAATTGCTTGCGGTTAAACTTTGTTGCGGTTGTAGCTTTATCTCAACGCGGCGGTCAAAAAAGTCATTTTGATAATCTTGTTGACTTTGCATAGGTGAACTTTCACCAAGTGCGGCAGTGACAATGTTGTTTTCATCAACACCTTGCTCAATTAACAAAGCTTTTACTGATGCAACACGATTGGCTGATAACGTTAGGTTGTGTTCTTCGTCACCGTTACGGTCGGCAAAGCCTGATAAATGTACTTTTAATTCAGGGTTTTCTTTGATCAATAAGGCTAATTGTTGAACTTGCCCTTGATAAAATGTCTCAACGTCACTCGAATTAACTTTAAATTGTAAATTCAGCTTTATTTTTTCTAACGCTTCTCGGCTATTGATAGTGTTGTTTGCTAGGTTTAATTGCTCACTTAATAGCTGATTTTGTTGTTCAATTTGATTTAGGCTTGAAATAAGTTGCTGCTTTTGTGTTGTTACTTTATCTAATTGTGCTTGGTTGGCGGTTAAATTAGCTAAGGTTGCTTGACGATCATCATCAATTTCTTCAGCATTACCAATTAATAAACCGATAGTGCCTGCTATCATAGCGCCAACAGGGCCGGCAATGATTGAACCGGCCACTAAGCCACTGCCTAAACCAATAACGGTTGGTTTTTCATAAATGGCTTGTTCTTGATTTTGAGTTTTTGCCGAAACTGAGGTTGGCGTAAATGCCGCAGTTACTGATAAAGCAAGGATGATTGAGCTGCTGATCACATGTTTTTTCATCATAATATTCTCTTTAGTAGGTTATACAGTTAATGGTTGTTTTATCGTTGTCTTGTTCGATGACTTCATTAAACCGTATTGAAATGGCAAAACAGGGGATGAAAAATGGCAATGTGCTGAGCAATTGTGGCAGAAATCTGGCAATTGCCGTTTTGCACTTTTTAACTGAAATAAATGAGGTATTATGTCGGTAAATAAGCTAATGATTTATCAAAAGTAGAGTTAGATGAGCAGACGTATTGCAATTGTTGAAGACGAACAAGCGATCAGAGAAAACTACACTGAGCTATTAAAAAAGCAGGGCTATCAAGTGCAAGCATTTAATAACCGCAAGCAAGCGATGGCCGAATTTGAGCAGCGCTTACCTGATTTAGCCATTATTGATATTGGTTTAGAAGATGAAATTGATGGTGGTTTTGTTTTGTGTCAGGCATTACGGAATATGTCGAGCTCTATTCCTATTATCTTTTTAACCGCACGTGATAATGATTTTGATACCGTCAGTGGTTTACGTATGGGGGCAGATGATTATTTAACCAAAGATATTAGCTTACCGCATATGACTGCACGTATTGCTGCCTTGTTTCGCCGTATTGAAGCTACTAAGCAACCAGCACAACAAGAAGAGTGCATAGAGTGCGGGCCATTAACGTTGTTTGTTGATCGTATGGTGGTGCAATGGCATGACTCACCTGTTGATTTAACCGTGACCGAATTTTGGATGGTTTATTCATTAGTGAAAGTACCTGGCCATGTTAAAAACCGACAACAATTGATGACAGATGCCAAAGTGTATGTGGATGACAGCACTATTACCTCGCATGTTAAACGTATTCGTAAAAAGTTTATGGTTCATGACCACAACTTTGATTGTATAGATACGGTTTATGGCATGGGCTATCGCTGGAAAATAGAGTCTTAGCATGTCGATATCGCTTAACCATGCTCATAAAAAAACGCAAACTAAGGTAAAACATAAAACCAGCCGTTTTCGTGTGGGCTTACGGTTAAAGCTTTTATTCTTGTCTTCTTTTTTATTTGCTATTCCTTTATTAGGCTACCAATACGTTTGGGAAATGGAAAAGTACCTACGAATAGGGCAAGAAAAAACCTTAATGGGTACCGTTAGAGCAGTAGCCACGGCTTTACATGAACGGCCAAAGTTATTTGATGCCCAAGCAAGCTTTTTGCCGAATGTGCAAAAAGGGCGTGATTTATATGCTTACCCGATTGTTGATCCTATTCGCCTAGATGGGGTCTTAGATGATTGGCGTAATAGTCAGCATGCGTTAACGTATCAAGCAGATTATTTAATTTCAGGTGCTGATATTTATCAACCGCAAACCTTGTCATTTGAACATATGGTGGGCAAGTACCGTGACTACCTTTATGCTTATTTTAAAGTGGTTGATGAAGATATTGTTTATCGCCCTAAAAACAGTTTAAAAGTCGATCAAAACGATTTATTACAAATTGCTTTTGTTACCCCAGCAGGAGATTTTCGTCGGTACATTATTGCCGCGCAGCAAGCCGGCTGGTTAACTCCTTATGAATTATTAACCGATTCTAGCGACAGTATCCCGTTAAAACCCGAGCCGAGAATTCAAGGCATGTGGTTAGAAACTGAGCAAGGTTATAATATTGAACTTCGCATTCCGCTTGAATTATTAGGTAGCCAATTAAGTTTTGCAATTGCTGATAAAGATCAGCAACGCGCGCAGCAAATCACCATTGGCACCGCACAATTTACCCAAGCTGAGCAGTTGGGAACGGTATTATTACCATCTCCTGAAATTGAAAATATTATTAAAGGGTTAGGTCATAGTGAATCACGTATTTGGGTGGTGGATCAACATGGCCGAGTTTTAGCAAAAGCGGGTGATATTAAACGCTCTGATGGCGTTTGGCGGAAAATAGCTTATCAAACCCCAGCCAGTAGTTGGTATGATCCCATTCAAGAAAAACTTAGCTGGTTATACAACAAAATTTTGACCACGCCACCAAGTGATTTTACCGATGAATTATATGATGTTGGCCAATTAGAAGGCTCTCATTTAACCAAAGCTCTCACTGGTGAAGGTGCGGCGACTTGGCGTTTAACAACCGATAAGCGCGCGGTAATATTATCGGCGGCTTACCCTATTTATAGTGATGGTATAGTGATGGGAGCCGTTATTGCCGAAGAAACAACTAATGGCATCAGAACATTACGTAATAAAGCATTACAAGGCTGGTTCAACGTTATTTTAGCGGTTATGGGGTTGGGCACATTAGCGTTATTTTTGTTTGCCTCACGTATTTCATCACGTATTCGTGCGTTAAGCTCACAAACGGAACAAGCAATTGATGAGCAAGGTCGAATTGTTCATCCAATCATACCAACTAGCGCTGGCGATGAAATTGGTGATTTACAACGAACCTTTGCCAATATGGTTGATGGTTTAAGCCAATACACGCTTTATTTACAAGGTATGTCGGCACGTTTGTCACATGAACTACGTACCCCTGTTGCGGTGGTTAAGTCATCACTTGAATCGTTAGAAATGGATCTGCCTGAAACTGAAAATAACATTTATATGAAAAGGGCAAAAGAGGGCGTTAGCCGGCTTTCAACAATTCTAACCTTAATGAGTGAAGCTACCCGGTTAGAGCAAAGTTTAGAAAATACTGAAATTACTCAATACGATATTAGCGACGTTGTTTCAGGTTGTGTGCAAGGTTATCAATTAACGCAACCTAAGCAAAAATTTGCTTTAACTGTAGCCACCATGAGTAATAAACAAGTTAATGGCAGCCCTGAATTATTGGCACAATTATTAGATAAGTTATTAGCCAATGCTGTTGAGTTTTCTTTAGCTGAGCAAGCGGTACTCATTTCATTAACACAGCAAAACCAGCAAGCCGTGTTAACGATTGAAAATTTTGGTACGGGTTTGCCCGAAGCGATGCAAGAGCGTTTATTTGATTCAATGGTGTCGGTACGTAGCCATGAAAACTTAAAACCGGATCAGCAAAGCCAACCTCATTTAGGTTTAGGTTTATATATTGCTCGGTTAATTGCTGAATTTCATCAAGGTAGTATTAGTATTGATAACAACAGTGACAATACTGGTGTTGTTGCAAAAGTTACTTTGCCGTTAGTTGACAAGAAAACCTAAGTTATTGACCTTATTAATTTAAATAGTAATAACCGTTAGCATCGAAATACAATAATTATCTTTAGATTGCTTTGCGCTTAGTGTTTTTTTACGTTAACCTGAAATTATTGCCCGCTACCATGTTACATATTGATGAAGCAGATAATTTTAACGTTAGGTTTTAGTTTTTTTAGTGTTGCTGTTTCGGCCAATATGCCGATAAAAGTTATTGATCAATATGGTGAGCCTGTAGCCAATGCTGTTATTAGTTATCAAACTAATACTTCTACTGCTATTTCTAGTACAGATCTCCAAGCACCAAATCAATCACCACCTCAAACAATAGCTGTGATGGATCAAATAGATCGGAAATTTCAACCACATGTTTTAGTGGTTGAGCAAGGCCAGCAAGTTAGTTTTCCAAATAGCGATAATATTCGCCATCATGTTTACAGTTTTTCAAACCCCAAAGCATTTGAAATTAAGCTTTATAAAGGGAGAAGCACAGAGCCCGTTTTGTTTGATAACACAGGTGTTGTTGTACTCGGCTGCAATATTCACGACAACATGGTTGGTTATATTTATGTGCGAGGGGATGAAACGGCATTATTAACCGATCTACAAGGCAGAGTAACGCTACCTGATAACCCGACAGAAATAACCGTGTGGCATGCGGGGTTGTCGATTAATAATAACCTTAGAAAAAAAATAAGCATCGATCATCATGAAAGTACATCGCCGTTAGTGCTCACTCTAGAGTTATTAGCTAAACCTAAGCAAGATAAAGCGGATAGTGGCTTTAAATCAAAACGTTTTGGTAAGAAATATTAGCATGCGTTTAAAGTCATTAAATTTTCAAATATTCAAACTTATCCTTGGATTATTATTATTTACCGCGCTTGGTATTTTGGTGAGTGTATGGACTAATACTAATCAGCATGCGGAAAAACAGTTAAAGAAAAACTTAGTATTAGCAGAGAATGTTTTTCAGCAGCTATTGGTGTCAAGAGAGCAGCAACTATTTAATTCAGCAGATATTTTAACCTCGGACTTTGGTTTTAAACAGGCCATAGCAACTCAAGACAAAGCAACCATTGAAAGTGTGTTACAAAACCATGGTGATCGCATTGACGCGGATATTATGGCGGTTATTTCATTATCAAATGAAGTTGTAGCGAGTACTACCCCTGCGTTGATTTCAGGTAAGCCGTTTCCTGATCAAAATTTAATGAGTCAGGTTTTTAGCGATGGTGGTGCCAGCTCGTTAATGATTTTTGAAGATAAACTCTACCAAGTGATCATGTTAACCATTAATGCACCAACCCCCATTGCGGCGACATTACTTGCGTTTGAAATGGATCAGCAATTATTAAAGCGCTTAAAAGTGATCACTAAACTGGAAAACACTATTAGCGCCTTTAAAAATGATCAACGATTATTGAGTATTAGCACCTTAAGTGAAGTTGCAGCCTTAGATGCCTTAACAAATGTTGATAATCAAATATCTTGGTTTAGCATTTATTTTTTAAATGAAAGCGCCTTAGTGTCACGGCAGTTTATCGTACAGAATCAACAAGATATGTTAATTGTTGTCACGCTAACTGAAGATATGTCGGCTATTTTCCAAGAGTTTTACAACTTGCAGGCAAATATTTCCATTATTGCTTTATTTGCCGTTATGTTGGCGTTAATTTTTGCTTATGTTTTATCGAATAAATTATCGCGTCCGCTGATCTCATTCGCCAAAATAGCAAAACGAATTTCATTAGGGCAATATCATCAAAAACTGCATGAAACGAGTCAGTTGAAAGAAGTTAGACGCCTAAGTGACGCTTTTGAAACCATGCAGGACAATATTCAAGCACGTGAAGACAAAATTATTTTTCAAGCGAACCATGATTTATTAACCAAACTTAATAACCGTTTTTATATTGAACAGGTTTTACTTCAGCACTTAACAAGTTCAACTGGCTTTCAAGCGATCGGGATAAATATTTTTGCTTTTCGTGATATTAACGATGTTTTTGGTTACCAAAATGGTGATTTATGCTTAAAACATATTGCTAATGCTTTAAAAAAGCTAGGTGGCCAATCTGCACGATTAACCGGTGGAGAATTATTATGGCTACCGGATAAAACATTAAGCATAACGGAACTTGAGCTTATTAAAAGCAACCTTGAAGCGCCATTAATAAATGATGAAGTTACTATTCGCCCTAAGTTAGTATTTGGTGTTCTAGCTTGTCCTGATGAT
This sequence comes from Thalassotalea agariperforans, assembly GCF_053470345.1. Taxonomy (NCBI): domain Bacteria; kingdom Pseudomonadati; phylum Pseudomonadota; class Gammaproteobacteria; order Alteromonadales; family Colwelliaceae; genus Thalassotalea; species Thalassotalea agariperforans. The sequence continues at coordinate 104,020 of NZ_JBQMWH010000002.1, read as the reverse complement.
GCTCAGTCACTTGAAGTTTTCTTTAAACGGTTAAACATAGTTTTAGATGAAGCAAAAACAACCGAAGGTAAATTGTTAAGTTTTGAACCGAGATTCGAAGAAAAGTATACCCGTCGATTAACGGTAGTGACTGAACTAAAACATGCTTTAGCAAAAAGTGATGGTGAATTTAGACTGTTTTACCAACCGAAATTGTCGATATCGGAAAATAAGGTACAACATGTTGAGGCATTAATTCGTTGGAATAATGATATTTTAGGTTTTGTTTCTCCTGAAGAGTTTATTACTGTTGCTGAGCAAGCGGGTATTATTAATCAAGTGACTGATTGGGTTGTTAAACAAGCGATTATTGATGCTAAATATATTCAACAGCAAGGCATTGATATTTGTATTGCCATTAACTTATCTGCACACGATATTGCCAATCCAAGGTTGCTACCAGATGTATTAGCGCTCTTAGAAAAATATCAAGTTGCTAAAACGTGTTTATCTTTTGAGATCACTGAGAGCGATTTGGTACAAGATCCTGTTCATGCGATTGCTGAAATGAAGCGTTACCGTGAACAGGGCTTTGCTTTAGCGATTGATGATTTTGGTACAGGCTATTCATCTTTAGAATATTTAAAAAATTTACCAGTCACAGCATTAAAAATAGATAAAAGTTTTGTTTTAAATTTAGCGAGCGAAACGAGTGATCAAAGCATTGTGCAAACTGTAATTAAGTTAGCTCATCAGTTTGGTTTATCCGTGATCGCCGAAGGCATTGAAGAACAAAAAGCTTTAGAGCTATTGCAACTTTGGCAGTGCGAATATGCACAGGGCTATCATATTAGCCGACCAATTCCGTTAGCTGAACTGATCGCTTGGCATCAAGAACATCAACAACATCAATGGTTATCTGTATGACAACAAAGAATTTTTTTTCAAGGTGTGAAAACTTCAGTAAAGTGATTTTGTTACCACTGTTATTGGCAAGTACTACCGGTAACGCAGCGGACGGTAAATTAATTGCTACAGCTGGACTAATTCAAGTAGAAGGCAGTGGTGGTGGTGGGCTTGTGCCCTGGGCAACCATAGCTGGTTACGACAGCCAAGAGCAAACCTCATTATCGGCGGTTTCTTCAACGGTAAGTTTAGATGATTATCGTTTAAATGTATTGGGCTTAACGGCATCGTTTTATGATCGGGTGGAAGTTGGCTTGACTCAGCAACGTTTTGATTTAAAAAACTTAGGTGGCGAAATTAAGCAAAACATTATCAGTATGAAATACCGTTTATACGGTGATGTGGTTTATTCTGATTGGCCTCAACTTAGTGTTGGAATGCAATATAAAAGTTTACAAGACAAAGCCGTGGCAGAATTGGTTGGCGCCGATAAAAGTGATCATGGTATTGATTTTTATCTCGCCATGACCAAGGTTCATCTTGGTGCTGTTGCCGGTTATAACGCTTTATGGAATGTGACATTACGAGCGACTAAAGCTAATGAAATGGGCTTATTAGGTTTTGGTGGGGTTAATAATGATGATTATCAAATAATGACAGAAGCTTCTGTCGGCCTATTAATGTCTCGCCATTTAGCATTTGGTGTTGAGTATCGCCAAAAACCCGATAATTTAGGGTTAAATGAAGATGATTGGTATGATTATTTTGTCAGTTATATTCCGAATAAAAACTTTAATATTACGCTTGCTTGGGCTGAGCTTGGCAAAATAGCCGGTAGTGAAAAACAAAGCGGACTTTATTTGTCGATTAATGGCCAGTTGAGGTGATCACCATGCAACATCTTTTTAAAATAGTTTATTGCTTTTTAGCGTTATCCCTTACCGCTTGTAGCACAAATCAGCACTCCATCACTTTGTATCAAGAGTTAGGTGGTGAAGAAAAAGTGGCTGAAATTGTTGAAAACTTTATCAGCGAAATTGAGTTTAATGCTGATATTTATCATTACTTTAAAGACTCTGACATTGGTCGTTTTCGTGACAAGCTTAATGAACACCTGTGCTTTTTAACAAATGGTCCTTGTCAATATACTGGTGATAGCATGGTTGATGTACATACCGGTATGAATATGACCGAGAGAGACTTTAATTTAGGTGTTGATTTGTTTATTAATGCCATGACTAAAGCGAATGTGCCACATCCAGTACAAAACAAGGTACTGAATGTTATGGCGAAAACACGTAAAGAAATTATTTATTTGTAGGCTAGAGCGTGTTGACCTTTCGGGTATAATTTTTGTTCTAACTGAGCGCTTTCAGAACAAGGCGCAAGCGATGCAATATCGTTATTCTCGACAATTTCTCCTGCGTTGTTCTAATAACCTGCATCCATGCAGGAATATATAAAAAGTGAGTAGCGCAGTGCAGGAAGCGCTCAGAACGAACCCGAAAGACAACATCTGTATAGCCTTTCTACTACGTTATCGCTCATTTATGTAGAACAACTACACCTCAATCGCTCTGCCTTGTATAAAGCCCATACAGACTGCCGCAAAAATATACAGCAAAGATCAACACGCTCTAGTTACAGTGAAAAGCAATGAGATACAAGCTACAAAACAAAAAACAAAAGTAAAGCACCAATAGCCATAACGGTATAATAAGGCTTGCCATTTGGTACCGAGCCTAATAACCAAAAATAACAAAAGGCTAATGCTAATAAAATACCGCTGCCAATTAATAAATTAAATAAAGGTGTGCCCATAATTAATGCGGTAATGGTTAACGGCACACTATAAAGCATCGCAGAATATAAAGGTTCGCGTTTAATGGTGTGTAGCTTAATAGCCGCAGCTAATAAAATAACTTTAAAAATAATAATGAACATAAAGGCTCTAAATGAAATTGATATAAGTCAGCATGTTAAAAGAAAATACGTTTTTTAGCGAGTACAAGTAAGCGCTTTAAATAGCTTGAATAATTAAAATTAAGAACAGTACAAAACTTACCCCTTGCCAGAACATAACCGGATCGCGTTGAATTAACGGAGGTTTGGTTTTAGCCAGAAAAACTTTATTGGGTTGGCGCAGGTCATGAATAAACTCAGAAAGTTCAGAGTAACGTTTTAAAGGATCCACTTTTAATGCATGTTCAAGGGTATGATCAAGCCAAACAGGTAACTCTGATTCGTCATTTATAATTGATTTGTAATTTAGTTTACGCTGTGCCGAAACACTTTTTGCTTGCGCTATTTCTGTTCCATAAGGAAAACGGCCGGATAACATTTGATAGGTGATCACAGCTAAAGCATAAATATCAGATGCTTGGCTACCCAGCTTACCTAAGAAGTATTCAGGAGCAGAATAACGAATGGTACCACGCATTAACTCTTCGGTGTCGACATCGGTAACACCAGCAATAAAAGTTGAGCCAAAATCAATAATTTTTACCGTACCTGTGTTGTCAATCATGATATTGGCAGGGCGCAAATCTTGATGGATCATTTCTTGTCGATGAAACGCTTGTAAACCTTTAGCAACTTGTTCAATGATAGTTCTAACTTGTTCTAATTTAGGTTTGGGGTTATCTATCATCCATTGGCTAAGTGGAATACCGTCGATAAACTCACTGACAAGATATAAATAATGACGTTTTCTATTTGAAACAATCGCTTTAGCAACATGTGGGTTATTAATACGTTTAGCTATCCACTCTTCTAACATAAAACGTTCAAGATATTGATTATCGTTTCTTAACTCAGTGGAAGGGGTTTTGATCACCACCGTTTGCCCCGTATCATTGTCTTTAGCTAAAAACACATGGCTACGACTACTAATATAAATTTCGCGTAAAATCTCATAGCCGTCAAATTGCATTCTTGGTGAAAGCCTTGGTGGCAATGGCAGCATAGTTAATTGATGTACTTCGTCTAATTGGTATTCAGGTACATGATCAATACGAACTATCTGTATACTTAAATTATCATCGCTACCAGAGTCTAATGCTTGTTGGATGATGGTATTTGCCGCGCTGTCAAGATCATCGGCATCAGCTATTGTTTTGACAATTTGAGCATGACTAACGAACTCATAGACACCATCCGTTGCAATAATATAAATATCTTCTTGTTCAAGTAATTGGCTTTGGTAATCAATTTCAAAACTTTGTTCTATACCTAATGCTCGGGTTAAATAGCTAACATCAGCTGAAACTACGCGGCGGTGATCTTCGGTTAGTTGTTCTAACTGTTGACCAGATAATCGGTAAATACGCGTATCGCCTGAATGAAACAGGTGTGCGGTATTAGATTTTAAAACTAAGGCACTGAAGGTACAGATGTACCCTTTATCTTTATCAAATCGATAAGGGCTATTTCGTGTTTGGGCATAAAGCCAGGAGTTAATTGATTTAATGACTTTCTGAGCGGAAGTTTTTACCGACCAAGAGTCAGAGGTACAGTAATAATCTTCTAGGAAACCAGAAATTGCCGTTTCACTCGCTATTTGGCTCACCTGACTGGAACTAATACCATCAGCCATTGCTAGTACAATTCCTTTGCTGCTTAACATTGGCTCTTTGGGTATAACACTCCCAATAAAGTCTTGATTAACAGCTTTGATCCCTTTACTGGTAGCACCGCCAATACTGACACTTAAAGGTAGATTCATAACACGTTTCCCATGGTATTGAATTTTTTGATATTTAAAAAAGAAAAGACTTCGTAATTAAGGTTACGAAGTCTTTGTTTATTGAGCAAGTTTACCTAAAAATCTTTATGTTTAGATAAATGAGGCTACCATATTAACCTAGCTTACGGTTAGGTGAAGTTCTAACATGAGTGAGGTATAAAGGTAAACCCACCAATAATAAACCACCTGCTAAATTGCCTAATACCGTAGGAACTTCATTCCATAATAAATAATCGTAAACCGTAAATTCACCACCCATGATCATAGAGAATGGGAATAAAAACATGTTAACAATTGAATGTTCAAACCCCATAAAGAAGAACAGCATTACTGGCATCCACATAGCAGCCATTTTAGAACCTGCTGAAGTTGAGATCATAGCACCAACAACACCCATTGATACCATCCAGTTACATAACATGCCACGAATAAAAATAGTAAACCAACCACCAACACCATGCTCTTGATAGCCTAAGGTTCTTGATTCACCTATTGAAGCAACTTTAGCCGCTAATGCGCCACCATCGGTGCCATAACCATAAGTTAATATAAAGGACATGAAAAACGCGGTGGTTAATGCGCCCCCGAAGTTACCAATAAATACAAGTCCCCAATTTCGCAGTACACCACTAACAGTTACTCCAGGACGTTTATCAAATAATGCCAGTGGAACTAAGGTAAATACACCCGTCAGGAGATCAAACTTCATTAAATAAAGCATAATAAAACCAACTGGGAACAAACATGCACCTAAAATAGGGCTGCCTGTTTTCGTAGCAACGGTAATGGCAAATACCGCTGCTAATCCTAAAATAGCGCCAGCCATAAAGGCACGTATAATGGTATCTTTTGTCGACATGTAAACTTTTTGTTCACCAGAATCGACCATTTTGGTGACAAATTCGCTGGGTTCTATATAAGCCATAAGTATCTCACTGTTTGAAGTTGGTAAAATTATTGTTATTACTTACTTGGAATTGCAGTTATGGTGCCAATTAAGTAACGTACTGATATTAATAGTTAAATTTCAAATTAATGTGTTTTTTTGAGGGATAGGCGCACAAAACTGATTAGCTAAGCGCACCAAGATGGATCACCATGATTTATAAGGTAAAAATTTGCCATTTAAGGTTAAAATAACTCGATCACCTTTGGCATTTTCTTCTTTATCTACCTCCATTGAAAAATCGATAGCACTCATAATGCCGTCACCAAATTTTTCTTGGATCACTTCTTTTAAAGTATCGCCATAAACACCAACGACTTCATATAAACGATAAATAAGTGGATCTTGTGGTACGGATTTATCCCATTCTTTGGTTGGGTATTCCATTAATATCGCTTTCGCTTCGGCAGGTAAGCCAAGAAAGGCAACTAGCTTTTCAGCTTCAGGCTCAGGGCAACTATTCATTCCTAAACATGCTGATGTAGTCCAAACAATCGACATGCCAATGGCATCTGCAATTTCTTGCCAAGATAGTGCCTTGTCTTTTTTAATTGAAAATATCGCTTCAGTAACGTCGAGTTTATTCATGTTATTTCCTCATTTGGGATCAGGTTTAATAAATTAAGCTGGTAAATATTTTTGTAAGCTAAAAACACAAAATAGGGCAAAAGCTAAATTTAAGTGCAATGCGCTTAAGTTAAGCAACAGTATGTTTTTAATAAGGTTTAAACATTCTGTTAACTAAACCTGATATAGCTACAACCGTGCCAGTTAATAAAATATATTTAAGTTATTGTTTTTAAATATTAAAAAGTAAATTTCACTTTTCTTTATAATCACGATATTTCGTTGGTAACGATATTTCGTGGTATTTATAACGAGATCTCGTGGTTTTGGCGTGATAATTGAACAATGAAGATAATGAAAGTTGAATCAGGCAAAAGAGAAAACGTATGTTAAATCACTTATTTATGAATGCTCCTACCGCAATGTTATTGCTCGATCCTCATCAAAACAGGCTGATAAAAGTAAATCAGGCGGCTGATGACTTGTTAAATTTAAACGGTAGTGATTTATCAAACTTTTCTGTTACTCAGTTTTTTCCAAGTTGTTTGGATAAGTTACTCAACTTTACTCAGCAAATACTCGAGCAAAAAACGGCTTGGAGTTGTGATTTAAGTTTAATGCTCAATAATGAGCTTATTCCGTTAGACGTGAATGCCTGTGTTTTAGATGAGTATTTGTTGTTTAGTTGTCAAAAAAGAGATGTGACTTTTGGCCGTTATTTTCAATCGATTGTCGAAGCAAATTATCAATCGGGTTTTCCATATTGGAATAAAAATGAAACGGTCTTTGAAGAAATAGAACGGCAGAATCAATTATTATTAACGGCTGTGGGTGATGGGATTTATGGCGTTGATGTTGATGGTAATACTACCTTTGTGAATGTAGCCGCAGAAAAAATTATTGGCTGGAAAAAGTCTGAGCTGATCGGTCAAAACATTCATGATCTTATTCATCATTCACATTCTGATGGTAGCCACTATCATGCACATGAATGTCCTATTTTTGCAGCTTTTAACGATGGCGAAGTTCACAGTGTTGATGACGAAGTATTTTGGTCTAAAAGTGGTAAAGCTATTCCTGTTGAATATACAAGTACGCCGGTAACTGAAAATGGTTTGTTAATTGGCGCAGTGGTAATTTTTCGTGATATTACTGAGCGTAAAGCGATTCAAGCTAAATTATTAAATGCTTTGCAAGAAGTTGATGCACTAAAACAACGATTAGAAAAAGAAAACGCGTACTTATTAGAAGAGTTAAATGCTGACTTTAATCATCATCAAATTATTGGTCAAAGTGAAAAAGTACGGCACATGGTCAATCAAATTGAATTGGTTGGGCAAACCGATGCTAATGTTTTGATCACAGGGGAGTCAGGTACGGGGAAAGAATTAATTGCGCGCGCTATTCATGAAGTTAGTGAGCGACAAGGACGGCCACTTATCAAAGTAAATTGTGCCGCTATTCCAGTAGATTTATTTGAAAGCGAATTTTTTGGTCATGTTAAAGGGGCGTTCTCAGGTGCTATATCTGATCGCCTTGGCCGTTTTGAATTAGCTGATGGTGCCACCATTTTTTTAGATGAAGTAGGTGAAATACCTTTACAGCTTCAAGGTAAATTATTAAGGGTGTTGCAAGAGCAGCAATTTGAACGGGTGGGAGAGTCTAAAACTCGACATGTTAACGTTAGAGTGATTTCAGCCACGAATCAAAACTTAAAAAGTTTAGTTGAACAACAAAAATTTCGTGAAGACTTATATTTCAGGTTAAATGTTTTTCCAATCCACTCGCCCGCACTGCGGGAGCGTATTGACGACATTCCCTTATTAGTTAAGCATTTTATTGATAAAGTTTGTTTGCGTTTTAACAAGCCACAACCACAAGTGTCGATAGCCCAAATGCAATATCTTCAGCAGTATCAATGGCCAGGAAATATTAGGGAATTAGAAAACATTATTGAACGGCAACTCATCTTAGCAAAAAGTAATAAAATAAATTTTGATTTTTTAGCAAAAGAAATACCCACGTCAAAAGCTAAAATAAGTACTTTTGCTAAAGACAGTTTATTGAATGCGCAACAACAAAAAGAATTAGAAAAGCATAATTTAGAACATGCGTTAGCACAGTGTAAAGGCAAAATTTATGGTGAAGATGGTGCGGCACAATTGCTAGGTTTACCACCAACTACGCTAGCGTCAAAATTGAAAAAATTTGCCATTAATAAGCGCTTGTTTAGTTGATTATGAGGTAAATACAACTTTGTTAGTGGCAGTAATCGTTCGATAAAAAATGTGAACACGAGTATAGATTCGAATTAATTTTGTAAATAACTGTAAATTTATTAGTGTTATTTGGGCTTGTTGATATCTTTAATCTTAATTATAACAATAACAGGGTGATCACATGGTTAACTCTACAACACAGTTGTCGGCAGTCATTGCGATGAACCGCTTTGGTTTAGGTGCTAAACCAGGCGAAATAAGCTTAGCAAAAGCGGATGCAAAAAAATGGTTAAAATCAACTTTAACTCATATTAGCTATGATCCTTCCTTACCCGGCTCTGAGGCGGTGATAGCAGAACTTAATCAATATCGCATGATGAAGCGCAAAGCAAAGTCAGCTCCTACCGAAGAGCAAGAAATGAGCATGAAAAATGCGAAAAATTCCCCTCGAAATCTTGCTCGAACATTGATTGTTGATAGCCTTCGCCAAGCAATTGCATCAGACAATAGCATTAGCTGGCGTTTATTAGATTTTTTCTCCAATCATTTTAGTGTCTCCGATGCTGGCCAAGTGATGGCGGGACTTGCGCCAACATTAGAGCGAGAAGCCATTGCGCCTCATTTATTAGGTAAATTTGAGAATATGTTATTAGCGGTGGTTCAGCATCCAGCCATGTTGATTTATCTTAATAATGAAAAGTCGTTTGGTCCTAACTCAAAACTTGGCCGTAAAAGAAATAAAGGTATGAACGAAAACTTAGCTCGGGAAATACTTGAGCTTCATACTTTAGGTGTAAATGGCGGCTATAGCCAAGCTGATGTGATTGAATTAGCCAAAGGGATCACTGGTTGGACGGTACAAACAAATGAAAAATCCTCGGATCATGGCTTTTATTTTAACGCGAATGGTCATGAACCAGGTAAACGTAGTTTATTAGGAAAAACTTATCCGCAAAAAGGGCGTTTACAAGGTGAACGCATGTTACGAGATGTTGCTAATCATCCAAACACGGCTAAATATATTTGTTTAAAATTAGCGCAACACTTTATTAGTGATTCACCTGAGCCAAGCTTGTTAGCTAAGTTAGAAAAGGTGTGGTTAACCAGCCAAGGTGATATTAAGTTGGTGATGCACGCCTTAATTGATGCTGAAGAAGCCTGGCAGCCCGCACAAGAAAAATTTAAAACCCCTCGGGAGTTTGTTATTTCAACATTACGGGCGTTGAATATTGCGCGTATTAAAGACAGATATTTATTATTTTCATTAACCTCGTTAGGCCAAAAACCTTTTAATGCGGGTTCTCCTGCAGGCTTTGGTGACGAAAAAAATGATTGGAACGGTGCTAGTGCTTTAATGGCAAGAATTGATTGGGCTAATGCTATTAGCGCAATGAGTAAAGTAAATGCAGAACAAGTAATGAAAAACTCGTTTGCCGATACATTAAGTAAAACCAGCTATCAAACCATTACTCGTGCAGAAAGTAGAAAACAGGCGTTAACATTATTGTTAATGAGTCCTGAATTTCAACGGAGATAATCATGACTGAATTAAAAGAACAAAATCAACTTAATCGTCGCCAATTTGTCAAACTTTGTACTGGTGCTAGTTTAATGGTTTGGCAAGCTAAGGCGTTATCGGCAACACAACTATTATCTACCAATAACACCAATAAAAAAATTGTGTGGGTGGTGTTACGGGGGGCGTTAGATTCATTGCATACCATAGTACCTACGTTTGCACCTGAATTAAAAACATTAAGACCTAAATTATCGACAAGTTATAAAAGTGAGTTATTAGCCCTTGATAATGGTTTTGCGTTACACCCAGCATTAACCAATTTACATGCTTGGTATAAAAACAAACAATTAGCTCCGGTAGTTGCCGTTGGCAGTGGTTATGGTGCGCGATCACATTTTGACGGGCAAGACTATTTAGAAAGTGGTAAGCCTAGGATTGATCATGACTCTGGCTGGTTAGCTCGTGCGATTGATATTAAAAATAAAAAAGCCTTAGCAATTGCGCATTCTACACCAATATCTTTAAGAAGCAGTGAGCAAGTCAGTACTTGGTATCCAAGTAAATTAAAAGAGTCTAAAGAAGATATTTATCAGCAGTTAGGTAAACTTTATCGTGATGATGAAGAGCTCTCTGCTCGTTTACAAGAAGGTCTTGAAACCAAACGCTTAGCTGAAATGGATATGGGGGGCGACAAAAAACAAAATGGCAAGTTTAAAGATTTAACGGCTGCTTGTGCCAAATTATTAATTGCAGAGCATGGCGCTGATTGTGCGATGTTAGAACTAGGTGGTTGGGATACTCATAATAATCAAGAAGCGCGCTTAAACCGCCAGTTAACTGAATTAGACCAAGGCTTGGCTATTTTAAAAGATGGTTTAGGAGATACTTGGCAAAACACGGTGGTGATTGTGGCGACCGAATTTGGTCGAACAGTACGAGAAAATGGTACGGGAGGCACAGATCATGGCACGGGAAGTGGGCTATTTATTGCCGGAGGTGCGGTAAAAGGAGGGCAAGTATTAGGGCAATGGCCAGGATTAGCGGATCATCAATTATTTAAACAACGAGATTTAATGCCTACAACCAATAGCTTTTCTTGGTTTGCGAATGTACTTGAACATCATTGGGGCTTTAATCAAAGCGAATTATTAAAGGTGTTTCCAGAGGTTGCCTTATACCCCAAACAACTTGTTTAAACTTTAGCCGAGGGAATATTAGATTTATTATGGAATAATATTTGCTCTATAAGTTTACGTTTATATTGTTAAAGCATTTGCTGAAAACGTGAACCGATAGAGCAAATAATACCATTCCGTATAAAGAAGTACTCACTTAGAACGGTATGGGCGGCATTAGAACAAACAAAATTTGTGAAGATATAGTTATTCTACATCAAATAAATTTTGTGCAGTTATCATGCTGCCCATACGTTCCCAAAGGGCGAGTTTTAAAGGCTTATATGCAGCGTTATTGATTTTGACAAGGGAATAACCATTCTCTTCAATCAATGCCTTGCCTCTAAGCCTTTAAATTCTCGCTAAGCGAGCACTTTCTTATACGGATTGGTATAGGTTGCTGGAATACATAAAGCAACTTTTAACCTGAGTTCAGGTTTTTAACTTTCTTTATTCGGAAATTTCAAAATGTTGTCTACACTTAAAGATAACCTTAGTGTTGTTTTACGGGCTGTTTTAAGTAGAGTAAGGATAGTTAATCAGATGATACAAAAAGTACCTCATTTACATAACAGAGCACAAACTTCAAAGCCATCGGTAACTTTGGTTGAGAGTTGGTTGGCGATAGCCAAGCTAAATGACAAACATGCTTATAATCGTCAGCGCGCAATTGATTTAATTAAACTTATTTTTGGCTCTATTGAATTCGCTGAACGTTATGTGCAAATTGAAAATGAAAAATTACCGCAACGCAGCGTTCACACGACACAAGCTGTAATACGTTTACATAATTAGCTATTACTTATTTTAAAGTGTTGTGAAAATGAGCTAACTCGTCTCATTACTCTTTTTTGTCTGAAATTCTCTCTTATTACCTCGATAATTTATACCCTAAAATAAGCGCTCTGATAGCTTATTGGTTTATGTTATAAAAAATTAATGCTGTTGCTTGTCTTGATTGTAAGCTAAATTACGTTAGTGAAAAATTCATAATCAAAGAGGACTAACAATGAAGTTAATTACCGCAATTATAAAGCCCTTTAAACTTGATGATGTTCGTGAAGCATTAAGTGCTCGTGGCGTTGAAGGTTTAACAATTTCTGAAGTTAAAGGCTTTGGCCGTCAAAAAGGTCATACAGAACTATATCGTGGTGCCGAATACCAAGTAGACTTTCTTCCTAAAATTAAAATGGAAATCGCCATTGGTGACGACCTTGTTGAAAGCACAATTGAAGCTATTTTAAGCTCGGCTCACACGGGCAGTATTGGTGATGGTAAAATATTTGTCACAGCGATCGATAATGTTATTCGTATTCGTACTGGTGAAACGGGTAATGAAGCTCTTTAATATTTGCTAATAATTTACTGATAAAAATAATTAAATACTTTAGTTCTAGAGCAATGGCGCTCTAAAAAGTATCAAAAAATAATAGAGCAACGAAGCTCAAAAAATTTACAATGTGGTAAATATAATGATAAAAAAGTTTAATTTTATACTCATGTTGCTGATGACAACATGTTCTTTTTCCAGTTTTGCAGCAGATGAGTTAAACAGTGCGAATACCGCATGGATTTTAACCGCTACCGCTCTCGTCTTGTTAATGACCTTACCGGGGTTAGCGTTATTTTATGGTGGCTTAGTTCATCGTAAAAATATTTTATCGGTATTAATGCAATGTTTCGCCATTGCTGGTATTTCTTCCATTTTATGGTTGGTTGTAGGTTATAGCTTAGCGTTTGGTGAGGGTAATGGCTTTATTGGTGACTTTAGTAAAGTCATGATGATCGGCATTACTAAAGAGACATTAGCAGGCGATATTCCTGAAAGCTTGTTTATGTTGTTTCAAATGACGTTTGCCATAATCACCCCAGCATTAATAATTGGTGGTTTTGCGGAGCGTATGAAGTTTTCGTCGGTGTTATTATTCAGTGCCTTATGGTTATTAGCGGTTTATGTACCCGTGACTCACTGGGTGTGGGGTGGCGGTTGGCTAGCTGAAATGGGCGTTTATGATTTTGCTGGCGGAATTGTTGTTCATATTACGGCAGGTGTTGCTGCGTTAGTTGCCGCTATTGTCTTAGGACCTCGTGATGGCTTCGCTAAAAATCCACATCTACCGCATAACTTAACCATGACAGTAACCGGTGCTGGTTTATTATGGGTTGGTTGGTTTGGCTTTAATGGTGGTAGCGCCTTATCAGCAAATGGTGATGCTTCTATGGCTATGTTAGTTACCCATATCTCAGCTGCTGCTGGTGCGTTAACTTGGGCGGCAATTGAATGGAAAAAGTTTGGTAAAGCCAGTGTTTTAGGTGCGGTAACGGGTATGGTTGCTGGCCTTGGTACTATCACTCCCGCTTCAGGTTTTGTTGGACCTGGTGGTGCATTAGTTATTGGTATTTCAGCTGGTATTGTTTGTTTTGCCGCAACCGTATATGTAAAACAAAAATTAAAAATTGATGACTCACTTGATGTTTTCCCCGTGCATGGTGTTGGTGGTATTTTAGGTACTTTATTAGCGGGTATCTTCTCAGCAACAACATTAGGTGCGTTTAGTGGTTATGGTTTTGCTGATGGCATTAGTACTATGGGCGAACAAGTTATGGTGCAATTAACGGGTATTGGAGCAACAATTATTTACACCGCTATTGTTTCTTATATTTTATTAAAAGTTGTTGGTGTTTTAACTGGTGGCTTACGTGTTTGTAAAGAAACTGAAACGAATGGTTTAGATTTAGTTGAACATGATGAAAGTGGTTATAACCTTTAATCACATTAATAATAAATGAAGCTCGTTTAACAAAGCAAAAAGGCGCTAATAGCGCCTTTTTTAATACCTACTGAAAACAGGTAATTATTTATTTCTTTATTTTCAAACCATTAAAGGTTGTCTTTACGATAAGCTTCACAAGCTTCTTCGTCGTCGCATTCACCGTATAAGTATAAACTGTGATTAGTTAATTTAATATTATGAGATTTAGCAATATCTAATTGACGTTGCTCAATAATATCGTCTTCAAACTCAACTACTTTACCGCACTTCAAACAAACTAAGTGATCATGATGTTTTTTGTGGGATAATTCAAATACCGACTTACCACCTTCAAAATGGTGTCTAGTTACAATACTGGCATCGTCAAATTGGTTTAAAACGCGATAGACGGTTGCTAAGCCAATTTCTTCGTGTTGTTCTAACAAAATTTTATAAACATCTTCAGCACTAATATGCTGGTTATCGGGATTTTGCAAGATACTAAGAATTTTTACTCGAGGTAAAGTAATTTTTAGGCCAGCGCGTTTTAGTTCTTCGTTTTGATCTGACATACAACCATTATCGATAAGTAAGTTAAAAAAAGAAATTATAGGAGGTTATTGTGCAGGTTGAAAGCCCTAGTTGACATCTTATGGCATTAAATTTTTATTTAAGGCGTGATTTTAGCTATTATTGTCTGGTACGATGAGTTTGAATGCTGTTAATACGGGAGTCAGTGCATAAAATGAAACAAATATTGAGAAAAGCTTGGTTAATGAAATATTTATTAAATATTTGGCCGCCGTTTTTATTCACAGGGATACGAGTGATTAAGTTATCAGCTGATTTTAAAGAAGCTAAAATACAACTAACACAAAGACCGTGGAATACGAATGCTGTTGGCGTTCATTTCGGCGGCTCGTTATATTCGATGACAGATCCGTTTTATATGTTAATGATTTTAGCGCAAGTGGGTAAAGATTATATTGTTTGGGATAAAAGTGCTGATATTGAATACATTAAACCGGGTAAGGGTAAAGTATTCGCTGACTTTGTAGTTAGTGATGGTTTGATTGATGAAATCCTTCGTCAAACACAACATGGGGAAAAATATTTACCACAATTACCGGTAAGTATTGTTAACGAGCAAGGTGAATTAGTCGCTAAATTAAATAGAACCGTGTACATTCGCAAAAAACGAACTAATCAATAATTACCATATGAAGATAAATAATTCCTGCGATATTTATTCGTCAATTGTTGGCTATCATCTTGATGATGAAAATGACTGGGTAGCTGAATTAGCTTGTCAGCACTTTCAGCATGTTCGACATAAACCACCGTTTATTAATCGTCCTTGGGTGGTTACTGAGATTGGTCGAAAGCATATGTTAGGGCATAAGTTAAAATGTATTAAGTGTAAAAATAATGCGCCAATTGATACCTTGTCATCACCAAAGGTTAACTTTTAGCTAAAGCCATTATCTAAAAGTTAACCTTATTATTGGCACATTATCACGACATTTCTCTACGTTACAATTTAGGCGAAGTAAATTGGCCGCTTTCTATTTTATCTAAGGTTGAACTTGCTACCTTATCTAAAAATTCAGCATTTAGGCGGTGTAATTGAGCGAAATCGCTTAAACTTTTTTCGCTAATATCGTTATCATCGGGTCGATACAAATAAAGTACCTTTAACCAGATGTATGCTTTTTTATATTCTTTTTTATCGGTAAAAATAGTAATTAATGACTTTAATAATTCTACATTAATTTCATCACCTTCTTGGTACAGCTCAAGTGCACGATAAAGTAGCATTAATGTTTTTTTGTCATCAATTTTAGTGTAGTAAGTTGCCAAAAAAAACTGAAGCTCGGGAGTTTCTAACTGGTGTGAACCTTCAAGTGCTTTGAACTTCGCTAAAGCATCTTTATTTAAATAACGTGACCAATGATAATAAAGCAGATAAGGATCGTCAGAGTTTTTAGTTTCTTCGGATAACTGTTGGATTTTTTCAAGCGCCTTTTCTTTATTTTGTATCCGATAAGTTTGTTTTTCTTTGAGTTTGATATGCTCGATTTTAGCGGCATGGCTCATGCAATCTTTATAATCTTCGAACTTGATCAATAAACGGTATTTATTAACATCAATATTCGATAATTCTAGCTCATGATAACCTAAGAGAACTTGTTTTCTTTCTGCTTTACACCAAGAATCAGCGATAAATTCTTCACATACATCGGCATGCATTTCACATAGCTCATTAATTGTTGGTGTTGGGTTGCAGGCAGATAACCCAATTAGGCTACTTAAAAGTAAGGGAATTTTTATTTTTATGGTCATGTTGTCGGTTCAACATTGTGTAGTATTGATATTAAGTTATCACAAATTACGATTTTACTGTTAGCCTGCCAGGTTATTTTTTTAGATTATTTGCGCTTTCTAAGCATTGTTGGCGATTTTTTAACCTACACCTATAATTAACTAATAGCTTATATTTTTAATGGGGTGCTTACGATGAAATTCATCAAGGTTTTATTTATCACCATGACAATTATGGGTGTAAGTATCTTAACGGTGGGTTGCCAGTTAACAGAAAAAATATATCAGCCCCAGAATACATTTGTTAAAAGTGAGCTTTATGCCGATGACCATTTTATCGGTTATCAAAATCATCAATTAAAAACGGAAAATGAAATTTTTCAATTAACACCAGAAATGGTTGAGTTGATTGATAAGAACATTCATTCCCACAAGCCATTAAAGCAGCAAGTATTTGATTTGTTAAATTTGATATTTGATGAAGAACAACTGGGGTTGGCTTACAAAAACTCAGCCAACTTAACAGCATCACAAACCTTTAAAAACCGTGAGGCTAATTGTATATCTCTCACTATTATGGCTTATGCGTTAGCCAAACATGCCAATTTAACAGTACAGTTTCGTGATGTTGAGGTACCTGAATATTGGATCCGTAATGGAGGCTATAACTTATTAACTGGTCATGTAAATTTAGTTGTATCGGAAAATAAAGTAGAAACACAAGAATATATCTTTAATCCGACAAGTGTTGTTATTGATTTTGATCCCTATATTCGTAAAAAAGAATTTCCCTCTAAAATAATCAGTAAAAATAAAATCACCGCTATGTTTTATACGAATGTGGCTGCTCAAGCCATTATTAAAAATAATTTTAGCTTAGCATATGCCTATTTAAAAAAAGCAACTGAATATTCAGCAAGTTATAGTCCTGCTTGGGGGAATTTGGGTATACTTTACCGTATGGTTGGCTTAGATCAGCTAGCGATTAATGCCTACGAGCATGCCATTACATTAAACCCTAAAAATTATACCTCGATCACTAATTTGGGTATTGTGTTTAATAAAGTTGGTCGTTATGAAGACGCGAAACTTATTCAAAAAAAATTACATGATTTACGCATTAAAAATCCGTATTATCATGCGTTGTTGGCTAGAGACGCTTTTTATCAGGCTGATTACCAAACGGCCATTTCGCGGTATCAATTAGCAATTAAGCTGGATGGTCAGCAACATGAGTTTTATTATGGTTTAGCTAAAGTTTATGCTCAAATCGGCGATGGCTCGTTAGCGCGTAAAGCATTAAAAAAAGCAATTAAACTGAACAAATACCCAGATATTGATAAACAATATTATGCGAAGTTAAATTTGTTAAATGAAAATATGGTTAATTAATTTGAGCTGGTGTTGACGATCAACCTAGACAACTATTAGGCTTATTTCTATTAAGAACTTTTGGTTGCTTATAGTGTTAGTTATACATTCTTTAAAATGAGTTAGGCATTATTATTTTGAATAAAAAATTTATTACCGCACAGTCATTGTTAGAAGACGCTTTTAAAATGGCTGATAAAGTTTATCAAGACGGTTTTAAACCGGATTATATTATTGGCATTTGGCGAGGTGGTGCCCCCGTTGGTATTGCGGTACAAGAATATTTTGATTTTAAAGGGGTTAACACCGATCATATAGCGGTAAGAACGTCGGCTTATCATGGGATCGGACAAAACAAAAAAAATATCACCGTACATGGCTTACATTATATTATTGAAAATGCGTCACATGATAATAGCTTGTTGATCGTTGATGATGTTTTTGATTCCGGTAAAAGTGTTGAAGCATTAATGAAACAACTTAAAAGCCAAATGCGTGCAAATTATCCAACAGATGTTAGGGTTGCTTGTCCTTGGTATAAGCCGGGTAATCGGCAAGTTGAGATCACCCCTGATTATTACATTCACCAGTCAGATGATTGGCTGGTGTTTCCTCATGAAATATCAGGTTTAACTGTTGATGAAATTAAACAGCATAAATCGGATATTGCCCACCTTGATTTTTTATTTCAAGAATAAAGCTTAAGTTGAGTTATTGCTTACCTAACAGTTTAAAAATATTCTTCGCAATATCAATATTATTTTGAAAGCCAAAAAATAACTCTTTCCTTGGTCCTAAAGCATAAATAGGAACGTCTGCTCCTGTATGTCCTGCGGTTGTCCAGCCGGTATGACTACGCTTATTAATGATATCTCTAAGGTTTTTGGTTAGGGCGATAATGGTTTGAGATTTTGTTGTTAAGGCATTATTCACCGAATTTTCGGAAGCCGCAGGTTGATTTAATACTGCTTTTTTTACCTTTATTAATCGCTCTAGTTCTGTGCTAGTTAAGTTAAAACCTAACGTTGAATTTAAATAAGTAGCATTTATACCATGATCATAAAGGTAGTTTGCCATGCTAGTTGGTGATACTTTTATGTTATGTAAAACCTCTGGTTGCCATAAATATTTTTTATCTTTGCCAATAGTTAAGCCCCCCGTGTCATGATCAGCAGTTAAGATGATTAAGGTATCAGGATTGTTTTTGCTATATTGTTCTAAAAATAACAGGGTGTCTTCCAACTCAGCCATTTCATGCATTGCGACAGCTATATCATTATCATGAGCCGCCCAATCTATTTGGCTTGCTTCGACAAGAAGGAAAAAACCAGGGTTATTTGAGCCATGCGATAAATGTTTAATCGCCGCTTTTGTCATTTTAGTTAAACGATTTTTTTCTGTATCGTCGATATGTGAAGGTAGACCTTTAGGTGCAAATAACCCGATTATTTTTTGCTGGTTATTTAATGTTTCTAGCTGTGCGTATTGATCAATATATTGGTAATTATGGCGCTTAAACTCGTCGATTAAATTTCTATCTTTGCGAATAAAATACTTTTGACCGCCACCAAGCATTACATCGACTTTAAATTCACCATTAATTTTTTCATCAAAATAACTGTCAGCGATAGCATTTTTTAAATTACGGTTTTCAATATGGCTAATATAAGAGGCAGGTGTTGCATGATTGATTTCGGAAGTAACAACAATACCGGTATTTTTACCTTGAATTTTGGCGAATTCTAAAACGCTTTGCACTGCTTGTTTGTTAATATCAACACCAATTGCCGCATTATAAGTTTTAACGCCTGAGGCGAGGGCGGTGGCACTAGCGGCTGAATCAGTTACAAAACCAGAAGACTCATCAGGATAAGTACTAACACTGCCAATGAAATGCCGATCGAATACCGTTGTTTGGATATCTTGTTGCTTAGTTTTTTTATAATAACGGTAGGCCGGCACAAAATTAGGCCCCATACCGTCAGCAATGAACATGATAATATTTTTGGGCGGTTCAGCAAAAGCAATCGCTGAAAATAAAGAAAACAGCAAAAAGATCAGTTGCTTCATTAAAACCTCTAGTGTTTACATGTAATAATATAAGCTTTCTATTTTAACTATTAAAATAAGCTTGTCACTTATTTAAATAATACGTATTTTCCTGATAAAATGAGTAACAATTCCATTTGTTAGCGTTAACAAGGTCTTTGGCTGTTATTTTATTTAAAAAATAACATTTTATATTGGTAATAATCCCTTAAGCTTGGTAGATTAACGCTCAATTTTCTTAGTGGCTACGAGCTTGCTAAGAACAAAATTTGTGTCACTAAATAATAGAAGTAACAGAGTATAAAAATGTCTTATCAAACTGATGATCTACGCATAAACAATATTAAAGAATTACTGCCGCCAATTGCTTTATTAGAGCGATTTCCTGCAACTGAGCGTGCATCTAAATCTGTGTTTGAAGGCAGAGAAGCCATTCATAATATTTTACATAATGGTAGCGACCGTTTATTAGTGGTCATTGGACCTTGTTCAATTCATGATCCTATCGCGGCTATTGAATACGGTGAGCGTTTAGTTAAGTTACGTGAAAAGTATAAAGATACCTTAGAAGTTGTTATGCGTGTTTATTTTGAAAAGCCGCGTACAACTGTTGGTTGGAAAGGATTAATTAACGACCCATATTTAGATGATAGCTATCAGTTAAATGATGGCTTACGCATTGGCCGTAAATTATTACTTGATTTAAATGATTTAGGGTTACCAACTGCGGGTGAGTTTTTAGATATGATCACGCCACAGTATACTGCGGATCTTATGTGTTGGGGTGCTATTGGAGCACGTACAACGGAAAGCCAAGTACACCGTGAATTAGCTTCAGGCTTATCTTGTCCGGTTGGTTTTAAAAATGGTACCGACGGTACTATTAAAGTGGCGATTGATGCCATTGGCTCTGCTAGCTCTCCACATCACTTTTTATCGGTGAATAAATTTGGTCATTCAGCGATTGTTGAAACCACAGGTAATGGCGATTGTCATATTATTTTACGTGGTGGTAAATTACCGAACTTTGATAAAGAAAGTGTTGATGCAGTTATTGCTCAGTTAGAAAAATCTCATGCAACCACAAAATTAATGGTTGATTTTAGTCACGCTAACTCAAGCAAGAAATTTGAAAACCAAATGTTAGTTTGTACTGATGTTTGCCAACAAATTGCTGGCGGTAATGACAATATCTTTGGTGTTATGGTGGAAAGTCATATCAACGAAGGTCGTCAAGATTTAGTTGATGGTAAAGCGGCTAACTATGGTCAAAGTATTACTGATGCATGTATCGGTTGGGCTGATACTGAAACTTTATTAGCGCAACTTGATCAAGCCGTTGCAGCAAGACGTGCTAAATAAACATTATTGTTAATGTATTAGCAGCTTAATAGAAACCACCGATTAAGGTGGTTTTTTTATGCCTAATATTTGATAGCGTTTCGATATTTCATCACATTATTGTTAGAATTCTAACGATTGTTTTTTGCAAACATCACGATGATAACACCTGATAAGACAAGGCAGGTTGCGAGTGTTAACTCTAGAGTAATTATTTCGTTAGTAAAAATAACCCCACCAATGCTAGCTAATATTGGAACTAATAACTGTAAGACACCGGCTTGGATCGCCGAGATATATTTAAGGGCAATAAACCACAAATAATAACCAAGGCCACTAGTAATCGCGCCTGAAATAATGGCTAATGTGATACCTGTTGTTGTAAAGGATTGTTGCTGGTAATTTAAAATTGCCAATAACAGTATCATCAACAGCGTTTGCATAAAGCTATTGGTGGTTAATAGTAATGGCGGTTGTGTTTTAGGTGAACTCTGGCCTGATATTGTATACAAGCCCCACGCAATTCCCGCACCAGCCATTAACACAAAGGCATAAACTGAAGGTGTGGTTAAACTTGGGTAAACTAAATAAATTAAGCCAGAAAAAGCAAGGGTTAAGCCTAATAGCTCATTACGAGTGATTTTTTTAGTTTTGAAAAAGCTGAATGAAATTAAGGTTAATTGCACAGCACCAAATAAAATAAGCGCTCCGGTTCCGGTATCTAATGCGACATAAGCATAAGAAAAGCCCAGCGCGTAAATGAACAAATACCAAGCGCTTAATGAAGGCATCAATTTTATTGATGACCAAGAAAATACATCTTGCTTAGCTGAATTTTGAGCGGCTTGTTTACCGTATGACAGTGAACTTTTTGAACTGAAATAAGATAATAATAACAGGGCTATAATACCTGAGCTTAAACGGATATTGGTAAAGCTTGCAGGATCTATCTTGCCGTCAGCCAGTGCTAATCGACATAAAATTGAGTTACCGGCAAAAGCAATTAACGCTAATGAAGTATAGAAGATCGCTTTAGTATTTAGCATTTTGGATAATTCTGTTGATTGAACATTAATATTCAACGTGGCGTTTAAATGGCGGTAAAGCATCAAGTAATTCTTTACCGTAGCGTTTGCTAATAACCCGTCGATCTAACAAGGTAATAGTACCAACATCTTTTTCATTACGTAATAAGCGACCACTGGCTTGGATCAGTTTTTTGGATGCTTCAGGTACCGATAGCGACATAAAAGGGTTACCGCCTTTAGCGGTGATGTATTCTGCTTGTGCTTCTTCTACTGGTGAGGTGGGTACTGAAAAAGGTAGTTTAGTAATAATTAAATTGGTTAATTGTTTACCTGGTAGATCAAGCCCTTCAGAAAAACTTTGGGTGCCAAAAATAATAGATTCAAGGTTTTTTTCGATACGTTTTTTATGGCTGTCGATAATTTTTTGTCGTGACTGCTCACCTTGTACTTGAATTGGTAACTTATGTTTAGCACGTAAAGCATCTGCAACTTTTTCCATTTGCCAATAAGATGAAAACAGCACTAAACTGGCTTTTTTATCGGTTAATAATGCGGGTAAACGTGCAATTAATTCGTCGGTAAACTTATCGTGACTTGGCTCATATTGCATATTAGGAATAATTAGGGTCGCGTTATTTTGATAATCAAATGGCGATAATACGTGTAAATATTGACTGCCATCATTTGTTGATAAACCGGCTTGTTTAATAAAATGGTCAAACTTATTTAAGGCTCGAACAGTGGCAGAGCATAACACGGCACCTTCACATTTTGACCACAACATATCTTCTAAGGTAAAACCCACTTCGATAGGCGAGGCTGATAACAAAAAGTCTTGTCGCTTACCTTCAATTAGTTCAAGCCACCTTGCTAAGGGAGCCGCTTTCTCATGATCGGTTTTTGCGTACATGCCCCAAAGTGCTTGAAAACTTTCTAAACGCTGAATTAAAAAACCGGCTTCAGCTAACAAGGGTTCAGCCAAATAGAGTTTTACTTCATTTTCTTTAACCGCTTCCATTAAGGTATTATAAAGTTTATTAATTTGAGCCAAAGCACGTTTACTTGCTTCAGTTAACGATTCGCTGTGGTGTTTAATGGTTTTGGGTAAAATGCCATTTTCAAAGCGGTATTGTTTTTCTTTAGCGAAATAAACGGGTTGATTGGCCTCAATAAAGGTTTTAATTTTTTGTAAATCCGCGATTAGCTCCAGCGCTTCATCGGCTAATTTTAATGACGGTGATATCGCACTTTGGCTTTTTACTAACTTTGCTATTTTATCGCCACATTCTTGCAGCTTTCCAAGCCAATCAAGGGCTCCCTTGATGGTAGAACTTGCACTAGAAAAGTCACGCGTTACTTTTGGTAGGTGATGAGCTTCATCAATAATGTAAAAAGTATCAGCAGGTTCAGGTAAAATTCGACCTCCACCTAATTCTAAATCGGCTAATAACAAGCTATGGTTAACCACCAACACATCAGCCATATCCATGGTTTCTCGTGCTTTATGAAAAGGGCAATGGGTATGTTCAGCTAGGTGTTTTAAACAGCTGTGTTTGTCACTTTGTATTTGCAGCCAAATATTATTAGCAATGGTATCTGGCCAAGAATCTCGATCACCTGCCCATGTATTATTGATTAATGCTTGGTGCATCTCTTGTAAAATTCTAATATCTTCAGCGCGGGGTTTTTCAGCAAACGTAAAACCAGCTTGTGGGCTGTCATCATTGGCAACAGCATTAGCTAGCTTTTGCGCACAAACATAACGTTGACGTCCTTTTGCTAAGGTGTAGCTGAAATCGAGTTTGCCATGTTCTTTTAAAAACGGTAAATCTTTGTCGATAAGCTGTTCTTGCAGAGCAACGGTAGCTGTGGCAATACACACTTTTTTTTGTTTGCTAAGGGCTAGTGGTATGGCACCTAAACTATAAGCGAGGGATTTACCTGTGCCGGTACCCGCTTCAATGGTGATAATTTTACGATCTTTGCTGTATTCACCGGCTAAGGTTTTAGCTATTTCAGCGATCAGTAAGGTTTGTTGTTGCCGTGGATGAAAGTTGGGCAAACTTTGGCCAATAGACTTATAACATTCACGAATTTTTTGTTTGATTTTTTCAGACAATTTGGCCGTTGAATGTGGTGATGGTGGTTGGCTTAATGGTTCAGATGGCATATTTCACTCGAGTTGTGCTCTGTTTTTAACTGGGACTAAAAGCGACGCTTATGATGTGAAAGATTCCATCTTTCAGTCTTTTATATTACACTGCTGTATATATTAACAGGGTGTTTGATTGTTTACTAGAATTTATACCAATCCGTATAAGAAACTGATCGCTTAGCGAGAATTATGTGAGCACTTCTTTATACGGAATGGTATTAGTTTTTCAACCTTGTCAGTCTTGTATTTTTATGGCCGTTTTTTAAGTAAATGTTTATGACAACAGCAGTATCTTCCGGTTTTTTATTATCCCGTCAATGTCATGATCAAAAACATGGCATCGTTATTACGCTGTGGTTAAAAACAGAAACTGGCCCAGTTAAATTACAAATTCAAAATCAACGCGCGTTATTTTTTGTTGAGCAGCAGCAAAGCCAGTTAGCTGAAGAATTTCTCCGCGTTGAAAATATTCAAATTGATGAAATAAAACCCTTATCGCTGAAAACGTTTAATCAGCAAACGGTGAGCTGTTTTTATTTTAAATTTATGCGCGACTTTTACGCCGCGCGTGAAATATTAAAACAATATAATATCAAATGTTATGAGGATGACTTTCGACCGGATGATCGTTTTTTAATGGAACGCTTTATTACGGCGAGTGTTTGTTTTCAAGGGACAAGTGTAACACGTGAGCATTATCTTGAAGTGAATCATGCGCAGGCTAAACCCGGTGAAGCGGCATTAAGTTTAGCTTGTCAATTGTCGGTCTTATCTATTGATATTGAATGTGCTTTTGATGGTCAGCTTTATTCGATTGGTGCCTATGGGGATGATATTCAAAAAGTTTTTATGATCGGAGAGCAAAAGGCACAAGCGTTAAATGAATCGCATGATTATATCGATTGGTTGTGTGATGAAAAAAGTTTGCTTCTTGCTTTTATTACTTGGCTTAAACAAGTGGATCCCGACATTATTATTGGTTGGAATGTTATTAATTTTGATTTTGACTTATTACAAAAGCGCTGTGATCTCCATAAAATTCCTTTTGCGATTGGTCGAGATGGTAAAACACCCTATTGGCGAAAAAATCATGCGAGTGAGCAACGTTTTATTTCAATAAGTGGCCGAGTTGTCCTTGATGGCATTGATCTGCTAAAAACAGCCACGTATAACTTTCCAAGCTTTTCATTAGAAAATGTCGCTAATACTTTATTGGGTTTAAGTAAAAAAGTCAGTGATGTTGATAATCGCTTAGCGGAAATTAATCATAATTTTCAACATAATAAAACCGCACTTGCCGCTTATAACTTGGAAGATTGCCGGCTAGTGTCACTTATTTTTGAAAAAACGGATTTATTAAATTTTGCTAAGTTACGTGCGCAATTAACCGGGTTAGATATTGATCGTGTGGGAGGTTCCGTTGCCGCTTTTACCAATCTTTATACCCCTAAGTTACATCGTGCTGGTTATATTGCGCCGAATATGGGAGATGGCACACAAGGTTTTGTTTCACCGGGTGGTTATGTCATGGATTCGATCCCAGGTTTGTATAACGATGTTTTGGTTCTCGATTTTAAAAGCCTGTATCCGAGTATTATTCGCACCTTTAAAATTGATCCTATGGGGATGATCCAAGGTTTATTACAAAAAGATAGCCAGCCTGAGCGTGTTATTGCCGGTTATGACGAAGCTTATTTTTCACGAGATGAGCATTTCCTGCCTGATATTATTCAATCATTATGGGCTGAGCGCGACAAAGCAAAAGCTGATAACAATGCGGCACTGTCGCAAGCGATAAAAATTATCATGAATTCATTTTATGGTGTTTTAGGTTCAACAGGATGCCGATTTTTCGATCCTCGACTATCTGGCTCTATCACCAAGCGTAGCCATGATTTGTTAAAAACGACTCGCCAATGGATAGAAGAAAATAAAGGTTTTACCGTTATTTATGGCGATACCGATTCCATTTTTGTTGATATTGGCAAACAAGACAGTGCCGAAAAAAGTAAAGCGATTGGCAAAGAGCTAGAAAGTTACATTAATCAACAATGGCAAAGCTATTTAAAAGATAACTATCAATTAGAAAACCACCTCGAAATAGAATTTGAAACACACTTTTGTAAATTTTTAATGCCAACAATACGTGGTACGGATGTTGGCACTAAAAAACGTTATGCTGGCTTAATAAAAAACAAAGGCGAACAGCATATTGTTTTTAAAGGGCTAGAAAGCGTAAGAACTGACTGGACCGAATTGGCAAAAGTGTTTCAACGTGAGTTATATCACCGTGTTTTTAATGATTTACCGGTTAAAGCTTATGTCGCTGAGATGGTAGCAAAAACCGAAGCCGGCGAATTTGATGAGTTATTAATTTATCGTAAACGTATTCGCCGTAAATTAAACGATTATGTTAAAAACGTACCACCTCATGTTAAAGCGGCTAGAGCTGCTGATTTATTGAATGAACAACATGGCAAGCCGTTGCGTTATCAAAACCGTGCTTGGATTGAATATTTGATCACCAGTAATGGCCCACAAGCTAAAGAGTGGCTAAGTGCACCACTTGATTATCAGTTTTATATTGAACGACAACTTAAAGCGGTGGCAGATGCGATATTACCTTTTGTTGATACCAGCTTTGATGAAATTACCGATAGCCAATTAAATCTGTTTTAATTTTATTGTCTACAACCACGATTTTATTGCCAAAGAGGCTGTAAGTTCACGCGTATTCAGGTTACAGTTGTTATTATATAGATGGCTAGATAGCTGTTTAATTACATTAAATGATTTTATTCTTCTCATTATTAGGTTTTAACTAGGTAGGTACATGAAAAAAGATACCAAAATTGTTAGTGCAGGTCGCAGTAGCCAGTGGACTCAAGGTGTGGTGAACCCACCAGTACAAAGAGCTTCAACCGTTGTCTTTGATACGGTTAAAGACATGAAACATGCAACAGCAAATCGTGGTAATAAAGTGCTTTATTACGGCCGTCGTGGTACGACAACATCATTTGCTTTTAGTGATGCTATGGTGGATTTAGAAGGCGGTGCAGGTTGTGCGTTATATCCTTCTGGTACCGCTGCCATCACTAATGCCATTATTTCTTTTGTCAAGGCAGGTGATCATATTTTAATGGTTGATAATGCTTATGAACCAACGCGTAGTTTTTGTGACAATATCTTAAAAAAATTAAATATTGAAACAACCTATTACGACCCATTAATTGGTGCTGGCATTGAAGCGCTAATTAAAGAAAATACAACATTGATCTTTCTTGAATCACCTGGTTCATTAACCATGGAAGTACAAGATGTACCGGCCATTGCAGAAGTGGCTCATAAACATAATTGCTTAGTGATGTTAGATAATACCTGGGGCGCGGCGATCAATTTCCAACCTTTTGAGTATGGTGTTGATGTTTCAGTACAAGCAGCCACTAAATATATTGTTGGTCACTCAGATGTCATGTTAGGCACAGCTACAGCAACTGAAAAATATTGGCCTCAATTGCGTGAAATGAGCTATACCATGGGGCAATGTACCTCACCTGATGATTTGTATTTAGCGTTAAGAGGTATACGTACTTTAAGTGTGCGAATGAAACAGCACGAACAAAATGCCTTAAAAATTGCCAAATGGTTAGCAGGGCGCGATGAAGTAGAAACGGTTTTTCATCCGGCTTTAGCTTCATGTCCTGGACATGAATTTTTTCAACGGGACTTTACTGGTTCAAATGGCTTATTTTCGTTTGTCTTAAAAGACAATCAAACCTTGAATACTCGTGCGATGTTAGATGGTATGCATCATTTTAAAATGGGCTATTCTTGGGGCGGTTTTGAAAGTTTAATTTTAGCCATTAATGACGTGCAATCTTTACGAACTGTCACAACTTGGGCCTACAAAGGGCCATTAGTACGTTTGCATGTTGGTTTAGAAGATGTTGACGACCTTATTGACGATTTAAGCCAAGGTTTTGAGCGTTTGAAAAGTCAGTAGGAAGCGTTTCAAAAATAGGCTTAATATTCATAATTAAAGTCATAAAGCAAAGTTATAAAACGAAGCTATAAACCAAAGGCGATTAAATATCGCCTTTTTATTTTATAATTGTGTTTTGTTTATTGTTAACTGTGTTACGATTGTTTAAATACCAATCCGTATAAGAAAGTGGTTGCTTAGCGAGAATTTAAAGGCTTAGAGGCAAGGCATTGATTGAAGAGAATGGTTATTCCCTTGTCAAAATCAATAACGCTGCATATAAGCCTTTAAAACTCGCCCTTTGGGATCGTACGGGCAGCATGATAACTACACAAAATTTATTGGATGCAGAATAAACTATATCTTCACAAATTTTGTTTGTTCTAATGCCCCTTTACCGTTCTAAGTGAGCACTTCTTTATACGGAATGGTATTAATCATCCATATTGGGTAATACTGCTGTAAGAAAAACAACTTAATGAGTAATTGATATGATGAATATGATCACCAGACTTATTTTAACTTTGAGCTTATTGATACTAAGCACGGCTAATAGTTACGCACAAAAGGTAAACTTTAAAGAAGTTTTTAGCGGTACAAAGTTAGCTACGGACATTAAATTTATTCCTGAGCAGCAAGGACAAGTTTTTATTGCTGAAAAAGGCGGTAAGGTATTATTTGCCGATTTTAATAGTAAAAAGACTTATACGGTGACAACTCTTGCGGTTCGTGATCGTTCAGAAATGGGCGTGTTAGGTTTAGCCTTTCATCCACAATATCCGCAAGTGAATAAAATTTATATCAATTACAATCCTAAAGATGGTGAGCCGAGAACACGTATTGCTGAATTTTCAGTGACACAAAATAATGCGGCTTATCAATTTATCCAAGAAAAAGTAATCCTCGAGGTGGAGCAGCCGTATTTTAATCATAACGGTGGCCAAATTGCGTTTGGCCATGACGGTTATTTATATATTGGTATGGGGGATGGCGGCAAAGCGGGCGACCCACTTGGCCATGGCCAAAACTTAACGACCTTACTGGGGGCAATGTTAAGAATTGATATTAATACCAAGGAAAAACCTTATTTGGTACCGGCCGATAATCCATTTATCAATAAAACCGATGTCTTACCTGAAATTTGGGCTTATGGTTTACGGAATCCGTGGCGTTTTTCTTTTGCACCTGACGGACAACTAATTGCTGGAGATGTTGGGCAAAGCTTATATGAAGAAGTGTCTATTATTGAAAAAGGTAAAAATTATGGTTGGAATATTATGGAAGCTGATCATTGCTTTGAACCTAAAGATAACTGTGACCAAACTGGACTAAGCTTACCTAAAATTTCCTATCCACGAGATCAAGGTATTTCTAT
This sequence comes from Thalassotalea agariperforans, assembly GCF_053470345.1. Classification (NCBI taxonomy): domain Bacteria; kingdom Pseudomonadati; phylum Pseudomonadota; class Gammaproteobacteria; order Alteromonadales; family Colwelliaceae; genus Thalassotalea; species Thalassotalea agariperforans. The sequence goes on along the minus strand of NZ_JBQMWH010000002.1, from coordinate 74,588 downwards.
TACTGGTGGTTTTGTTTATACCGGAGAAAAAATCCCTGCGTTAAAGTCACACTACATTTATGCTGATTTTATACTGGGTAATATTTGGGCGGCAAAATATCCAGCGCTTGAAAAGCCAGTAAAAATATTCTCTGGCAGTTATCAGTTTCCTACGTTTGCCCAAGATGCTGCTGGTGAAATATATGCTGCCGATTATCCGACAGGTAAAGTTTTTCAATTAGTACCGTAATTACCGAACTTTCAGCTGAATTAACACTTGTTGCTTGGACAATTCTCTATACAATATTATTTTATTTATTCTATAGAGAATTGTTATGGCTGAAGAAACGATCTTTTCAAAAATTATCCGACAAGAAATTCCAACCCCTTTGTTATATCAAGATGAGCTAGTTACCGCATTTCGTGATATTGCGCCTCGTGTTGACAGCCATATTTTAATTATTCCAAATAAACTTATTCCGACGATTAATGATGTTACCGAAGATGATGAATTGGCATTAGGGCGAATGATCACAGTTGCCAAAAAATTAGCAAAAGAAGAGGGCATTGATGAAAATGGCTATCGTTTGATTATCAATTGCAATAAACATGGTGGTCAAGAAGTGTATCATATTCATATGCATTTATTAGGTGGGCAGCCTTTAGGGCCAATGGTGAGTGTTTAATGCTTGGAAGCAGGAAGCAGGAAGCAGGAAGCGATAAGCAGGAAGCGATAAGCTATAAACTAAAAGCTTTAATCAAAGCTGAAGTTTTTAGTTATCACTTACACCAAATTGTTATGGTGAGATTGTAGAGTTTAATATCTATCGTTTTAATAAATTGTTAAAATGAGGTTATCAACCAAGGGGTGCGGATAAGATAAATTTTATCTGCTGAGATGTGGTATCACACAAACCCTCGAACCTGAACTGGATAATGCCAGCGTAGGAATGGGTATAACACCGCCATAACATGCGCTGGTTCCATATTTTTGATTTATATGAGAACCACATGACAAGTAAATTATCTTCTATCGCTTTAGCGATATCATCAGTTTTAATTATTAATCCAAGTTTTGCCGAAGATGATACTTCAGAAATTGAAGTGATCACAATCAAAGGTGATTTTCGCGAAACTAATATTCAACAAAGCCCTAACGCGGTAAGTCTATTATCAGAGCAAGATATTAAACGCCGTAACGCTCAAAACTTAGAAGAAATTATTGCCTTAGCACCCAATGTTAATTATGCCGGTGGTTCGCAACGGGCGCGTTATTATCAAATTCGTGGTATTGGCGAACGTAGTCAATTTCAAGAGCCAATTAATCCCTCGGTAGGCATTATTATTGATGATGTTGACTTTACCGGTATTGGCAGTATTTCATCAATGTTTGATGTTGCTCAAGCAGAGGTTTTCCGTGGACCACAAGGTACGCGTTTTGGCGCTAATGCGCTTGCGGGTATTGTCAATATTACGACTAATGCACCCACCGATAGTTTTGAAGGTGCGGTTAAAACAACGGTTGGTAATTACGATAGCCAAGGTTTAGGTTTGGTTGTTTCGGGGCCTGCGAGTGAAAAAGTCAATTATCGTTTCGTTGCAGAACAATATAAAAGTGATGGTTTTATCGATAATGTTTATTTAAACCGTGATGATACTAATAACCGAGATGAATTAAGTATGCGGGGAAAACTCGCAATTGAAGCGTCAAAAGAGTTAACCATAGATATTTCGGTTATGCATTTTGACTTTGACAACGGTTATGATGCTTTTTCATTAGATAATAATCGTAATACTTATTCGGACGAGCCAGGCTTTGATACACAAGAAACCACAGCATTATCAAGCCGTTTTAATTATACCGGTTTTAATGCGTTTAACATGCTGTTGATCACCAGTTTTTCAGATAGTGATATTGGTTATGGGTTTGATGAAGATTGGGCATACGGTCAATATGATGATAACACCGGCGAATGTATTTCACTTGATACTGGCTGTTTAGGTGAAGTTTGGGGCTATTCAACCAAAGATCATTATGATCGTAATAAAAAAACAGCCACGCTTGAATATCGACTTACCTCTAATCAGTCATCAAGAATTTTTAATAACTCAACGGACTGGGTTGTTGGTGCCTATATAAACAAACAAGATGAAACGCTAAATAGAGCATTTTTTGACTGGGATCTTTATAGCGACGCTGAGTTTAATTCAACCTTTGAAACCACCTCATCTTCGCTTTATGGTCAACTTGATACTCGTTTAACAGATAAATTAACTTTAACCAGTGGCTTACGTTTTGAACATCGGGCTGCTGATTATATTAACTCTTATCAAGTGAAAACTGCACCCAAAGAAGATATGTTAGGTGGGAAGCTGGCATTAACCTATCAAATGTCTGAAACCGATATGGTTTATGTTGCCGTGAATAAAGGTTATAAAGCGGGTGGTATCAACACTCAAGGTTCTATTGATGAGTCACTTCGTAAGTTCGACAAAGAAAGCCTGTGGAATTATGAAGCGGGTTATAAAGCAAGTTTATTGAATGGTGATGCTTATATTCGTGCCTCAGCGTTTTATATGGATAGAAAAAATATTCAATTAAAAAATTATGTTGTTAGCGGGCAAAGTTTTAATCCGTTTTTACAAAATGCTAGTAAAGGTAAAAACTATGGTCTTGAGCTTGAGTCGAGCTGGCAAATTAATGACGATGTTGAGTTATATAGTTCGCTTGGTTTATTAAAGACTCAATTTGATAGTTTTATTAATGGCAAAGGAGAAGAGGTTGGCGGTGATGAACAAGCTCATGCACCTGATTATCAATTTGCGCTTGGCATTAATTATTACTTAAACGAACAATGGTTACTTAATGTGGGCATTGATGGCAAAGACGATTACAAGTTTTCGGATAGTCATGAGCAACGTTCAGATGCTTATCAATTATTACATGCCTCAATTACCTACAGTGAAGAACAATGGGATATAAGTTTGTGGGGGCGTAATATTACCGATGAAGACTACCATATTCGTGGTTTTTATTTTGGTAACGATCCGCGTGATGGTTATGTTGATAAAACTTATTATCAATTAGGTGAGCCGGCTGTGTTCGGCGCAACATTTAATTATTCATTCTGATCTATCTGTTAATAAGGTGATATTACGTTTTAACTCTTTATTGATGTTAAAGCGTGATATACCCGAATAAAAAAGGTTATTTAAAGATGCAAATATCCATTGAACTGAGTTTATATCCCTTAGCTATCGACAATTACAAAGATGAAATTTGGGCTTTTATTGAAAGGTTAAGAGCCGTAGATGGCTTACGCGTCGTCACTAGCGGTATGAGTTCATTAGTGTTTGGTGAGTATGATTTGGCTGTTCATCATGTGATGAAAGAAATGAAGCATGTCCATGAAACGGTGGGGGCAGCGGTATTTGTTTGTAAGTTTATTGGTAGCGATCGCTCTCACATCATTAATGATGAAGGTTAACGCGTGAACGAAATTATTAACTATTATAGTAATATTCATGTAATTGAGTGGATTGCAGTTATTGCCTCGTTAGCTTATGTACTTTTTGCCGCTTACAATAATATATTGTGCTGGCCTGCTGCGATCATTAGTACAGTGTTATATAGCTTTATTTTTTACGAATATTATTTATGGTCTGATAGTGCCTTACAAATATATTACTTAGCCATGGCTTTATACGGTTGGTATTGCTGGCGTGATAGAGTTGCACAAACACAGGAACAAAACTTAACTATCTCAACATGGTCTTTATTAAGCCATATAAAAGCTATTGTTATTTTAGTGATTGTTTCATTGATTGTTGGCTATTTGATGGCGACTAATACACCCACAGATTTTCCTTATTTAGATGCGGCGACAACGGTGTTTGCTGTTTTTGCTACTTATTTAGTGACGCAAAAAATATTAGAAAATTGGCTTTATTGGATTGTAATCGACTTTGTGTCAATTTATTTATATGTTGAAAAAGCATTACTTCCAACGGCATTTTTGTTTTTACTGTTTGTGGTTATTGCATGTTTTGGTTATTTTAAGTGGCATAAAATATATTTAACCAACACAGGTGAACAAGTTCGCGTTGGTTAAAAACTGCTTCGATAAGTCCATTTACGATAAAAGTTAAGTTAAAAAATCATGCTATCTGAATTAAATGAAGTGTTAAGGCGCTATCTTTGAATATAAAAAGCCAAGGTGATAATGATGTTATTCAACAGCTATTATTGCCTCAGTTACGCCAATGTCCGTTAGCTGAATTAGACATCAGTAAGATCACCTCGATCACTGAAATTCAGCATGGCTTTAGTCAGCATTGTTTTGAAGTTTCAACATATAACAAACAATATATTGCCAAGGTGTTTTTAGCTGGAAATGTTGAGCAGCATATCGAGTTAGCCGCTTACCAGTTTTTAAATAGCCACACAGATTTTACCGCGAAACTGTTGTGGTCTTCATCGTATGTTATTTTATTAGAAAAAATATCGGGGCAGTTATTGGTCAGTTCATCTAAGCCATTAACGACCAAGCTGGAGCTAATTTTTCCAGTACTGGTTAAGCTCCATCGATTAGATGATGAGCTATTAACTTACTGCCAGCCGCTTGATTTTAACCGATTGTTTACTTCGTTATTAACAGAGCTAATACTGCCGGCAAATAGCTTATCATTACTTGATATTTTTATAGACAAAACACTGACTGATTTAACGCGGCAATTAAATTCTGTAACGGACAGTTATAATGCTAAAGCATTACCTGTGGTTGCTTGCCATGGTGATTTAAATTTTGGCAATGTGTTTTATCAGGGAAATTCAAACCCAAACGATGAGCGGGTCATGTTCATTGATTTTGAATGTTTAACGTTAATGCCCAGAGAATATGATTTGGCCATGTTATTAGCGATTAATGAGTTAGATAACACATTAATCGCAGACGTTGAGCATTTATACAATAAAGCTTGCAATGAACTCCCAAGTAACGATAAATCAGAGCCAGTGTTAGACCGCGAGCTGATCCAATTATATTATCAACTGGCATTATTAATTAATGGCTTATGGTACTTAAAAAAATATCAAGTAAGTAAAGAAGGTATGTTTAAAATAAAAGCGACGAAGCAATTTTCATTGTCTGCTTGTGATTTAACGATATCAGAGCTGATCTGTTAGCTTAAATTACTTTTCAATAAAAAACCGAGCTGAATATTAATTTAGCTCGGTTTTTTATTTTCATGTTTCTTTGTTTTGTTTAATTTGAAACGTTTTTAAGCAAGATTATTGCAGTTCACAGGTTAAACAAAACGAGTAGGTGCCTTGTGGGTCGTTAAAATGATTAAACTGTTTAAGTTCTTTGTTTAACCCTTTTAATAATAATTCGACAGGGCCCAATGTGGTCACTGGCTGTGGATCAAACATCACGTTAGCTGCTTGTCCAAGCGTTTCTTTTAAAAACTTATCCATTGGTGATAATTCTTTTTCAACTAACTTGATATCATAATGCTCGACACCTGAAAGGGCAGCAGCAGCATCAATAGCTGTTTGTAAATCACCTAATTCATCCACTAAACCAAGTTCTTTTGCTTTAGTACCTGACCAAACACGACCTTGAGCAATGGCGTCAACTTCCGCTAAGGTCATATTTCGATTGTCAGCAACCAATTGAATAAAGTCTTGGTAACCTCGGTTAATATTTAATTGAATCAGTTTGCCGATATTTTCATCTAAGGGACGAGTTAAAGCAAAACCACCAAGATCTGTAGTACCAACACCATCGGTATTAATGCCTAATTTAGCTAAGCTTTCTTCAAAGGTCATGATTAAACCAAAAATACCAATAGAGCCGGTAATAGTGCTTGGAGAGGCGATAATTTTGTCAGCAGATGCTGAGATCCAATAACCACCAGAAGCAGCGTAGGTGCCCATTGAAGCGATAACAGGTTTACCCGCGGCTTTGAGTTGTTCAACTTCTTGTCGAATAATTTCCGAGGCGTAAGCACTTCCGCCAGGGCTATCAACACGTAAAACAACGGCTTTTACACTATCATCTTCCCGTGCTTTTCTTAATAGTTTGGCTGTGCTGGTACCGCCAATGGTGCCTGGTTTTTGATTTCCATCGAGAATATTACCTTTGGCAACAATAATCGCAATTTTGTCGCTATTAGGGTTTTCAAACGGTATTACCGGTTTGTTGGCTTTTAAATAATCGTTAAAGGCTATTTGGTTAAAACTATTTTTTTTGTTTTCACCCACTAACTCAATAAGGGCAACACGCATTTCTTCACGCGTTTTTAATTCATCAACCCAGTTATTTTGTAAAGCATATTCAGCAACACTGCCGTTAGCGGCTTCAATTTTTTTGAGTAGTACTTGCGCATTATCGTCAAAGTTATCAAGGCTTATATTACGCTGTTTGGCAACATCGTGTTTGTATTGTGACCATAAATCATTAAGCCATAATAAGTTAGCTTCTTTAGCCGCAGGTGACATATCATCACGCATAAAGGGCTCTACTGCAGATTTATAAGTACCAACACGAAAGATATGTTTGTTGATTGATAGTTTCTCAAGTGCCGTTTTAAAGTACATTTGGTAGCTATTAAAGCCTTCAAATAATAACCAACCTTTAGGGTTTAACCAGACATTGTCAGCATGGCTTGCAAGGTAATATTGCGCTTGTGAAAATTGATCACCAACGGCGATAATTTTTTTACCTGAGCTTTTAAAGTCGATAAGTGCTGCGCCTACATCTTGAAGCTTACTTAAACCGCTATTTTGTAATTTGCCTAATTTAAGTACTAAGGTGTTAATGCGGTCGTCATTTTTTGCTGTTTCTAAAGCATATAAAATATCGGCTAATAACACTTCAGGGTTATCATCACCTTGTTCCATTGCTTCAGCCATAAAGGCATCAGCAGGGTTGACATGTTGTTTTTGTTCAACAATAGCGCCTTTTAAATTTAACACTAAGGCTGAATTATTAGGCACTATAATTTCATCTTTATCGCTAGCAATTGCAACAATAAAAATAAATAACAGCGTAAAAAATAGCAGATTTAGAATAATAATGCGGGATAAATTGAGTATTCGCCATAGTTTTGAAAATAGACGTCCTATCATTTTTGATTAACCTTATAATTTTGTTTAATTAACAATTTAGTGCGCCAATTATGCAACGTATTCGAGTGAGCGTTAAGAGATTTAATTAGTAAATCTTGGTTAAAGCTTAAAAAAATGAAATAAAATGTAAAAACATGGGTCTTCTTGTGAAGATACCACTACTTTAGTTGATGAATTTTTATGTCGCAGATTGTTTTATTTTATCAAGGGTGTATTAAGCAGTTACCTAAATTTGATGGTATACCGGCTTTATTAATCCGTTTGTTTTTAGCGCCTGTATTTATTATGGCAGGGTATAGTAAGCTGCAATTAGGTAATGCCGATGTCACTGGATTGGCCAGTTTATTGGCAGATCCTAATATTGTTGATTGGTTTGGTAATAGTGACTATGGCTTAGGTTTACCATACCCTAATTTATTAGCTAATTTAGCTGCATGGACGGAATTTTTAGGTGGCTGGTTGTTGTTAATTGGCTTAGCAACACGTTTATTAACCTTACCGTTAATGTTTACTATGATAATTGCTGCAAGTACCGTTCACCTTGACAATGGTTGGTTCGCTATTACGCCAACTAATCCTGATACCAGTGCTGCCAAAGTATTTGATTGGTTAGGAGTTGATCATGCCAGCGCTAGTTTAGAAAATAGCGAAGCAACAGCTGCAAGGCTTAATCGTATGCGTAATATTCTTGCTGAGCATGGTAATACCGATTGGCTTTATCAAAATGGCAGTATTGTGGTGTTAAATAATGGTATTGAATTTGCCGCAACGTATTTTATCATGTTGTTAGCTTTGTTATTTATTGGCGCTGGTCGATATACCAGTTGCGATTATTTCTTGCAAAAATATTACCGAAACAAAGAACGGCGTTTTATTTCATAATAAACTCGTTTAGACTGACGTTTTGATTCATTTTCGGAATTTTAATGGATAGTATCGAACTCCTCTTAAATCGTCAGTCTAACCCTTTTTTGACAGCACCTGCACCAACAGGTGAGGTATTAGAAAACATTCTTAAAGCGGGCATGAGAGCCCCAGATCATGGTGGTTTATTACCTTGGCAGTTTACAATTGCCCAAGATGCGGGTTTAGAAAAACTTAGCGCTATTTTTTCAACTGCTATGACTAAGTTAACGGATGATCCAGCCAAAATTGAAAAAGCGAAGAATATGCCTTTTCGAGCCCCAATGATTATTATTATTAGTACTCGTTATCAAGCGCATGAAAAAGTGCCTGAACAAGAGCAATTAGTTGCGGCTGGCTGTGCTGTTCATGGTATGCAAATGGCGGCGTTTGCTCAAGGATATGGTGCGATGTGGCGCACCGGTGATTTTAGTTATAATAATGAAGTTAAAGCTGCGTTAAACATTGAAGTGACAGAGGATATTGTGGGGTATTTATATGTTGGTAGTATTAAAAAAACATTGCCGACTAAACCGCTAAAAGATTATCGCGATTTCACTCGTTATTTATAAGGCTTTATTTAAGCATCACTATTTTTATTAAAATTAAGACATAAAAAAACCCTGAAATTCAGGGTTTTTTTATTTAAGCTTTTAATGTTTTACTTATTTGATAAGCTATAGACATAAGCACTAACTAAGTGAACTTTTTCTTCACCTAATATTTTGTTCCAAGCAGGCATGACACCAGCTCTACCATTACGGATAGATTCTTGTACAACACGCTCAGAGCCGCCATATAACCATACGTTATCCGATAAGTTTGGTGCGCCCATAGGTAAGCCTAACACAGCACTACCTTGACCTTCATCACCGTGACAACCGCTACACATAGCGAATTTCGCTTTACCTTCAGCAGCATTACCTTCTTTTGCTTCACGATTACTTAAGCTCAATACAAAGGCAGCAACGTCTTTAACGCCTTGCTCACCACCTAGCATAGTTTGCCAAGCGATCATGCCTTGTGCTTTACGACCATGCATGATGGTCTCTTTGATAGCTTCTGGTGTATTTCCGTATAACCAGTCATTGTCGGTTAAGTCAGGAAAGCCAGTAGTACCGCCAGCATCAGAGCCATGACATTGTGAACAGTTTTGTAAAAACAAACGTTGGCCCACTTTTAAGGCTTCTTTACTATAAACTAATTTTTGTTGTTCAGGCGTTAGTTCAACGTCATCACTAACTTCAAAATCAATTTCTTGTGCTTGCGATGCCGCAATTTCTTTAATTGATAATGCTGCGTAAGTGGCAAAAATTGGATTGTATTTTTCATCGGCGCGTTGAATTTCACGGTCGTATTCAACAATCACCCCAAAAAGACCGTCTTTTTTAGCTGCTTCTGATTTAGCAAATGCCGCTTTTTCTTCCGATTCTTTTAAGTTTAAAATACCTTGGTTTGAACTGGTCCATTTAGTTAAACCTTCCCAATTACCAAGACCAGGGAACATTAATAAATAACCAAAACCCCAAATAATGGTCAACAAGAAGAAAGTACTCCACCATTTAGGTAGTGGGTTATTTAATTCTTCAATACCATCAAAGGTATGGCCCATTGATTCGCCTTCAGGTACACCGGCGAAGTTTTTTAAGCACATTCTTAATAATAAATAACAGCCCACTAATGTGCCAAGTGTTAAAACTGTGATCCAAATACTCCAGAAGCTAGACATTATTAGTCTCCTGTTTGCTATTTTTGTCGTTATTATTGTTTAAGTTGTCGTCTTCTAAGATTGAGTTAGCCGCATCATCAAATGATGATTTGCGTTTTTTGCTATAAGCCCAAGCAACAATAATGATAAATAGTGCCAAAATAAGGAGGGCGATTAACCCTCTGAGAGTGCCATAATCCATCATGTTATTTCAACGCATGACCAAGAGATTGAAGATATGCAATTAATGCATCCATTTCTTTTTTCCCTTGCACTTCAGATTTTGCTTTAGCAATATCCTCAGCTGAATAAAGTGGAATAGGATTACCCTCAGCATCTTTATGACTACGATTACGAGTTAACACATTAAAGGTAGCTAATTTTTTAGCCGTTAACTCGCCATCTAAAGTGTTTTCTTCTAACCACTTAAACGAAGGCATATTTGACTCTGGCACAACTGAACGCGGATCAATTAAATGTGCACGATGCCAGTCATCACTATAACGACCACCAACACGAGCTAGATCAGGACCAGTACGCTTAGAACCCCATAAAAATGGATGTTCCCAAACATGCTCACCAGCAACTGAATAATGACCATAACGTTCGGTTTCAGCACGGAAAGGGCGGATCATTTGACTATGACAAACGTTACAACCTTCACGAATATAAATATCACGACCTTCAAGCTCTAGCGCAGTATAAGGGCGTAAATTATCAACCGGTGTTGTTGTTGCCTTTTGGAAAAACAATGGGGTAATTTCAACCAAGCCACCAATACTGATCGCCATAATGGTAAAAATAAAGAACCAACCAACGTGTTTTTCTAATTTTTCATGTTTATTTTTTGGATTATTTGCCATGACTTACTCCTTAAGCGATTTCTTGTTTCTTAAGGCTGCCATTTTCAGCACCCATTGTTTTAAACATGTTGTAAATCATTAATGCAAAACCAGCAACAACTAAAACACCACCAAGAAAACGCATGAAATAGAAGGGGTAAGATGCAGTTAAACTTTCAACAAAGCTATAAGTTAAGGTACCGTCAGTATTTACTGCACGCCACATTAACCCTTGCATAACACCTGAAATCCACATAGCAACAATATATAAAATAATACCGGCGGTGTGCATCCAGAAATGAATGTTGATTAATTTGATGCTGTACATACGACCTTGGTTAAATAAAACTGGAATTAAGTGGTACATAGCACCAATTGATACCATAGCAACCCAACCTAGAGCGCCTGAATGTACGTGACCAATAGTCCAGTCAGTGTAATGAGATAAGGCATTTACCGATTTGATTGCCATCATTGGGCCTTCAAATGTAGACATACCATAGAAAGATAAAGAAACAATCAAGAAACGTAAAATTGGATCATGACGTAATTTATGCCAAGCACCTGATAATGTCATGATACCGTTGATCATCCCACCCCATGAAGGAAGGAATAATACGATAGACATAACCATACCTACTGATTGAGCCCAGTCAGGTAACGCTGTGTAATGTAAGTGATGCGGACCCGCCCAAATATATAAAGAAACGAGAGCCCAGAAATGTACGATAGATAAACGGTATGAATAAACCGGACGTTCAGCTTGCTTAGGTACAAAATAATACATCATCCCTAAGAAACCTGCAGTTAATAAGAAACCTACGGCATTATGACCATACCACCATTGCATCATGGCATCGATAGCACCTGAGTATAATGAATATGATTTCATCATAGAAACAGGGATCACCATACTGTTACCAATATGTAAAACTGCAACGGTTAAAATAAAACCACCAAAGAACCAGTTAGCCACATAAATATGCGAAGTTTGTCGTTTGATAATAGTACCAAAAAAGACAATGGCGTAACTTACCCAAACAACGGCAATAAGAATATCAATTGGCCATTCAAGTTCAGCATATTCTTTACTACTGGTATAACCTAATGGCAATGTAATAATCGCTAGCAGGATAATGGCTTGCCAGCCCCAAAAGGTAAATGATGCTAACTTTCCGCCAAATAAGGTTGCTTTACATGTGCGTTGTACAACGTAATAAGAAGTTGCAAATAATGCACTAGTACCAAAGGCAAAAATAACAGCATTGGTATGAAGAGGTCTTAGACGAGAATAGGTCAACCAAGGTGTTTCAAAGTTTAACGCAGGCCAAATTAATTGAGCTGCAATCAAAACACCAATAAGTGTACCCACAAATCCCCAAATGACCGTCATGACAGTAAACTGACGTACAACATTCATGTTGTATTCGACTGCTGACGTATTTTCTTGATTCATGTTATGGTTTCCGCAGTTATTATATTTAAATACCAGAAGGGTTGTAGTGGCTAAAAATAACGCACACTGTTTAATTTATAGCCTAAAAATAGACATAAAGCACAGATAGTTACAAACCCGCGCGCATGATAATGTTTTAGCGACAATTTGTCATCCGATTCGCAAAGAAAACCTGTTCTATATCAATAAATTTTTTTCTGTTGTTAACATTACAATTTAATTTGCATAGAATCAGGCCATCGAGTTTTCATCATGGTAATTTAATGTTCATTAAATCCTTAACCGTTAGCGTTATCATTTTATTGATCTATGGCTGTAATAAGCCAGCTGAACAGAAACAAAGCGCTACTTTTGCTGTATGCCAAGATTTTCAATCAAGTTGTACACTTAATTTAGGCGAGAATACCTTTGATATTGTCTTTGATAAAACCAAGCTCACACCCGAGCAGCCTTTTACACTGTATTTACGAAGCCAAAATGGTTTTAGCCAAAATAACTTTTCCGGCTACCTTGAAGGGGTCAATATGTATATGGGTAAAATTCCATTATTTTTTGAACCGACACAAAGCAAGAATCAATTAAAAGCAACGTCAATGTTTGGTAGTTGCAGCGAAAAGCAGATGATTTGGCGGTTATGGGTGGTTGAAACTAAGGTAGGCTCTGAGCAAGTTCTTAATAAAAATTATATTGATATTTCGGTTATGCAATAAAATCAGGATGAAAAAAAACCTGCATAAAGCAGGTTTCTTTCTTCCCTTAGGAATATGGCTCCTCAACCTGGACTTGAACCAGGGACAAACGGATTAACAGTCCGTTGCTCTACCAACTGAGCTATTGAGGAATTGTCTTTTATTCACACTTGGTGATTTCAATAATGATTAAACATTACCGATAATATGGCTCCTCAACCTGGACTTGAACCAGGGACAAACGGATTAACAGTCCGTTGCTCTACCAACTGAGCTATTGAGGAATTGTTCTTTCTTTGCTTTCGCAAGTAACCGCTAAATTAGCCATTACTATAAAATATGGCTCCTCAACCTGGACTTGAACCAGGGACAAACGGATTAACAGTCCGTTGCTCTACCAACTGAGCTATTGAGGAATTGTTGTTAAAAGTGCTAAGCACTCGTTAACGGTGCGGAATATTAAAGGCCAGCCTGATAACTGTCAACACAAAATAATAAAAAAATTAATAAACTTGTTTGTTTGCTTAATTTAACAACAAAAAGCTGGAATTATTATCAATAAGTGTATGAGTTTTATCCGCGCATGAATGCTTTGTTTGTTATCCACTAAAGCTGTGGATAACTTTGTGGGTTGTTCTGTAGAAAAGTGTAACAGTGTGTCAGAATGCGGGGTTAGAAAGATCGCTAGTTTTTTAACCTGTTTTATTTTATCTATAAAAATCAATTGCTTGGTGTTTTGAGTTTTCTAGGGCGGCGTTTTTCATGAACAGGGGACGTTTTTATTTAACATCATAAAATTTTTAGTAAAAGTAATTTAATTGTGGATTTTATCAATTAATTGAAATTTACGTGGCGAGTATATCGCCTATCTTTTACAATACTTCTTTTGTCCTATTTTTCTGTATTTAATGGCTACTGCAAAACCACAATCAAATGACTTACTCGAAGGTCAGGTGTTTCTTACGCTTAAAAACATGACCATCCCGATGATCTACGGCATGATTTTGTTAATGGCATTTAACCTAGTTGATACCTTTTTTGTTGGTTTATTAGGTACACAGCCGTTAGCTGCCATTAGTTTTACTTTTCCTATTACCTTTACTGTGATTAGTTTATTTATTGGTTTAGGTATTGGTACTTCTTCTATTATTGCAAATTTACTCGGTAAAAAAGATGTTGAATCAGCTAAATGTGCTGCTACCTCTGCCTTATACCTTTCAAGTATTATTGTTGGTATTGTTGCTTTTATCGGATACCTTTTTACCGATGAAATTTTTACCTTACTAGGTGCAAGTGAAGCATTATTGCCGTTAATTCGTGAATACATGGATATTTGGTTCTTAGGTTGTATTTCTCTAATGGGGCCGATGATAGGTAATGCGATTTTAAGAGCGTCGGGTGACACCAAAACGCCGAGTATTGTAATGGGCGCTGCTGGCTTAATTAATGCTATTCTTGATCCTATTCTTATTTTTGGCTGGGGGCCGATACCCGAAATGGGCATGCAAGGGGCAGCCATTGCTACTTTTATTTCTTGGTTGTGTGGCACTTTTTTAATTATCTATATTCTTGTTGTAAAAAAACAACTTATTCATACGCAATTGCCTAGTCTTGCATTATTTAAAAAATCCAGTCGTAACATCTTAAGCATTGGTTTACCGGCCGCGGGTGCCAATATGTTAACACCTATAGCCTCAGCTATTTTAACGGCAATTGTCGCCGGTTATGGTGAATCCGCCGTTGCTGCTTTTGGCGTAGGCTCTCGTATTGAATCTATAGCTTGTTTAGTTGTGTTAGCGATGTCGATGACGTTACCACCATTTATTGGTCAAAACTTTGGTGCTGGTAAAATGGATCGTGTTGAACAGGCTTATAAAGGTTCTATTAAATTTGTGCTTTATTGGCAGGCATTTATCTATTTAGTTTTAGTATTGTTAGCCCCCTGGATTGCTGATGTGTTTGCTAAAGAACAAGCCGTTACCGATACCATTATTTTATTTATGTGGATAATGCCGTTAGCTTATGGTTTACAAGGGGTGGTTATTTTAACTAACTCATCACTTAACGCCTTACATAAGCCGATGTCAGCATTAATTCTTAGTATTATTCGTTTATTTGTTTGTTATGTGCCACTGGCCTATTTAGGCAGTATTTTGTTTAGTATTGAAGGTTTTTTTATTGGCGCAGCTCTTGGTAATTTATGTATGGCGTTTATTTCTTATCGTATTTTTACAAATCAATTTAAAACGCCAATGATGGTGGAAAACAATTCATGAAAAGTATCGAACTGATTTCTGACTATACACCTAGTGGTGATCAACCCACAGCGATTAAAAAACTCTTAGAAGGAGTTGAGTCAGGTTTGGCTCATCAAACCTTATTAGGCGTTACCGGTTCGGGTAAAACCTATACGATTGCTAATGTGATTGCCAAACTCAACCGGCCTACCATGTTATTAGCGCCCAATAAAACGTTAGCGGCGCAGTTATATGGTGAAATGAAAGAGTTTTTTCCTAACAATGCGGTTGAATACTTTGTTTCTTATTATGATTATTATCAGCCAGAAGCTTATGTACCAACAACTGACACCTTTATTGAAAAAGATGCATCTATTAATGATCACATCGAACAAATGCGGTTGTCGGCAACTAAAGCGTTATTAGAGCGCCGTGACGTTATTATTATAGCCTCGGTTTCCGCTATATATGGTTTAGGTGATCCCGACGCTTACTTGAAAATGATGTTACATATTCGTCAAGGGGATATTATTAATCAACGGGATATGCTCAGACGATTAGCTGAATTGCAATACACCAGAAATGATGTCGCATTTCAGCGTGCGACTTATCGTGTGCGCGGTGATGTTATTGATATTTTTCCTGCGGAATCGGATCGCTTAGCATTAAGAGTTGAACTTTTTGATGAAGAAATTGAGCGCATCAGTGAGTTTGATCCTTTAACCGGGCAAGTTGAGCGCACGTTAGCTCGAGTGACTGTTTATCCTAAAACGCATTATGCAACACCACGAGAACGAATTTTATCTGCTATTGAGCAAATTAAAATAGAGTTAAAAGAACGCTCAAATCATTTAAAGGAAAATAATCTGTTAGTTGAAGAACAACGGGTTGTGCAACGGACACAATTTGATATTGAAATGATGAATGAGCTTGGCTATTGCTCGGGCATTGAAAACTACTCAAGATATTTATCTGGTCGAGGTGAAGGCGAAGCACCACCAACTTTATTTGATTACCTGCCTGATGATGGTTTGTTGATCATCGATGAATCACATGTCACAGTGCCACAAATAGGTGCTATGTATAAAGGTGACCGATCGCGAAAAGAAAACCTAGTGCAATATGGCTTTCGTTTACCATCGGCCTTAGATAATCGACCGATGAAATTTGAAGAATTTGAAGCTTTAGCACCACAAACAATTTATGTTTCGGCAACACCAAGCCAATATGAATTAGATAAGTCAGGTGATGATATTGCTGAGCAGGTAGTTAGACCGACCGGTTTATTAGATCCGATCATTGAAGTACGTCCTGTTGAGACCCAAGTAGATGATTTATTATCAGAAATAAAATTAAAAGTCGCGCTTGGCGAGCGTGTGCTTGCAACTACCTTAACAAAACGTATGGCAGAAGATTTAGCCGACTATTTAGATGAACATGGTGTTAAATGTCGCTATCTCCACTCAGATATAGATACCGTTGAAAGAATGGAAATTATTCGAGATCTTCGGTTAGGTAAGTTTGATGTTTTAATTGGCATTAACTTATTACGAGAAGGTTTAGATATGCCTGAAGTGTCGCTTGTTGCAATTTTAGATGCTGATAAAGAAGGCTTTTTACGTTCAGAGCGTTCATTGATCCAAACCATAGGCCGGGCAGCTCGTAATATTAATGGCCGAGCGATTTTATATGCCGCTAAAATTACCAAATCAATGAAAAAAGCCATTGATGAAACTGAACGTCGCCGAGAAAAACAGCATAGCTATAATGTTGAACATGGTATTACACCAAAAGGGGTATTCAGACGAATTACCGATGTTATGGATGTTGGCGAATTTACCACAGACAAAGCATTACAAAACAAAGTGGCAGAACGAGATAATGACTATTCAACTTTAAGTATCAACGAAATTGATAAAAAGGTGAAAGAACTAGAAAACGAAATGTTTGAGCACGCTAAAAATTTAGAGTTTGAAAAAGCCGCTGCTGCTCGTGATACCATCAATAAATTAAGAGAACATCAGTTATTAAGAGGGTAGAAGTTGTATTTTCAGGCTGATGAGTTTCACCTGATAAAGATATAGCATGAAGTTTATTAATAAATGAGATAAATATATCTAGCGTGTATTTTGTATTACTTTAACACCGCAACGTTGTTGTTAATAAACTTCAAATGCTAACCTTAATTTTGATTAATTGAGCTCCATCATTGAATAGTTAAGAATAATATTCGATATCGATTCTTCAGTACATTTACCTAAACTACTTATTTCCTCAATAATTTTATCTTGAATATCAACTGGAAATAACATTAGCTGTTCAAGATATAAGTGTGCCTGTGTGTTTTTATTACAATTAACCAGCTCTTTCAAATGACGAGCATGATTAGTCCAAGTCGAACTCATATGTTTCCTCGTATTGTCAACAGCTAATTAAGCTTAGTCGATAGTGGCAGAAGTAAATATATTAATTTAGCATTAAAATGGCGCTCTAGTAGCCATTTGATATAAGCGTACTTAGGGAAAGAAATAATAGATATGGGAATTAGATGAATAATATGTTTTTTATTGGTTGTTATCCTGAAATGTCTAAAGATTGCGGGCATAAAAAAACACAGACTTGCTGTGCTTTTTTATTAGTTGTCGGTAAATATTATTCCGACACGTCATCGCCTGTCGGAGTAATACTTGCTGCATGATGTCCTTTTGGACCTGCATCAAGCTCGTAATTAACGTCTTGACCAGCTTTTAGCGTTCGATAACCATCCATTTGTATCGTCGAATAGTGTGCGAAAATATCCTCACCACCATCCTCTGGACGAATAAAACCAAAACCCTTTGCATTATTGAACCATTTAACTGTACCGTGAGCCATACTTCTACTTCCTTCTATTTCTTCCTTCAGTACTAAAACTTCCCAGAGACAAATGCGTATAAAAAACATACGCTTTTCAAATCCTAGATAAAATATAGAATTAGTCAAGTTAAATAACATCTTTTTTACAAAATAAATGATAAAAAGTTATGAAAATATGCCTGCAAAATATTTAAGATAAGGCTAATATAAAGTTATGAGTATTATGAATGTATCGACGGATCATCAGGAAGCTACTGATGTATCTGTTACCAATAAAATTCAGCCACCTTCTATGTATAACGTTATTTTATTTAATGACGATTATACGCCAATGGATTTTGTGGTTGATGTATTAGCTAAATTTTTCAATATGGATTCGGACAAAGCAACGGATATTATGTTGACTGTTCATTATCAAGGTAAAGCAAAATGTGGAACATATACTGCAGAGGTAGCAGAGACCAAAGTTAGTCAAGTGTTAAATTATGCGTTAGAGCACCAACATCCACTCAAGTGTGATATGGAAAAGGCTTAGTATCATGGTTTTATTTAGGAGTAGCCTATGTTGAACAAAGATTTAGAAGTTTCTTTGAACTTAGCATTTCGTCAAGCAAAAGAATCTCGTCATGAATTTATGACGGTTGAACATCTTTTGTTGGCCTTATTAGACAATCCATCCGCAACCGATGCATTATCTGCATGTGGTGCCGATATGGCGCAATTAAGAAAAGAGCTAAATGATTTTATTGTTGATACCACGCCGGTTATTCCAGCTGAAGATGGCGAAAGAGAAACTCAACCAACGTTAGGCTTTCAACGGGTTTTACAACGTGCTGTGTTTCATGTTCAGTCATCAGGTAAGACAGAAGTTACGGGCTCAAATGTACTGGTGGCTATTTTTAGTGAGCAAGAGTCACAAGCCGCTTATTTTCTTAAAAAATCAGATGTTACTCGTTTAGATATCGTTAATTTTATTTCTCATGGTATCAGTAAAATTGAAAGCCATGATGAACATATCGCCGATCAACCAGCAGTTGAGGCGCAAGAAGAAGAGCCGCGCACCATTGAAAACTTTTCAGTAAACCTTAACGAAGAAGCGTTAAAAGGCAATATTGATCCGTTAATTGGCCGTGAGCAAGAATTAGAAAGAACCTTACAGGTATTAAGTCGTCGTCGTAAGAACAACCCATTATATGTTGGTGAAGCCGGTGTTGGTAAAACCGCGATAGCAGAAGGGTTAGCAAACTTAATAATTTCGGATAAAGCACCAGAATTTATTGCCGATGCCACCATTTATTCGTTGGATATGGGCGCTTTATTAGCAGGAACTAAGTACCGAGGCGATTTTGAAAAACGTTTTAAAGCCTTATTAAAAGACTTAGAAAAAGATAGTAACGCGATTTTATTTATTGATGAAATTCATACCATTATTGGTGCAGGTGCTGCATCAGGGGGCATGTTGGATGCGTCAAATTTAATTAAGCCGTTATTATCTTCAGGGAAATTACGTTGTATTGGTTCGACAACTTATCAAGAATACCAAAGTATTTTTGAAAAAGATCGCGCCTTAGCACGTCGTTTCCAAAAAATTGATATCAGTGAACCAAGTGTTGATGATACAACAAAAATTTTGATTGGTTTGAAAGAAAAATACGAATCGCATCACGGTATTCGTTATACCAATAAAGCATTACGTGCGGCAGCTCAATTGTCGGCGAAGTATATTAATGAACGCTTTTTACCTGATAAAGCAATTGATGTTATTGATGAAGCAGGGGCAAAACAACAACTTGTTGCCGCGTCAAAACGTAAAAAAGTGATTAACAATACCGATATTGAAACTATCGTGGCAAAAATTGCCCGCATACCGGAAAAATCGGTGTCATCAACAGAAAAAGATAGCTTAAAAGCACTTGATCAAAACTTAAAGATGTTAGTGTTTGGTCAAGATCATGCCGTTGATGAATTATCATCAGTTATTCGTTTATCTCGTGCGGGTTTAGGAAATGAAGAAAAACCTGTTGGTTCATTTTTACTTGCTGGTCCTACGGGAGTAGGTAAAACCGAAGTTACTAAACAATTAGCTAAGTTGTTAGGGGTTGAGTTTCTTCGTTACGACATGTCTGAATACATGGAAAAACATGCAGTTAGTCGATTAATCGGTGCGCCTCCTGGTTATGTTGGTTATGAACAAGGCGGCTTATTAACTGATGCTGTATTAAAACACCCACATGCAGTGGTGCTATTAGATGAAATTGAAAAAGCACATTCTGATGTTTTTAATATTTTATTGCAGGTTATGGATCATGGCACGCTAACGGATAACAATGGTCGAAAAGCAGATTTTCGTAATATCATTTTAGTATTAACAACCAATGCTGGTGTTGAAGAAACCACCCGTAAATCGATTGGTTTTACTCAACAAGATCACAGTGTTGATGCGATGAATGAAATTAATCGCGTATTTTCACCAGAGTTTCGTAATCGCTTAGATAATATTGTTTGGTTTAACCACTTAAGTTCAGAAGTTATTAATCAAGTGATTGATAAATTTATTGTTGAATTACAAGCGCAGTTAGATGCTAAAGGTGTTTCATTAGAATTAACCAAAGATGCTAAAACTTGGTTTGCTGAGCATGGCTATGACAAGTCGATGGGCGCTCGTCCAATGGCTCGTTTGATCCAAGAGCAATTGAAAAAACCATTAGCCAATGAATTATTATTTGGTGAATTAGCGAATGGCGGTGTTGCTAAAGTGACTATTCGACAAGGAAAAATTGCGATCCAGTGTGAGAAGAAAAAAGAGTTGGTAGAACATTAGTTACTGACTGCACTGATAGCAAGACAAAATAAGTTAAAAGCCCGCAAGGGCTTTTTTTATTTATGTTTTCTGCATAACTTTGGATTAATAATGTTAAATGAAAGTAGATTTAGTGGGCTAGGTAACATTTAACGGGAGCCACTTTACCAATAGGGCAAGCTAACCTTTGTCTAGCAATACCAGCTTCCATATAAACACTGCCGGCAATTTTAAAATTGTTTTCTTGGTAATGAGCAACTTTTGTCAGTGGCGAATTAACAAAAACTTGGCTTAAGCCTATTTCTTTCGCAACTTTTAATAGTCCGTTCAGTATTATTTTATCTATTTGGTATTGGCGGTAATGTTTTAATACGGCTATGCGGCTAATTTCACCAGTGACTAATATTCTACCGGTAGCAATAGGCTCTTGGCTTTCATCATCACACACTATCATGTGAAAAGCGTATTTGTCGTGTTGATCAAATTCAATACGCTTAGGAATTCGCCATTCACAAATGAAGACTTTTTCTCTAATACTTTTTAATAGTGGAGCAGCTTGCTCCCAATCAACACGACTGACACTAAAGCTCATATAAACTATTCAATATACCAACAACCATTATTTAAAAGGCTAGTTAACAACTGTTTATTTTTCAAACATAATTTGAAACTTTTTATTTGTTTAATGGTCAAAGGTTCACTTTTGGCGAGAGCAATAGCAAATTCTTGGTTAATATCGGTTAGTGAAAAACATTCACCATTAACATACAAGGTATTGTTTACCTCATTATAAAGTGATTTAACGCCATTCGTTGGCACAATACTTTCAGCATCTTTAAAAACTTCGTCCAATTCATCAACACTATAAAATTCATCTTCTTCTGCCACCACAATATCTAAGCTGTGGTGATTTTGTGTTAAATGTTGGCAAATAAAATGATTGAAAGTTTCGTCATGGTTGAACGTTGTTAACATGAAATTTTTAAGCGCTTGGAAATCTTGTGCTTTAATTCTTTCTGGTTGTTTGGTTATTTGTCGTTCGGCATCACCAAAACGTTGTTCGGCTAAATTTTTATCAATGATCATATCGGCAAAGCCTGACCATAACTCTTTGCCACTAGGCGCTTGAAAACCCACGGAATAATTCACTGAGTTTTCAAGTGATACACCATTATGTGGGTGATTAGGCGGAATATAAAGTAAATCGCCGGCTTGCGTTACTACATCAATAACTGGCGTAAATTCAGAAACTTGTTTGAGATCACAATGGGGAATTAAGGTTGCTAAATTATCATCAGGTAAACCAACTTGCCATCTGCGTTTACCTTGTCCTTGAATAATAAAAACATCGTATTGATCTAAATGAGGACCAACCCCACCATTGGGAGTTGAAAACGACACCATAACATCATCAATTCGCCAGTTGGGAATAAAACGAAATGGTTTAAGCATGGCTTGTGTGCTCGTTGACCAATGATTGGTTGCTTGTACAAGTAGCGTCCAATATTCTTCACCAAATTTTGAAAAATCGTCAAAAGGACCATGTTCAACAAACCATTGTTTTTGTGCATTTTGGCCAACAATACGCGATTGAATTTCTTCTTCCATGGCAAGACCAGCAAGTTCATCAGCATCAATAGGAACAACAAAAAAACCTTCGCTGTTGCTAATAGCACCACGAATGAATAAAGGTTTTTTTTGCCAATATTCTTTTAAAAATATTTCAGGGGTGATGTGTTCGGCGCAGGCTTCCCAGTTAATTTGATACATAATTATTCTCTAAGCTTGTGGGTAATATTTTAAAACATAGCAATAAAAAAAGGACTCTTACGAATCCTTTTTTATCATAAATAATTTAACTGTTTTTAGTCTAAGTCTTTTAGTCTAAATCGTTAATAAACTCAATGGCACGACCAATGTACGAAGCTGGTGTCATTTTAGTTAATTCATCTTTAGCGGCTTGTGGCATATCTAAAGTAGCGATAAATTCACGCATTGAGTCAGCATTAACACGCTTACCACGGGTTAATTCTTTTAATTTTTCGTATGGCTTTTCAATGCCGTAACGACGCATTACCGTTTGAATTGGCTCTGCTAATACTTCCCAGTTTTGATCTAATTCATCTAATAACGCTTGCTCGTTAACTTCTAATTTACTAATGCCTTTTAATGTAGCGGCATAAGCAATTAATACATGACCAAAACCAACACCTAAGTTACGTAATACGGTTGAGTCAGTTAAGTCACGTTGCCAGCGAGAAACCGGTAATTTTTGCGCTAAATGACCCATAATGGCGTTAGCAATACCTAAGTTACCTTCTGAGTTTTCAAAATCAATTGGGTTCACTTTATGTGGCATGGTTGAAGAACCAATTTCACCGGCAATTGTTTTTTGCTTAAAGTGTCCAAGGGCAATATAACCCCATACGTCACGATCAAAGTCAATTAAGATGGTATTAAAACGGGCTACGGCATCAAATAACTCAGCAATATAATCATGTGGTTCAATTTGCGTGGTAAATGCGTTCCACGTTAAACCTAATGAAGTGACAAATTCATTAGAAAAGTTGTGCCAGTTAACTTCAGGATAAGCAGAAAGGTGAGCGTTATAATTACCAACAGCACCATTAATTTTACCTAACATTTCAACCGCGGCAATTTGATCACGTTGACGCTTTAAACGAATATACACGTTAGCCATTTCTTTACCCATAGTACTAGGTGAAGCTGGTTGACCGTGAGTACGACACATCATTGGCATTGCTTGGTATTCAAATGCTAATGCTTTAATCGCACCAAGGATTTCATCAATCGTTGGTAACAATACCGTACGACGACATTCTTCTAACATTAAACCGTGAGATAGGTTGTTAATATCTTCAGAAGTACAAGCAAAGTGAATAAATTCAGTGACGGCATTTAATTCGGCATTATCAGCAATAGCTTCTTTTAAGAAATACTCAACTGCTTTTACGTCATGATTGGTAGTTGCTTCAATATCTTTAATTTTTTGCGCATCGGCTTCAGAGAAGTTAGCAACAATAGCATCTAATATTGCTGTTGCTTGGGCGCTAAATGCAGGAACTTCAGCGATTTCTGGTGTTGCGGCTAACTTTTGTAACCAACGTACTTCTACAGTAACACGGTATTTAATTAAGCCAAATTCACTAAAAATAGGGCGTAAGGCTTTAGTTTTACTGCCGTAACGACCGTCTACGGGTGAGATAGCACTTAGAGCTGAGAGTTCCATAACATGATCCTAATAATTTCGTTATATTAAGTTTCGTTATATAAAAGTTAACTATTAAACTTTGTTATAACTGACTTTGTTAAAATGAATAAATGAATACTAGTAAAAAGCGCGTTAATTAACAGGCTTTTAATAATGTTTGTGCACAATCAACTATTTTTGATCGTGCAAATAATATATTTCGTCTTTTGCCACCTAATTGGCGCCATAACACAGCACTTCTGACGCCAGCCAATAACAAGGCTCGAATTTTATGCTGATTAATATTTTGTTTTAAAATAGCGGGCTCACCCGATATTTGAATTTTTGTCGCGATTGGACTGATCACATCGCTATATATACTCGCTAAGCTAGCTAACAGTGTTTCACTATTAATCGCGTAATGTTCAGTTTGGCGTTTAGCTTGTTCTAAACGTTCACCTAGGCTGGCAAGGGCTTTAGAATTTTTAGATAATTTACGCTCTAGTGCTAATAAGCTCACGATATAGCGGGTAATTTCAGGATCTTTTGCTTTATTTTGATCGCCTAACTGCTCGCTTAATGTTTGTAAACCTAAGCGTAAATTTGCTATCTCGCCACCATAGACATCTAATGGCTCATCAGGGGATGTAACTAACGTACTGCTTAATAATGTTGTTAAAGCCGTGTCATCAATTTGACCTGTTCTAGCAACTTGTTGTACTAATTTAGCCACTTGAAAAATAGCGGCGAACGTATAAGTTTGTTGATTCGTCATAAGATTAATAATTACTGCTTTTTATCGAATTAGGGTATTGATAATACCGCCACCAAGACAAACATCCGCTTGATAAAACACCACAGATTGCCCTGGGGTTACAGAACTTTGTGCTTGCTCAAACATAACTTCCATATCACCGTTAGCTAATGGGGTTACTGTACAAGCCACATCTGCCTGACGATAACGTGTTTTAACGGTACATTGAAAAGCGTCGTTAATGTTACAGCGATCTACCCAGTGTAACTGCTTAGCAATTAAGCCTTTAGAAAATAGGCGAGGGTGATCGTGGCCTTGGCCAACAATGAGTACGTTTCTTTCTAAATCTTTATCAACCACATACCAAGGGGCTTCACCAGCTTCGGCAAGACCACCAATGCGTAAACCTTTACGTTGACCAAGTGTGTGATACATTAAACCGTCATGATGGCCAACTTCAACACCTTCTGCTGATTCAATAATACCCGGTTGAGCTGGTAAATATTGCGCTAAAAAGTCTTTAAATTTACGCTCACCAATAAAACATATACCAGTGCTGTCTTTTTTATTATGGGTAATTAAGTCAGCTTGTTCGGCAATGGCTCGTACTTGTGGTTTCTCAATATTACCTACGGGGAATAAAGTTCGACCTACTTGTTGATGGCTTAAGGTATATAAAAAATAACTTTGATCTTTATTGTTATCTAAACCACGGATCATCGCCCATTTGCCTTCCCCATGTTTGTCAGGCATAAATTCACGGCGAACATAATGACCAGTGGCAATAAAATCAGCACCTAAATCTTCACAAGCAAACTCTAAAAAGGCCTTAAATTTGATTTCTTTATTACACATAATGTCAGGGTTGGGGGTACGTCCTGCTTTGTATTCAGCAAGAAAATATTCAAAGACATTGTCCCAATATTCCGTGGCAAAATTTATAGTGTGTAATTTTATTCCTAGCTTGTCACAAACGGCTTTAGCATCTTGCAGATCTTCAGCGGCAGCACAATATTCATCACTGTCGTCTTCTTCCCAGTTTTTCATGAACAAGCCTTCAACTTGATAACCTTGCTCAATTAATAAATGAGCAGAAACAGAAGAGTCTACGCCACCAGACATACCAACAATGACTTTGGTTTGTGAAGGGACATGCGTAGGAGCATCAATACTTGCAGAATTTGTGTTTGTCTTACTTGTTGTCATTAACTTTTAGTGCTAGGAAAAATGGCGCGAAATTATAACATAGCAAAGTAGCTGATGTAATAGCTGGAAATAAGTTTTCGTTACCTGCTTTTTAAAACGTAAAACAAGCTAAAAAGCACAGGTTTATCTATGATTAGCCCAAGGGTCGACTTTTGTTGAACGCGCTGTAGTGTTATCTGTTTCACTGTCATCAGATTGCGTTGACTGGGTATCGTCGTAAATCGTTTGCTTAGTGGCTTTATTATAGGGTGAAGCGCGGCGGTTATCATTCGGCTTGCGGTAATTTTGCCGACGTGAATTATTATCTGTGTTATTTCTTGCTCCTCGAACTTTTGGCTCAGGCGCTTCGCCTAAAATCAGTACTGCTGGCTCTCTCGGTTTTTGATGGGCAGGGATAATACGTTTGCGCGGAGGTAATTCAAAGTTGGCATCATCCGCTTTCGGTAAGTTTTTGAAATAATAAAGGTAAAAACGTTCCATCTTTTCACGTGCCCATTCGGTTTTACGTAAAAATTTTAAACTTGATGCCATACTAACGTTTTTTTCAAAGCATTTAATGCGGGTATATTCCGCTAATATTTCCCAGCCATAATGATCAACTAACTCAGCTAATAACTGCTCTAATTTTAAACCGTGTAATGGATTGTTGAGCATTTCGTTTTGTTTTGTGTCGTTATCTGTCATGGTGCTTTTGCATGTTAATTTAGCGGATGTTGTTATTATACATGGCATAAGCCGTGTCGTGAGAGATTTATCAATATTCGCTAGAAAAATTATAAATTTGTTGCAATCATCTCAAGGGGAATTTTTTGTTTACTTTGATTATTTACATCATTTATCGCTAAATAATCGTCAATACAATCAAGTACCATGGCACTACGTAATTGTTTTTTGCGCTGTTGAATTTGGGCTAAAGTTAACCAGTGGCATGCTATTATTTCATCATCTTGGGGTGTTGCCGTTAAGCATTCATCAAGCTCAATGACAAAACAAAAACGTAAAAAATATAAACTTAAATCAGGGCGATGAAAATAATAAATCCCTGAAATGTAATCTGGTGATAAAGTTAAGCCGGTTTCTTCGAGTACTTCTCGTTGGCAAGCGGCTAACAAAGATTCTCCCGCTTCAATATGACCTGCTGGTTGGTTGAACACCCGCTGATCATGCTCGATTTCTTCCACTAACAAAAACTTACCTCGGCAATGAATTACGGCGGCAACGGTAGTATTAGGTTTAAACTGTTGTTCGCCATGAGGTGAACTTGGTGTTGTATTTAATTGTGATGTCATTATTCCTACTTTATGCTGACTTAGTTATATACTGAGCGTTAGTTAGCTACACGTTACCTACAATAAACGGTAACTGCCATTAGCAATATTGTCGATAGTATATTGGCCAATAGCATATCGTATTAAACGTAAGGTAGGGAAACCAATATGGGCGGTCATTCTTCTTACTTGCCGATTTCGTCCTTCGTTAATGGTGATACTTAACCAAGTCGTTGGAATTGATTGACGTTCTCTAATGGGGGGGGTTCTTGCCCAAACATCCGGTGCATTCATGATGGCAACTTTTGCAGGTAAGGTTAATCCGTCTTTTAATTCAACGCCATGGCGTAGCTTATCTAAGTCAAGTTCAGTGGGAGCACCTTCAACTTGCACCCAATAGGTTTTATCGGTTTTATGTTTTGGATCAGCCAACTGATGTTGAAATTTTCCATCATTGGTGAGTAGCAATAACCCCTCGCTGTCTCGGTCTAAGCGACCAGCGGCATAGACATCTTTAATATCAATAAAGTCTTTGAGTGTTTGCCGTTTTTGATCATCGGTAAATTGACTTAAGACATCAAAGGGCTTGTTGAATAATACGATGATTCGTTCTTTAGGCGAAATTCGTTTTTTGGCAGAAGAAGTAAATGTTTTGCCGGTTTTACGCTGACTAGTTTGTTCAGCATTTCCTGCCACATATCTGATTTTATTATTGTTACTTTTGTGGGTTTTGTTTCGCGGACTGTCATTTTTTTGCTTTGTTCGGCTATTTGATAAGCTTAAGGTTTTACCATTATTCATTATAAAACTATTTTTGTTGAGGAGTATTCACATCATTAATCTCGAATATACAACAGATCAACACAATAGGTATATTAAAGTATTTTCAAATCCGATAAAATGCATCCCAATTATTTTAATCTGGCAAAATTATAGTTTTATACTATTGTATTTTGTTCCACGGTCACTAGCGAGTAGGACATTCAATGACTAAATCAAAGATCATTTATACTATTACCGACGAAGCACCAGCGTTGGCAACTCATTCATTATTACCAATTATCCAAGCATATGCAGCGCCTGCAGATGTTGAAGTGGATACTCGTGACATTTCATTAGCAGGTCGTATTCTTGCTAATTTATCTGATTATTTACCAGCTGATCAAAAAGTGGCTGATGCGTTAGCTGAATTAGGTGACTTAGCTAAAACACCTGAAGCTAACATTATTAAATTACCAAACGTTTCTGCTTCTATCCCACAATTACAAGCAGCAATCAAAGAATTACAAGCGAAAGGTTTTGCACTTCCTGAATACCCAGAAGATGCTAAAAACGATGAAGAAAAAGCTATTAAAGCGGCTTATGCAAAAGTATTAGGCTCAGCGGTAAACCCGGTATTACGTGAAGGTAACTCAGATCGTCGTGCACCAGGTTCAGTTAAGCAATATGCTAAAAACAATCCACACCGTATGGGTGCATGGGCGAAAGATTCTAAATCGCACGTTGCACATATGTCTGGTGGTGATTTTTACGGTAGCGAGCAATCAGTAACAGTAGCTGACGCAACTGACGTTAAAATTCAATTTGAAGGTAAAGACGGCGCAGTAAACGTATTAAAAGCGTCAACACCTTTATTAGCAGGCGAAATTATTGACTCATCAGTAATGAGCTCAAAAGCATTACAAGCGTTTTTAGCTGAGCAAATCGCTGATGCTAAAACACAAGGCGTTTTATTTTCATTACACATGAAAGCCACCATGATGAAGGTTTCTGACCCGATTATTTTTGGTCAATGTGTTTCTGTATTCTACAAAGACGTATTAGAAAAACACGCAGCATTATTTGCTGAATTAGGTGTTGACGTTAACAATGGTATTGGTGATGTTTACGCTAAAATTGCTTCATTAGATGCAGCTAAACAAGCTGAAATCAAAGCTGACTTTGATGCTGTTTACGCTAATGCACCAGCAATGGCGATGGTTGATTCAGATAAAGGTATTACTAACTTACACGTACCTAGTGACGTTATCATTGATGCATCTATGCCAGCGATGATCCGTGGCGGCGGTAAAATGTGGAATGCTGACGGTCAAGAGCAAGACACTAAAGCGGTAATTCCAGATCGTTGTTATGCCGGTGTTTATGAAGAAACTATTCAATTCTGTAAAGAAAATGGTGCTTTTGATGTAACCACTATGGGTACAGTACCAAACGTTGGTTTAATGGCACAAAAAGCAGAAGAATACGGTTCACACGATAAAACTTTCCAAATGAGTGCTGACGGTGTTGTTAAGGTAATTGACGCTGCTGGTAATGTGCTTATGGAACAAAACGTAGAAGCGGGTGATATCTTCCGTATGTGTCAAGCGAAAGACTTACCAATTCAAGATTGGGTGAAGCTTGCTGTTAATCGTTCACGTTTATCAAATACGCCAGCAATTTTCTGGTTAGATGAGAACCGTGCTCATGATGCTCAGATGATCAAAAAGGTGAATACTTATTTAGCTGATCATGATACTAACGGCTTAGACATTCAAATTTTATCGCCAGTTGAAGCAACACGCGTAACATTAAAACGCGCTAAAGAAGGCCTTGATACAATTTCTGTTACTGGTAACGTTTTACGTGACTACTTAACAGATTTATTCCCAATTTTAGAATTAGGTACTTCGGCTAAAATGCTTTCAATTGTCCCATTAATGAATGGCGGTGGTTTATTTGAAACAGGTGCGGGTGGTTCAGCGCCTAAGCATGTTCAACAATTCGAAAAAGAAAACTACTTACGTTGGGATTCTTTAGGTGAGTTTTTAGCATTAGCCGCTTCTTTAGAGCATGTAAGTAACTTTGCTAACAATAGCAAAGCGAAAGTATTAGCGGATACATTAGATAGAGCAACAGGTACTTTCTTATTAAATGATAAGTCACCAGCACGTAAGCTTGGTTCTATTGATAACCGTGGTAGCCACTTCTACTTAGCACTTTATTGGGCACAAGAATTAGCGGCACAAACTGATGATGCTGAATTACAAGCTAAATTTGCGCCGTTAGCTGAAACGTTAACAGCCAACGAAGCTAAAATTGTTGCTGAATTAAATGATGCTCAAGGTCCTGCGCAAGAAGTTGGTGGTTATTACCTACCTACAGCTGAATTAGCATCAAAAGCGATGCGTCCTAGTGCAACATTAAATGCTGCTATCGCAAGCTTGTAATTGATACCGTGTTATAAACACGTATCTATTAACATGTTAATGAAAAGCCAATTACTTAGGTAATTGGCTTTTTTTATGGTTATGTCGGTGAGCTTATATTTACAGCCAAAGCAATATCACTTTGATAGCTAAGAACTTTAAATGGTTTATTAATGAGAAAAATTTCACTTTTTTTACACTTTTAATTGTGTGTTATTGCCATTTTATGTCTACGCTTAATATTGAGAGCAGTGTTAAAGTGTAATAGAAGGAAATTAAAATGGAATCAGTACAAATAAAAGAATATATGAACCATTATCCAGTAACCTTTACTGAAGATATGAGTGTTGAAGAAGCTTCATTACGCTTTTTAAAAACCAAACAAATTGGTGGGCCAGTCATTGATAAGCACAATCGTTTAATTGGTTTTTTGTCTGAAAGCGATGTTTTAGCTAAAATGCTAGAGAGTATTTATTACAATGAGCAAATCGCCAATGTTTCCGACATCATGGTGAAAGAGCCAAAAACAGCGAAGCCATATGAAAGTATTATGGAGCTGGGTCAACAAATGTTAAGAACAACCCATAAGGTTTATCCTGTTGTTGATGAAGATGGCTATTTATTAGGTTCGGTTTGCCGAAACGATGTATTAATCGCAATTGATAAACATATGCGATCGCATTTTGATAAATCGGCATAAGTTGTTTTTAGATAAAATTTGAGTTTTTAATGAATTAAAGCCCGCATATTGATACTATGCGGGCTTTATTTTTTCTCAATTTTTGTTATAAGTTTTTGTGTTAATATGACTGATATTTCTGCGTTATTTTCTTCTCTTGAACAAGTTAAACATTCTGACAAACAGTGGTTGAAAAAACGTTTATTTGGCGCTAAAAAGCTCAATGAAGAGAAACAAGCGAAAGTCTTGGTAAAAATTGCCCAAGATATCGAAAAATCAATTACGCATAAGCAAGTAAAACTGGCGAACTTACCTAAAGTTGAATACCCAGAAGATTTACCCGTTTCACAAAATGCGGCTGCCATCGCCAAAACGATTAACGACAACCAAGTTGTTATTATTGCAGGTGAAACTGGTTCCGGTAAAACCACACAAATTCCAAAAATCTGTCTTGAGTTAGGTCGTGGTGTTGATGGCTTAATTGGGCATACTCAGCCACGACGTATTGCTGCTCGTACTGTGGCTAATCGCATTGCCGAAGAATTGGGAACTAAGCTTGGCGAAACTGTTGGTTACAAAGTCCGTTTTAACGATCAAGTTACTGATAAATCGTATATCAAGTTAATGACAGACGGTATTTTATTGGCAGAAATGCAGCGAGATCGTTTATTGCGCCAATACGATACCTTAATTATTGATGAGGCTCATGAACGTAGTTTAAACATTGATTTTATACTAGGTTACATCAAGCAAATTTTACCTAAACGCCCAGATCTAAAAGTTATTATCACTTCGGCAACAATAGATCCCGAACGATTTTCCAAACATTTTAATAATGCGCCGATCATCAGTGTATCGGGTCGAACGTATCCGGTTGAAGTGTTATACCGGCCATTGGCTGAGCAAGAAGACAGTGATGTGATCACTGGTATTATTAACGCGGTGGCTGAATTATCGGAAATTAGCCACGGTGATATTTTAATTTTCTTAAATGGTGAACGTGAAATTCGTGACACAGCAGCAGCACTTGAAAAAGAAAACTTACGCCACACCAATATTTTACCCTTATATGCACGATTAACCGTACAAGAGCAAAACCGTATATTTCAACCACATAGTGGCCGCAATATTGTATTAGCCACTAACGTTGCTGAAACCAGCTTAACTGTACCAGGTATTAAATACGTGATTGACCCAGGTACCGCACGTATTTCACGTTATAGCTATCGTACTAAAGTACAGCGCTTACCTATTGAAGCTATTTCACAGGCCAGTGCTAATCAGCGTTCGGGTCGTTGTGGGCGAGTATCTTCTGGTGTTTGTATTCGATTGTATTCCGAAGAGGACTTTTTATCTCGTTCCGAATTTACCGATCCTGAAATCCTTCGAACAAATTTAGCGACGGTAATCTTACAAATGTTATCGCTAGATTTAGGTGAAATAACCGCCTTTCCTTTTGTTGAGCCGCCAGATAGCCGCAATATTAATGACGGTGTCCGTTTATTAGAAGAGTTAGCGGCGATAGAGCCTAAAAAGCAGTTAACGAATAAAGTAGGCAATAAACAGTTAAGCAATAAACCAAGCCAAGCTTTTAGCTTAACCGCAAGTGGTCAGCAATTGGCAAAATTTCCAATAGACCCACGTTTAGCTAAAATGATGCTGACAGCGATTAACTTAGGCTGTAGCGAAGCGGTAATGATTATTGTTAGTGCGCTGAGTATTCAAGACCCGCGTGAACGGCCACATGAAAAACAACAAGCTGCTGATGAAAAACACAACCGCTTTAAAGACAAAACATCAGACTTTGTTAGCTATTTAAATTTATGGCGCTACATTCAAGAGCAGCAAAAAGCGCTTACCAATAATCAGTTTCGTAAACTTTGCCAAAAAGACTTTCTTTCGTATATTCGTATTCGTGAATGGCAAGACATAGTCACCCAATTAAAACAAAGTTTAAAAGAACTAGACGCTCCCATTACGCGACTTGATATTGAAGACGAAGCTAATGTAGATATTATTCATCAAGCCTTGTTATCTGGTTTATTAAGCCACTTAGGCCAACTTGACGAAAACAAAGAATATAAGGGCGCACGAGGCAGTAAGTTTTATATTTTCCCTGGTTCCGCTTTAGCCAAAAAATCACCTAAATGGTTAATGGCGGCAGAGCTTGTGGAAACTAGTCGTTTGTTTGCTCGTGGTGTCGCTAAAATTGATCCCACTTGGTTAGAAAATTTAGCCGAGCATTTAGTGAAAAAAAGCTATAGCGAACCTCACTGGGAGAAAAAGCTTGGCTCCGTCATGGCATTTGAGCAAGTCTCACTTTATGGTTTAGTGATAGTTGCAAAACGAAAAGTTCAGTTTAACAAAATTGAACCGGCGACATGCCGTGAAATATTTATTCGTGAAGCCTTAGTTAATGGCGATAGTTTTATAAAAGAAGCCTTTTTTACTGACAACAAAAAACTGATCGTCAGTATTGAAAAACTTGAACAAAAAGCACGACGTAAAGACTTTCTTGTTGATGAAGAATTGTTATTTCAGTTTTATGATGAAAAACTGCCTGAGCATATTATTTGCCAAACCAGCTTTTTGTCTTGGTGGAAAAAAACAAAACATCAACAGCCTAAGTTATTATCATTTACCCGCGAATTTTTATTAAACGAAAGTTCGCAAGAGCTGAAAAAACAAGAATACCCTGATGTTTGGCAGCAAGGTAATATTAGTTTGCCATTAACTTATCACTTTAGCCCGGGTGATATTGATGACGGTATTAGTTTAAATATTCCAGTAGGCATTTTAAATCAGTTACAAGATTTACATTTTGACTGGCTTATACCGGCGATGCGATATGATTTAGTGATCGCACTGATTAAAGGCTTACCTAAAACGCTAAGACGTAATTTTGTACCAGCACCTAATTATGCCCAAGCTTGTATTGACGCGATAGAGCCACTAACTATGCCGTTAGTTGATGCGGTTGCGAAACAGTTACTACGGATGACCGGCGTTAGGATCCCCGAAGAATCATGGTCAGCCATTGAATTACCTAAGCACTTAACGATGAATTTTAAGGTGCTAGATGAACGTAATAAGTTAATTAAACAAGGGCGCAACTTAACCAACTTACAAGCTGAATTACAAGGCAAGGTTAAAGCGTCAATATCGAAAGTGGCTGAAAAGGGCATTGAGCGAAATGACATTACCCAATGGGATTTTACACAATTACCTAAAGGTTATGAGAAAAAGGTAGCTAACTTAACTATTAAAGCCTTTCCTGCGTTGGTAGATAAAAAATCCAGTGTCGCGATTGAGCTTTTTGAACAAGAATCGCTAGCCGAACAAGCTATGTTAACAGGCGTAAGCCGATTAATTTTATTAAACGTACCTTCGCCAATAAAATATTTACAAGAAAAGCTACCAAACAAAACCAAGTTAGGCATGTACTTTAATCCATTCGGCTCAATTTCGGATTTATTAAACGATTGTATTCAAGCCGCTTGTCAACATATTGTCTTACAAGAGCCTGAATTGCCAAGGGATGAACAAGCTTTTCAACAGGTCAGAGATAAAGTCCGTGCTGATATCGCCGACTGTGTTTTAGCCGCCGCGTTAAAAGTAGAAACCGCCTTGAGTTTGTCGCACGATATTCGTAAGAAAATGAAAGGAAGTGTGCCGCTTAACGTTATTCAAGCTCATGGTGATATTAAACAACAGCTTGAAAAGTTAGTGTTTAAAGGCTTCGTTACTCGCTCTGGTATTGATAAGCTCGATGATATTATTCGTTATTTAAATGGCATATTACGACGCTTTGAGAAGTTACCCATTGATCCAAACCAAGATCGTTTAAAACTGCTTGAAGTAATAAAAGTACAAGAGCAATTTGACGGTGTGCTAAAAAAACAGCCTAAAGGTGTACCGGTGCCAAATGAACTTGCCGATACGCGTTGGATGATTGAAGAGTTTAGAGTGTCTTTATTTGCCCAAAATTTAAAAACGGCTTTTCCTATTTCAGCCAAACGGATATTAAATCACCTTAAAACATTTTAATGATGGTGAAAGTGATCGCAGCTTGAATATTATCACTGCGTTGACACTGTTGAGGATAGTCAGTATAAAGGTATTAGTTTTTAGTGAGTATAAACTTGTTTTTTATACTCAGTTTTCTTACTTATATTCATGGAGTTTTAATGATTAATTTTGATGATAAACGCGGCTTCTACCGTATGCTTCTTAATAGCGAAGTTAAAATCACAATCATTGATGATGAGGTTAACAGCGATATTTTAGCGACTTGTCGAGATTTAAGTGCCACAGGAATGGCCATTGAAATGAGCCACCCAATAGAAATTGGTACGCCGGTGAAAATATATGTCGATTCAGCCAGCGGTAGTGTTCAAGCATTAGATGCCAAGGGCAAGATTGTTAGAGTTACCGAAGAAGGGCCTGAGTGTTATTTAGTGGGTGTTGAAATTTCTGAATTGGCTTAAAAACTAAGGTATTGCCAGTAATTAGCAATACCTTAGAAATATAGCAATATTAGCAATATTTACGTTGTTAGTGTTAGTTACGCGCAAGGCTTAACTAACCTGACAAACTAAACCTTTTAAATAATAACCTTCCGGATAATTCGATGAAATAGGGTGATCCGGTGCCTGTTGTAAGCGCTCAACAAAATAGGCATTTTTACCAGCATCAAGTGCAGCATCCGCCACCACTTTTTGAAATAAGCTTTGCTCTAATAATCCCGAACATGAAAAAGTCATTAATATACCGTTGTCATTTAACAGTTCCATGGCAATGCGGTTAATGTCTTTATAACCACGACAAGCTGAGTTTAATTGCGCTTTTGAATCAACAAATTTAGGCGGATCAAGAATGATCATATCAAACTTAGTGCCTTGTTCTTTATAGTGTCTTAATAATTTAAATACATCTTCTTTTAAAAAGGTCACTTTATCTTCAGGTAAATTATTTAGGGCTAAATTACGTTTAGCGATATCTAAGGCGGTTTGCGAAACATCAACATTGGTGACATGCTTCGCGCCATTGGCGACACAATGTAAAGCAAATGTGCCAGTATAAGAAAAACAATTCAGTACCGTTTTATCTTTAGCGTAAACACCTGCAGTTAAACGTGATACTCGTTGATCTAAATAAAAACCGGTTTTATGGCCTTGTTCAATATCAACATACATTTTTATACCATGTTCGTTGATCACACATTCAGTACTGGCTTGAGGATCCGTTAACCAGCCGGTCACTTTTTCTAAGCCTTCTTTTTTGCGGACATCAACATCTGAGCGTTCATAGATATGGCAGCTTGGATAAAGCTCTTTTAAACAATCAACAATGACATGACGATAAATATCTGCGCCAGCACTTAGTAGCTGACAAACAATAAAGTTATCGTAGCGGTCAATAGTAATACCGGGCAAGCCATCAGATTCACCGGCAATTAAGCGGTAACCGGTTAATTCACCTTGTTGAATGAAAAAATCACGGCGTTGCTGCGCTTGCGTTAATTTATCTAAAAAGAAGGTGCGGTCAATACGTTGTTCAGGAATAAAACTCCAAACACGAACACGAATTTGAGACTCAGGAGAATAGGCACCACAAGCCAGCCAGTTACCTTTATTATCATAAATGTCGACAGTGTCGCCTAAAATAGGTTTACCCTTGATACTTTTTATGGCTTTTGAAAAAACCCAAGGATGTTTGCGTAACAATGATTTTTCGCGACTTACATTTAAATAAATTTTTGCTGACATTTGCCTATACTTAACAATAGGATTAAAAAGTGAAGCGATTGTAAAGCAATTGCCCGTTTATACCAAGTTTACGGCCTACCAATAGCGTGTAAAAATTTGTATAGGAATAAACATTAAAAAGGGAGCTTTTATGAAAGTATGTAAAGTTGTGCATGTTAGTGGCAAGGTACAAGGGGTATTTTTTAGAGCATCAACCCAACAGCAAGCCATTGCATTGGGGCTCAGCGGTTATGCAAAAAACTTAATTGATGGCGATGTTCAGGTATTGGCTTGTGGTGAGGAAGAGCAGCTAGCGCAATTACTGACTTGGTTACACCAAGGCCCTTCAAATGCTAATGTGACTAGTGTTAAAGTAAAAGATGTAGCTTGGCAAGAACACACGTTTTTTGCCATAGCGTAAAACCATGTAATTATGTAACCCGAAATATATAACCCGAAATAAATAGAGCACAATGTGAAATATATCGCTGTTCAAGATCAGTCGTTGCTGTTTTCTGATACAAATACCCCTCAAATTACCGACCAACAATGTTTAATTAAAGTAAAAGCAATAGGCATTAACCGTGCTGATATTTTGCAAAAGCTTGGTAAGTACCCGCCACCTAAAGGAGAATCTCCTATTTTGGGCATTGAGGTTGCGGGTGAAATTGTTCGTTGTGGTCAACAAGTTCAAGATTGGCAGGTTGGCGACCGTGTTTTTAGTATTGTTGCTGGCGGTGGTTATGCGGAATATGTTGCTGTTAATGCTAATCACCTGATTAAAACGCCAGAAAATTATACCGATAGCGAAGCGGCGGCTTGTGCAGAAACGTTTTTAACGGCTTTTCAAAGTTTATTTTTTATTGCTAAGCTAACGTCAAAACATAAGTTATTAGTACATGCTGGCGCGAGTGGTGTTGGTAGCGCTGCCATTCAATTAGCTAAGGCGATTGGTTGTTATGTGGTTACTACAGTGGGTAGTAATGAAAAAAAAGCGAACTGTTTAAGCTTAGGTGCCGATGTGGCAATTAATTATCAGCAAGAAGATTTTGTTGCTTGGAGCAAAAAAAACTTATCCCATGGCTTTGATGTTATTTTAGATGTTGTTGCTGGCCCTTATGTAAATAAAAATATTGATGTCGCCGCACTTGACGCAAATATCATTATGTTATCCATATTAGGAGGCCGATATAGTGAAGGAATTGATGTGGCTAAAATGTTATTAAAACGCTTAGCGATTCAAGCATCAACACTTAGAAACCGAAGTGATTCTTATAAAACCGAGCTGATTAAAGCGTTTGTTGAGCAGTTTTACCCTTTATTGGCTGCTAAAAAAATTACACCGTTAATCGATCATGTTTATCCTTGGCAGCAAGTAGAAGATGCCCATCAACGTATGGAAAATAATGAAAATTCTGGAAAATTAGTGTTGATCGTGCCTAATTAAAACTACTGGTGGTGTGTTTAGGAATTGCTTGAAAAGAGGTTCGAGCAAGAAAATTTATCCATTAAATATTCATGTAACTTTAATTTTAATTTAGTAGTGCGTAGTTTAGATATATTGGTATAGTGAAGAGAGTATTAACTTAAAGGATTTATTAATGTTTGATTTTGGGAATAAAAAAGAGTTAATAGCAAAAGAATTAGAAAACTCTAAACAACAAGTTAATGAGCTTAGCGCTAATTTAGATGCCATTAATCGTTCGATGGCGGTTATTGAGTTCTCGCCTGATGGTAAAGTCATAACCGCCAATAATAATTTTTTATCGACAATGGGTTATGGCCTTGATGAAATAAAAAATAAACATCATCGCATGTTTTGTCCTGAACAATACGCGAATAGTTCGGAATATCAGGCATTTTGGCAAGAGCTAAATCAAGGCCAATTCTTAACAGGGCAGTTTGAACGATTAGCGAAAGGTAATAACGCAATTTGGCTTGAAGCAAGCTATAACCCTGTGTTTGATCAACATAATAACTTAGTTAAAATTATAAAATTTGCGGTAGATATCACAGACAGAGTCACCAAAAGCCAAGCACAAGCAAGTATGGTTAATGCAATTAACCGTTCAATGGCCATCATTGAATTTAGTTTAAATGGCGAAATTCTTACCGCTAATGATAATTTTTTAACCACTAGCCAATATCACTTAAATGAAATACAAGGTAAACATCATCAAATTTTTTGCGATCAAGACCTTGTTAATTCTTCCGAGTATTCGGCATTTTGGCGAGATTTAAACCAAGGCCAATATAAGTCTGGTCAATATAAGCGCCTTGATAAGCATGGTAACATTATTTGGTTAGAAGCCAGCTACAACCCTATTTTTGATGCAAACGGTAAGCAAATTAAAGTGATTAAATTTGCTACAGACATAACACGTAAAGTTGAACAGGCGAATGAAGCCAGAGATTTAGCATCAGAAACCTCTAGCCAAGCAGATCAGTCCGCACAAAAAGGTATGGATATTGTTGCAGAAACCGTAACCTTAATGACTAATTTGTCAAAGGATATTACGCTTGCCTCTGAAAGCTTATACGCGCTCA
Source organism: Thalassotalea agariperforans (assembly GCF_053470345.1). NCBI lineage: Bacteria > Pseudomonadati > Pseudomonadota > Gammaproteobacteria > Alteromonadales > Colwelliaceae > Thalassotalea > Thalassotalea agariperforans. The sequence continues at coordinate 35,386 of NZ_JBQMWH010000002.1, read as the reverse complement.
ATACCCAAGGCGATAAAATTAATAATATTGTTAATACAATTAGCGGTATTGCCGATCAAACTAATTTATTAGCATTAAATGCTGCCATTGAAGCTGCTCGTGCTGGTGAGCAGGGCAGAGGTTTTGCTGTTGTTGCTGACGAAGTAAGACAATTAGCAGCGAGAACCAGTAGCTCAACAACGGAAATAGCGGACGTTGTCAAAAAAAATGTCGAGCTGTCTAATCAAGCAACTAAATCGATGGAGCAAAGTACAATTCAAATAGCCGATGGTGCCGTTTTGGTTGAAAAATTAAATAAAACAATTGCAGATATCAATGCCGGTGTTACTGCTATCGGTGAAGCGATTGAACGCTTAAACCAATAAATAATCTTTTAGGAAACGGCAATAATATAAAAACTGAACATTTATCATCTGTGCTTTGATAGATGATAAATGTTTTTATTCATACTTTATTTCAATTCCCCCCCTTTAAAAAAATCAGTTTATTCAGCCTAGCCAGAGTTAATTATTTTCATTCGTTATTTTTAAATCACCTCTATATCAAAAATACATTTTCTATTTTTATCGTTAACTAGTTAACCAATATGATCAAGCGGTTTCTTGTTGGGAAAAATATTTTTTAAGCCTAAATTTAACCTTGTAAAAAACAAATTATTTGCTTTTAGGTTAGTGACTGCACCAATTTATTAATTTTTATTTTTATAATTTCCAAGTTTATCAAAGGATTATATATATTTTTTATTTATTTTATTGGTAAGGCCGTTTTACGGCTTTACCGTAAGGCTGCTGGGTGGTATATTTATTGAGCATAAGAATTTTAATAATAATATCAGTACAGGGGAATGAATATGCCTATAAATAAAATCGAAAAAACAATACCTTGCTTTAAAAGAACTTTAATTAGTTCGATTGTTGCAATGAATATCATGGGAGTTAATGCTTATGCTGAAGAGGCTGCGCAAGAAACACTTGAGGTTATTGAAGTTACTGCAAGTTTTCGTGGTAATTTAGAATCAGCACTTAATGATAAAAAATCATCGTCAACCATTGGAGATAGTATTTCGGCTGACGATATTGGTTCATTACCTGCTCTTGATATGGGCGAAGCATTACAAGCAGTGCCGGGTGTTCAATTAAACCGTGAAGGTGGGCGCCGTGAATCAAGTGTTAACTTACGTGGATTACCATCAGGTTTTGTTTTAACCACAGCGAATGGGCAAACAATCGCAACACCAACTCGAAATGGCTCGGCATCTGCGTACGGTGCTGGTAACCCATTTGGTGCATATAATCCTGCTGTCTTTAGTGGCATTAAAGTCGTCAAGTCACAAACAGCCGAAATGCAAGAAGGTGGTATAGCCGGGACTGTCGATCAAGGTTTACGTGGTCCATTAGGTCGCAAAGATTCATTACAACTTAGTCTCGGTACTCGATATGAAGAACTATCGGACTCTTTTGACCCAGAAACGGTAATTTCTGGTTCTAAAACCTTAATTGAAGATGTATTAGCCGTTAACGGTACATTGGCTTATTCAGAGCAAACCTTCCGCCAAGATCTTATCAAAATTAATGCGTATGATACTATTTCTAGTGGTCATTTTGATCGCGGTACGGGCAATACTGGCACTTTTGCCGAGTGGAAAACAGCGAATGGCCTAGTTTCTGATGCAATTGTCAAAATGCCAGGTGAATATAGACAACAAAGTGAAACCAATACCGGTGATCGTTTTTCATTTTCGGGTGGTGTTGAGTATCGACCAACGGAAAACTTAAAATTAGGTTTTAATACCATTTATACTAAACGCGAATTAGACGGTAGCCGATTAGAACAACTTGAAATGCGTTTAGATCAAAGTACTGTCGGTATTACGCCATTAGAACAATACCCGCCAAGAGCAACAGGTGAAAAAGGCACCGGTGGTGAACCTGTTTATGTATTGTCAGGTGTTGATTTTAATAATGCTCGTTATTATTTTGATAACCGCCAAGATGCACAATTACAAGAATCAAAAGCCTTTTTATTTGATGCTCAATGGACATTAGATGACTGGACTCTAGACGGTGCATTAACGCTATCAGATGCGACTAACCAACGAAATGAGGTTTTACTTTCATCACGTATCGATAACTCAGGTGTGAATGGTAGAGTATTTACTGGTGAAGGTGATATAGGTAAATTTTTCTTTGATATGGAAAATGCCAATAGTGCGATGGATTTTGATAATGCCGTTTGGAGTCCAAAAAATGCGGTCGCTAATACGGCATTGGTAGGAGCTGACAATGGTTTATATATGATCATTACGGGTAACTACGAGCAAGTTGCTCATGAAAGTGATGCTATTGAATTTAATGCCGAGCGTGTTTTTGCTGATGGTATTTTAACGAGTGTTAAGTTTGGTTATCGCTATGCTGAACAATCTCAAGACTCTGATTATTCAAAAGGTTCTTCTGTTGGCGTAGATCCTACAGGCATTTTAACAAGTTCGGCTATTTCTGATCCTTCATATACGTCAGAAGAAACATTTTTTGGTGGTAAAGCACCTGGTTTTGTGACAGCAGCGGATGGTTGGAGAGCATTTGATTTCAACACCATTAACCAAGCCTTAGTTAATACTATTGATATTACTAATGTTGCTCCTTCTGGTGATGGTGAAAAACCGGTATTTACACCTATGGGCTATATTCAACGTGGTGGCAGACAAGCGGATGGTTATATTTTTTCATCGGCAATCAATACCCACGCTTTGTATGCTATGGCTAATTTTGAATATGAGTTAGGTGACACCATTGTTAACGGTAATGTTGGTGGTCGTTATATTCAATCTGAAACTGAATCTAGAGCACCGCTTGCAGGTCAAGGTGATATTAATAATTTAGATGAAGGTGTTTTCCCTGATGATTATAATCACTTTTTACCAAGTGCTAATGTTGCATTAAACTTAGATGAAGACGGCGATTTAATGTTGCGTTTTGCTTACAATAAGTCATTAGTTCGTCCTGATTTACGAGCCGCATCACCAACCGCACAATTTAAATACATTCCAGGTTTAGCTGAAGTTCAATTACCGGGTGTTGGTATTAAACCCTTTGAAGCTGATTCATTTGACCTTTCACTTGAATGGTATAACCGTGAAGGTAGTGCAATTACTGTGGCATTATTCCAAAAAGAAATTGAAAATCTTTTTGATAGTGTTGGTATCTGTGATAGCTCTGCGTTAGAAGGAACGGGTGTTAATTTAGGTAAATTAACTGAGCAAACCGACGGTACTTGTATTACTGACGGAAATGACAACTTATCTGATGATACGTTATTAGTTTCTGGTGATGAAGTAAGAATGAGCGGTATTAAAAATGTTACCGATACGATCACTGTTGATGGTTTAGAAATTTCAGTTCAGCAAAATTTAGATTTTTTACCATATCCATGGAATGGTTTAGGTGGCGTGCTTAACTACTCTAAAACTAATCAAGATGAAAATGATGAAACCCGTGTTCCAGGTATTTCAGATGAAACTTATAATGCTATTGCTTATTATGAGCAAGAAAATTATGGTGTGCGAATCGCCTATAACTACCGTACCGATTACGATTTAAGAACAACGGGGACAGCAAATGGTTCTGGTGATCGTTCAGTTAAAGGTGGTGGTCGTTTAGATGCTTCTTTCTACTATAATATTTCTGAAGATCTTAAGTTCAGTTTTAAAGCTTATAACTTAACTGATGAACTTTATGAAGAGTTTCAAAGTAATGAATGGCAACCTAGAACAACCAAGTTTGCAGGTAAAGTTTATTCAGCATCAATTAAATATACTTTTATGTAAAAAATATTTAATTTAAATATTAGCCTCTGCAATGAAGATTGTAGAGGCTTTTTTATTTCTTGAAATTAATGCTTTTCATTGTTGCGGTTAAGTACTAATTAACTAGACGATCGTTTAATTAGAGTATAGCGAGGGAGGTAAGGGGGAACGGAGTGTTAAGGTGGATTAAAATTTTTTAGTTGTAGTTAAACAAACAATGAAACAATATTAAAAAGAAAAGGGCATATCAATATGATGATATGCCCTTTAGTCAGAGAGGGTTAGTTAAAGCTGTAACGAACGCCTAAACCATAACGAGGTCCGTATTGACGAGCGAATAAAAACTGCTCTTCGTAACGACCAAAGCCTTGTTCGGTTTCGTTGTTTAAGTTAATGCCTTCAAAGAAAACAGTGATGCGTTCATCAATGTCATAATTAACACTCATATCCCATTGGCCAAACTCTTTACCAAATTGCGGTGGGTTATCTGAAGAACCTTGGCTTTGTCCAACACCAATTAGGTATTCATCACGCCATGCATAGGTAACTTTCACTGATAAGCCATCTTTTTCATAAAATGCTTGCAAGTTAGCTGAATCACTTAAGCCGGTTAGTGGTGTTTGGTTTTCAAGGCTATCAACATCAAAAGTAACATCACCATCAACTACCGTAGCATTAATACCAAAACCAAAACCGGTTTCACCGATCAGATGTTGCAGGGCAATTTCAAAACCATCAACCGTTTTGATATCTGAAGCATTAAATGGTCTAGTGATATCCCATTCAATTAATGGATCGCCAGCTTCAGGTACTAAAAAGCCCGAATCGTTTAGTGCTGAACCATTGGCAATAATTTGAGCGAAAATTTCATCATTAGTGGCCGATCCTCCAAGATCTGCTTCTGCTTGCAACCAACGAGGGCCTAGATAGATATCTTGCAACTCAATACCGCTTGGCGCAGTTGTTTGATAAATTTCGGTGCCAATAAAGTTTTTAACATCTTTCTTAAAATAACCAACAGAAGCATAACTACCTTCCCCATAATAATATTCAAGACTCAAATCCAAGTTAGTTGATTCATAAGGTTGAAGATTAGTATTACCTTCTGAGCCATTACGAGAACCAACCTTAGGGCTGCCAGATAACGATAGAGCGCCGGCTAAGTTACCTAAAGGAGCACGAGCTATGGTTTTACCCCATGAGATACGACCAACAAGATCGTCGGTAATATCCAGACGTAAATCAAGCATTGGCAACAAGACATCATGTTCACCTGTCACTGTTAAAATGCTGTTATCTCCAGTTGCATATTGGGTAAGAAATTCACTGCCACCTTTCCACCAAACGGCAGTAGGAACAGGTTGAGCAACTTTACTGGTAACATCAGTTTCTTCATAACGAACACCGGCATTAACTTGCAAAGAAACGTTTGAAAACTCAAATTCCCATGCCGTGTTTAAATAAACACTCGTGGTGTCTTCTTGCACAGCACCTGAACTAAAACTGCCTATACCATCATCACCACGATATGCGCTAGTGGAGAAAGAATCAGTGCCTCCCAATTCTTCGTTAGTTAAAAATGCCTCAGAACGTGTTACAACCTCATCAAAATCGAAGGTGTAATAATAATGAGGTGAAAGATCACTACCGCCACCGTCAAAAGCATCTAGAAAACCAGCAGTACTATTGCGGGTAAACATATTGTCTGGGAATAATTCTGTATATGATGGGCTAAATAAGAAACCACCAATTAAACCACTCCATGCATTTGAACCACTCATTGTTTGCTCGGTACGGCCAAGGCCAAATTTTACATCAACTAAACCAATGTCATACGTGTAGTTTTCCCATACTGCATCAAGTTGTAATTGCTCAATTTCTGATTTACCTTTGCCATGAAGAAATTGACTGAAGTGTGAATCTATTTCACCTGGTGCCAGTTCATTGGTACCGTTCTTCCAAAAAATTTCACCGTGTGGAATTTCGCCAGTGCGATAGTCATAAGTTTTGGTTACTAGCTGATCAGAACCTAAAGTTAATGCCCCTGTACCGCCTAAGCCCTTATCTTTACCATTATCTGTTTCGCTGCTTGAATCATGATAATCAAGTGTTAAAAACAAAGATTCACTTGCTTGCCATTCAACATTTAAACCGATAGATTTTGAGTCAACCTCAGTGGTATCACGGTTGGCACTAAAAGAGCCGTCGTTGCCAGCAAGATCAGCGTAAAGTACGGTGCCATTGGCATCAATTTCATATCCATTGATATTACCGCCATAATCATGCCATTGCCCCCAGCCGATACTATTAGAGCCAGTAACTGAATTAGATGCAGTGTAATCTAAACCAATAATTACCTCTTCAATTGGAGCATATTGAAAGATCACATAACCATTCGTTCTTTCACGTTGTACATCATTAAAGCTGTAATTTAGATTACGAGGGAAGAAAATATTACCAATACGTTCACCTTCATCATCTAGTGGACGAGGATCAATAACATTGGCAGGGGCTAAATCGCTGGGTACACCCACATTCGCTTGCCAACCAGCAACGGTAGCACTTTGCTGTTGGAAATCACGACGATGGCTATTAACCGCGAAAGCAACGCCAAATGAATCATCTGCAAAAGTATTTGAATACAAGGCAGAAAGTTCAGGAGTAACGTCATCGCCAGCTACATTCGAAGTGTCATTGATCGCTTTAGCTGACACTGATAATTTTTCACCAGGACTTTGTAAGGGTTTAGTGGTCACAATATTTACTGTTGCGCCTAAACCTCCCGTTGGGTTTTCAGCACGTGCCGTTTTATAAACTTCAAGGGCAGAAACACCATCTGAAGCTAAGTTTTCAAACTTAAATGAGCGACTATTACCGGTACCAGGCATTTGACGACCATTTAAGGTTACCAAGTTAAAGTCTGGACCAAAACCACGTACGGTAATTTCACTACCTTCACCATTTGAACGACTAACGCTGACACCGGTAATTCGTTGCAATGATTCAGCTAAGTTAGTGTCAGGGAATTTCCCCATTTCTTCTGCAGAAATAGCATCGACAACACCAGACATATCACGCTTAACATTCATTGAACGCATTAAGCTACCACGAATACCTGTCACCTCAATCACTTCTGTCTTATTTTCTACTGCTGCTTCTTCTGAAAATGCTATTGGAGAATACGCGGCGCCAACAAGCATAGCTATTGATGCGGCGATTTTTGTGTGTTTAAAATTTGTTGAGTTCATAACATACCTACGATTTATATTTTGTTATTGCGGTATTACGTGTCGAAAATACCGCTGGAAAATGAGCACTATTTGACTCAGTACATTGGGTTAATCAGTTATTTGTTCACGAAACGAATATTGTCGAACTTAACTGTCATAACTCCTGTAGGGTCCATAACAAATGGGTTAACGATATTGGTATTATCAGCAAACTGACCAGGTGCATAAGCATTTTCATCAGCTAATAACGTTTGCAGGTTTAATCGAACTTCTTGCCACTCACCCATTAATGAGGTATCAACCACCACATCACTTACCGCAGGCCAGCCACTGTCGAGCTTAATTAATAATTCAACGCCACCATCAGCGCTTACTACGAACATATCAAACACTAATTCGCTGTTAGGGCCATAGCCACTAATGTCAAATGGTGCCGCTGACGAGTTCAAGTACCAGTTACCATTGGCACCTGTTTTTACAATTTCAATAATATTGCCGCGACCATCTTCGGCAACTTCTGTCGCTGTAATTGCGCCATCAGGGTTATAGCTATCAAAAACGATATCACCTGTTGTGGCATCATCATATAACGGCACTTCTACCGAAGGAGCTGGTTCTTCAAAACGAATATTGTCGAACTTAACTGTCATTACGCCGGTAGGGTCCATAACAAATGGATTAACGATATTGGTATTATCAGCAAATTGACCAGGCGCATAAGCATTTTCATCAGCTAATAGCGTTTGCAGGTTTAATCGAACTTCTTGCCACTCACCCATTAATGAGGTATCAACTACCACATCGCTTACCGAAGGCCAGCCACTGTCTAGCTTAATTAATAACTCAACACCACCATCAGCACTTACCACGAACATATCAAATACCAATTCGGCATCACTGTTAAAACCACTAATATCAAATGGTGAAGCTGACGAGTTCAAGTACCAGTTACCATTGGCACCTGTTTTTACAATTTCAATAATATTGCCGCGACCATCTTCAGCTACTTCTGTCGCTGTAATAGCGCCATCAGGGTTATAGCTATCAAAAACGATATCACCTGTTGCGGCATCATCATATAATGTGACGGTTTGACCGCCGCCACCGGATTCAATGCGAATATTATCAAACTGAGCACTCATTATGCCGGTAGGATCTAGTACGAAAGGGTTAACAATAGATGTAGCATCAGCAAATTGGCCTGGTGAAAACGCGTTTTCGTCAGCCAATAAAGCTTGGATGTTTATTCTAACTTCTGTCCAAACACCAATAGGGGTTGGAGCAATAGCAACATCACTTACCGAAGGCCAGCCACTGTCTAACTTAACTAATAATTCAACACCACCATCTACGCTTAACACATTCATATCGAATATAAGTTCAGCTTCAGGGCCATGGGCTGATAAGTCATAAGGAACAGTTGATTGAAAATAGAAATTGCCATTAGGGCCAGATTTATCAACTTGTAGCACCATGCCTCGACCATCTATAGCGACTTCATTGTAACTGATGACGCCATCAGGGTTATAGCTATTGAAGATCAAATTATTGTCAAGTTCATCTTCGTAAAAAGATATAACCGCAGGCACGCCAGTTGAAGGAGGAACAGGGATAGGTGCTTCACCGGTAACTAAAGTATCTTCATCTAAATAACCTGAACGAATGGTTTCACAGCCGGAACCGTCATTTGTTTCTGCGTCACATTGGTAAACGCGAACATAATCAACTTCCATGGTTTGGCCATCGGCAAATGCTGCTGCGTCAACACCCAAGTTATTAACGTTTTCAGGCCAGTCACCACCGACCGCAAAATTTAGTAAAAGGTGGAAGTCTTGATCAAAAGGAGCAGCACTCCAATAATCAGTTAATTCGCCTGTTATTGCATCATAATAATTTGCAAACCAACCTCGATGGTTTAAAGCGATAGCATCACCATTTGAGTTGTACTTTACCTCAGATTGTTTTTGCGTTGCATAAAGGTAATTATCCACATACCAACGAATTTCACCTTTTTGCCATTCTACGGCATAGACTTTGAAATCATCTGCTGGGTTTACACCATCTGCAAATGAAAATTCTTTACCAGAATGAGCATTATTTGGCCATGATTCACCATAATGCAAAGTACCATAGATACTACTTTCAACATTACCTTCACCGTCTACAGCTTTTAAGTTAACGGTTTCGACAATATCGATTTCACCTGAATGTGGCCAGCCACCGTAAACGTTATCGGTAGGTAACATCCAAAAGGCAGGCCATGCACCTTGGCCTGATGGCATTTTAATACGCGCTTCAAAACGGCCATAGGTCCAGTCGCCTTTACCTTTTGTACGTAAACGTGCAGAGTTATAAGGTTTATCGGCTCCTTCTACTGGCGTTGCAACTATTTTTAATGTGCCATCACTGACATAAGAGTTTTCCGCTGCATCGGTATAACATTGTTTTTCGTTATTGCCGCCGCCGTCACAATTTACTTCGTGTTCCCATTTATTTGAATTGATTGAGGTACCATCAAATTCATCATTCCATACCATTTTCCAATTGCTGGCAGGTAATGTTGGGTCAACAACATCATGTTTAGTATTGGTTTCAACACCGCCACCACAACCGGCTAATATAGCGGTTGTGATGATACCTGCAGAAATTGAAAGTTTTCGCGTTTTTAATTTCGCGTTATTTATAATTGTCATTTCTCTCTCCCGTTTAAATAATCACAACGCATCTTAATCACAATATTGTTTAGCAACTGGTATTTTGCTTTTTGTGTTTAATGTGATGGTTATGTCTTAGTGTAGGAATAGCACAACAAAAAATGCGCTGTGATAGAAATGCGTTAAAGTGGTTTTTCAGTGAGATAAAGCGGACAAATTGTCATTAAAATGAAATTTTTGTTGATATTTACCATTAGTTAAGTGGTAACACCTACCTTGTTAAAAGAAGTTGTTTTAGGAAACGTTTCAGCGCTTTAACACATCGTTTGTAGCTCACGGCGAGTAATAAAATTAGGCGGTTGCTGTTAGCAATTTCATGGTGATTTTAACGTAATATTGAGAATTTATACGGTTAATCGCAAATAAAGTCCGCTTTAGCTTATTTACATTGTCTTCGTTCATTCCTTCTTTATGCTTTTAAAAATTAAGCACCAAATTTTAATTTTTTATCAAGATAATAACTGAACCACAATATTTATTTACCCGAATAACGATAAATTGATAACGGTTTGGTTGGAGAACTTTAGCGATGCATCAGCAAACAGTAACCAATAAAACATCAGGTAAATTCATCAGCAAAAATAATGAACGTTTTTATCTGATCGAAAACATGGATGAGATGGCGCCATTTTTTATCAGTGTTGTCTCCAACAGTGACCATTGGTTATTTGTTTCAACAACAGGAGGTTTAACAGCAGGGCGAGTATCGCCAGAAACGCCGTTGTTTCCATATGAAACCGTAGATAAAATTCATGATAGTTATTTAAATACCGGCTGTAAAACCTTAATTCGTGTAAGCAGCAATGAACAAAGCCTAGTTGTTTGGGAACCGTTTAATAAAGAGCATAATGGTCGATTTAAGGTAACGCGTAACGTATATAAAAATGTTTTAGGCAATAAATTATGCTTTGAAGAAATCAATCATGACCTAAAGCTAGCCTATAGCTACACTTGGTGTACCAGTGATAAATTTGGTTTTGTTAGAAACTGTCAACTTGATAATTTAGCATCCGAAAACCGTAACATTGAAATTGTTGATGGTATGCAAAATATTTTACCCGCGGGTACACCAAGATACACTCAAACTAACTCTAGTAATTTAGTGGATGCCTATAAATGGACCGAACTTGATGAAGTAAGTCGGCTTGCTTATTTTACCTTATATTCAGGTATCACCGATCGTGCAGAGCCTTGTGAGTCGTTAAAAGCAAATACTGTTTTTAGCTTAGGCTTAACTGAAGTAAAAACATTGTTGTCGAATGAGCAAATAGACGGCTTTAAAAAAGGTCAAAAAATAGTACAAGAAACCTTAAAGCGTGGCATTCGTGGTGCTTATTTTATCAATAGCTTATTAACGCTTGATGCAAATTCATCACAAACATGGCAGTTTGTTGCTAACGTTGAAATGACACAACAAGCTGTGGTTTCATTACAACAGCAACTTAAACAACCTGATGTTGTTGCTCAGGCAATCGCAACCTCGATTGAAAGTGGCTCTGATGCGTTAGCTCGAATTATGGCAAGTGCTGACGGCTTTCAATTAACGGCAGAAGAAAATGTCACGGCGCATCATTATGCTAACGTTTTATTTAATGTCTTACGTGGTGGTATTTTTGATGAACAGTACAACATTAACAGCCAAGATTTTGCTAAAACCATCGCCATATTTAATCAGCCAGTTTATCAGCAACATCAAGCGTTTTTAGCGGCTTTACCTAAAACCATTGCTTTTGCGCAATTGTCGCAATTAATTTTAAATCAAAATGATCTACAACTCACTCGATTAGCCAGTGAATATTTACCGATTTCGTTTGGTCGTCGCCATGGTGATCCTAGCCGACCGTGGAATCAGTTTGCTATTAAATTAGTCGATGAAAACAACAAGCGCTTATTGTCATACCAAGGTAACTGGCGTGATATTTTTCAAAACTGGGAGGCATTAACTTTTAGTTATCCTGAGTTTATTGAAAGTGTTATTGCAAAATTTGTTAATGCTTCTACTGTTGACGGTTATAACCCTTACCGCATTACCAAAGAAGGCATTGATTGGGAAGTGGAGGAGCCGGATGACCCATGGAGCTATATTGGTTATTGGGGCGATCATCAAATCATTTATTTGCAAAAATTACTTGAGCTTTCTAAGCAATTTCACCCTGAAAAATTAACTGAATTATATCATTTACCTATTTTTAGTTATGCCAATGTGCCTTACCGTATTAAAGCTTTTGCTGACATGGTTGAAAATGCCAAAAGCACAGTCACATATGATAATGAGTTAGCCCAGCGTATTGAGCAGCGGGTAAGTGAAATTGGCGCTGATGGTAAATTATTACTCGATGGTAACGGCCAAGTTTATCAAGTTAACTTAATTGAAAAATTGCTTGTTGCCATGCTGTGTAAATTAGGTAATTTTGTTGTTGACGGCGGCATTTGGTTAAATACTCAACGACCAGAGTGGAATGATGCCAACAATGCTTTAGTTGGCCAAGGGCTATCTATGGTAACACTTGGTTATTTACGACGTTATATCGCCTTTTTACAAGGACAGTTAACCAGTGAACAAGGCACGGTTGAACTATCAACTGAAGTAAATACTTGGCTTGGTAGAACGTCGGAAATTTTTAGTGCTTTAGCGCAACAGTTGGAAAAAAATACGTTAACCGGACAACAAAAATATCAGGTGACTGAAGATTTAGGCAGAGCAGCCAGTGATTATCGCGCAGCTATTTACCAGCAAGAAAGCTTTAGTGGCAAACAAGCGCGAGCGCTTGATGATATCCAATTACTGTTGAGTAATGCTTTAGTTGCGATTGATGCGTCAATTAAAAATAATGAACGCCAAGATAAGTTATTTAATGCATATAACTTGGTGGAATTTGCTGAACATTCATTAACCGTTGATGAACTTTATCCTATGCTTGAAGGGCAAGTATCAGCTTTAAGTGCAGGATATTTGTCGGCTAAGCAAACGGTTTCGGTATTAGAGACCTTGTTTAGTAGTGACGTTTATCGTGATGACCAAGCAACCTTTATGCTTTACCCCGACAGAAACTTAGCTAAATTCCTTGAAAAAAACTGTATTGCCAGTGAACAAGCTCGTGATATTCCATTGTTAACACAATTATTAGCGCAAGATCAGCAATCAATTATTATTGAAGATGAACAAGGCCAGTTACGTTTTAACGGTAATATTAATAATAAAGAGGACTTGGTCAAAGCATTAAATAATTTGCCCGTTAATTATAAGGATGAAATAAACCATGCAAGCACTGAAATTCAGCAGTTATATGAAAATGTGTTTAATCATAAAGCCTTTACCGGTCGCTCTGGTGGTATGTTTGGTTTTGAAGGATTAGGTTCAATTTATTGGCATATGGTGACTAAGTTATTATTAGCCGTTGAAGAAAACTTTTTTACCGCGATTGATAATAACGCCGATGCAGCAGATATTTTTGCACTTGCTAATTGGTACTATCGTATTCGCCAAGGGATCGGTTTTAACAAAACGCCACAAGAATATGGCGCATTCCCGATGGACCCTTATTCTCATACGCCAAAACATGCTGGCGCTCAACAACCAGGAATGACAGGACAAGTGAAAGAAGAAGTGTTAACACGCTTTGCTGAACTTGGTTTGCGGGTTAATGATGGTCAGGTTGCGTTTAAACCTTATTTATTAAGGGCCTGTGAGTTTACCAAAGAACCGGCTATATTTACTTACTTAGATGTTACTCAGCAATGGCAAAACCTCAACATACCTGCCAATAGTTTAGCGTTTACTTGGTGTCAGGTGCCGATAATTTATCAGTTAACCAATGAGCAATCGATGGACATAACAGTAACAGGAGCTGAGCCTGCAAGCTATTCTTCTGATACCTTATCACCTACGATGAGCAAAAAACTGTTTACCCGCAGTGGCGAGATAAAAAGTATTACCGTTACTTTCAATAAAAATATTCTCTTTGCCGGCTAGATGAATAAAACTATGCTTTTAACTTAAGTAATTGAGCAATATAATTTTCTAACTGTGCTATCTTTAATTTTGAGGTACAGTTTGAAAGTTACTTTCATGACATATTTAAGATTTACAAAAGGTTATCGTTATATTTAGCATAAAAGATAAAAAACCGATTTCATACTTTTGGTCAATGCAGCTTTGTTTTTGGCTATTTCTAGCGGTGATCAGTTTATTTACCTTAACCTTATGGTACGCAGAGCTTGGTTGGAGCCACATAATTCATACCTTGTTACAGTCCATGTTAGGTTTATTAATGTCTATGCCACTTTATTGGATATTTATTCGCATCTGGGATAAATCGGCTTTAGTACGTCTGGTAATTAGTTTTGTTTGTGTGTTTTTTGTTGCGCTAATTTGGACCCTTGCCCGAATGTATCTGTTTTTATTAATTATTGATGCAGATAATCTTTGGGCTGAATTTGGTGGTTGGTTTTTCAGTAGCATTTTTGTTTTTTTATGTTGGGCGGGATTTTTTCATGGCATTAAATACTACCAATTATTACAAAAAGAGCATTTAATTATGCTGGCAGCGGAAGCTGAAGCGAGAGAAGAGCAGCTCAAACGCATGACCGCCCAAACGGTTGCCCGTGATGCCAAAATTAAAATGTTACGTTATCAGCTCAATCCTCATTTTTTATGCAATACCTTAAATGCCATCAATTCCTTAATAGAAATTGAAGCACCAGAGCGCGCGCAATTAATGACAGTTCAATTGAGTAAATTTTTACGTTATTCATTAGATCATAACCCTGATACAAAACTGGCGTTAGCGCATGAATTAAATGCGTTAAATTTATATTTAGAAATTGAAAAAACCCGTTTTGGCGATCGTTTAACGTTAGATTTTGATATAAGTGATGAAGCACGATCCGCTCATGTGCCTAGTTTATTAATTCAACCTATCATTGAAAACTCAATGAAACATGTCATTGCACAAAGTGAAGAGGGTGGTACGATAAGTTTACTTGCTCGTGTTGTTGATAAACAATTAGTGCTTGAACTAAGTGATACAGGCTTAGGTGGTCAAGTAGCAAAAAGTAAAATTAATCGCTCGAGTGGCCGTGGTGTTGGTTTAAGTAATATCGATGAACGGTTAAAAGTATTATATGAAAAAAATTATACCTTCGAGTTAACTATTATGCCGACTGGAGGTATAAAAACAACGATCAAAATACCCTATGAACATTTACCCACTCGTTAATGTAACCACAGGTAACCTATGAATATATTACGTACCATCATAGTTGACGATGAACCATTAGCGCGTGATATGTTACGCGCTAAGTTAAATAAAATTCCACAAATTGAAATTATCGCTGAATGCAAAAATGGCCGAGAAGCCATTGCCGCCACCATGGCATTGTCACCCGATCTGCTGTTTCTTGATATTCAAATGCCTGGTATTGATGGCTTTGGTGTTGTCGAAAAAATTCAATCAGATATTGTTCCTCTAGTGGTGTTTACTACGGCATATGAGCAATATGCGCTTGATGCTTTTGATGTGCATGCTGTTGATTATATATTAAAACCTTTGGATGCTGAGCGTATTGAGCGAGCGGTAAAGAGGGCAGAAGAGCGCTTAGCACTTGATGGTGAAAGCGATAATAAGCATAGTATTATTGGTGCAATTGATAGTATTAATACTCGGGAAGAGTCCGAACAATCCGCCATGAGCTTCCCTGCGCAATCAGCGGAAGATAAACTTGAACGTAAAGTGGTGATCAAAGAAAAAGATGACATTACCCTATTAAAACAGGCTGAAATTGAGTGGATAGATGCTGCCGGTGATTATGTTTGTTTACATGTTGATGGCGTTACTCATATTAAACGCAGTACCTTAAAAAGTTTATTAGATGAGCTTGACCCTGAAATATTTAAACGAGTACATCGTTCAACCATTGTTAATCTTAACTTTATTGAAAAAGTGATCCCACAGGCAAAAGGTGAGTTTATTTTGATGTTAGGGGAATATGATCAAGTGAAAGTGAGCCGCAATTATCGAGATGTGATCAAACGTTTTATTGACTAGATCGCGTTACACTTTTAGTGTGTTTTTTGAACTATTTCTTTTGTTTTAAAACAATTGTGAACCATAATCGTTTAATTGAGATAAATATATTTGCGGATAACGAGTTAATTAAGGTCAACACGCTCTCGTTTAACTAATCATATGACAAAGGAGATAAGCTTGTTTAACCGAACATCCTATTTAGCGTTTTGTTTTTATTCTTTGTTATTCATGATATTAGTTTTATTTTCTAGTCAGGTTTTTTCAACGGAAAAAGCGACAGTTATGAAGATAAAACACCCTCATATAGGCGGAGATTACACTCAAGATGACATCTATTTTTTATCATTATTAAAACTTGTCTTAGAAAAAACCAAAGCCGAATTTGGCCCTTATCAGTTAATTAGTGCACCTTTACCTATGTTACAGCAAAGAGCCATTGCTGAAATCATTGATAATCGCTTAGATGTTACTTGGACAATGACATCACCAGAGCGAGAAATTAAATTAAAACCTATTCGAGTACCAGCACTTAAAGGTTTGGGCGGCTTTCGTATTTTTCTTATTAGAGCAGATGAGCAAGCTAGGTTTGAGCAAATACAATCTGAAGCACAATTAAAAAAAATATTGGCGGGACAAGGGAGATATTGGCCAGATTCGGATATTTTGTTAGCGAATAACTATCGTTTAATACAAGCGGCTGATCACGCAACGTTAATGAAAATGTTAAGATTTAAACGTTTTGACTATATGCCAAGATCTGTTCATGAAATATGGTCAGAAGCCGAGTTATTTGATGATATACAAGTCGAAGAAACATTAGCCATTTATTATCCTTCGCCGTTTTATTTTTTTGTTAATAATGACAATGCTTTGTTATATGAACGAATTAAACTCGGTTTACATAAAGCGATTAATGATGGCAGTTTTCAACGTTTTTTTGAAAATGAGCCATCGAGTAAAAATTTATTAACTCGTGCTAAGCTTAATGAACGAAAGATATTTAGATTAGAAAATCATTTTATGACAGAGGAAACTAAAGCTGTCATGGCGAATGAAAAATATATTTATCGGCCATGAGCTGAAAGTAGCGGAATTGCGCTAGGGTTTTAATTGTGATCTAGCTCTTTAAGCTTTTTTCACCTTGTTTAATCTATTTCTAGCGTGATGTTAGAGACAGGAATGGCACAGCAAGTGAGAATTTCATTCTCGCCAATAAATGCCAGAGGTTCACCCTGCGGATAATTAATTGAGCCTTTTACTAGGGTGCAACGACAAGCACCACAATAACCATCTCGACAATGGTAATGGCTTTCTATGTTTTCTCGATCTAATGTGTTTAAAATAGTTTTATCTTCATCGAGGAAGGCTATTTCACGTTCCCCGATGGTGATACTAAAAGACATATTTACTATAAATCGAAATCGTCAAAATCATCAGAGGCTACAGATGAATCAACTTGACCAACTAAATAGCTAGAAATCTCGGTTTCTTGTGGCGCAACTTGTACGTTATCACTTACCAAATAAGCGTTCATCCAAGGTAATGGATTACTTTTAATGCTAAAAGGAGCATCAAAGCCAATAGCAGCCATTCGTTGATTACTAATATATTCAATATATTGGTTTAAGATTTCCGCATTAAGGCCGATCATTGAACCATCTTTGAACAGGTATTGTGCCCATTCTTTTTCTTGTTCAACTACATCAAGAAATATTTGTTTGCCTTGCTCACGTAATTCATCTGAAATTTCTTTCATTTCAGGATCATCTTTACCTGAGAACCAGTTGTTGAGAATGTGTTGAGTACCAGTTAAATGTAAAGCTTCATCACGAGCAATAAGCTTGATTATTTTGGCATTACCTTCAAGTAATTCACGTTCAGCAAAAGCAAATGAACAAGCAAAACTGACATAAAAACGTATTGCTTCTAACGCATTAACAGAGCAAATAGCTAAAAATAACCGTTCTTTTAACTTACGTTTAGTGACTTCTACTGTTTTGCCTTCAACCTCATATTCTCCTTCACCTTGTGATTGTAATAACTGGGTTGTTAAAATTACATCATCAAAGTATTTAGCAATACTGCTAGCGCGTTTTAAAATGGCAGGGTTTACAACAATATCGTCAAATATCTCACCAGGTTCAGTGAATAAGTTACGTAAAATATGAGTATATGAACGTGAGTGAATGGTTTCACTGAATGCCCATGTTTCAATCCAGGTTTCAAGCTCAGGTAAAGACACTAATGGCAATAATACCGCGTTAACAGAACGGGCTGCCATACTATCAAGTAACGTTTGATATTTTAGGTTTGAAATAAAAATATGTTTTTCAGAGCTGGTTAAACTTTGCCAGTCAGCACGATCTTTTGAAACATCAACCTCTTCTGGACGCCAGAAAAACGAAAGTTGTTTTTCAATCAACTTTTCAAAAGCCATATAGCGCTGCTGATCATAGCGAGAAACATTAACGCTGTTACCTAAAAACATAGGTTCAATTAAAGCATTTGTAGGTGTTTGGTTAAACGTGGTGTACGACATTGTTTTCTCCCAAATATATTGCTAGTGCAATATTGTCGTGTAATAACAGCAATGAATTTTTATCGTTAGCTTGCTGGTTGCATCGTTAGTTTTGTAAACCAACGATGCATATTCAATAAAATCAGTAGGTGAATAAAGTACTTAGATCTTACAAGCGCCGCCGGCACAATCGTCACTTTCTTCCTGAATATCAGAAGCGCCATCACGTGTATTATGGTAATACATGGTTTTAACCCCTAATTTGTAGGCGGTTAATAAATCTTTAATGATTTGTTTTACCGGTACTTTGCCACCTTCAAAACGTGATGGGTCGTAATTTGTGTTAGCAGAAATGGTTTGATCAACAAACTTTTGCATAATACCAACTAACTCTAAATAGCCGTCATTATTAGGAATATTCCATAATAACTCGTAGTTATTCTTTAATCGTTTATATTCAGGAACCACTTGCTTTAACACGCCATCTTTACTGGCTTTTACACTGATCAAACCACGAGGAGGCTCAATACCGTTAGTTGCATTAGAGATTTGTGATGAGGTTTCTGATGGCATTAATGCTGAAACTGTAGAGTTACGTACGCCATGTTGTTTAATGCTTTCACGTAAACCTTCCCAGTCTAAATGTAACTGTTCATTTGTTACTTTATCGATTTCTTTTTTATAAGTATCGATTGGTAAAATACCTTGTGATAAACGTGTTTCATTAAATAAAGGACAAGCACCTTGTTCTTTAGCTAAGTTGTTTGATGCTTTTAATAGGTAGTACTGGATCGCTTCAAAGGTACGATGGGTTAAATTATTGGCACTACCATTTGAGTAATAAACCCCATTTTTAGCTAAGTAATAAGCGTAGTTAATAACACCTATACCTAAAGTACGTCGGCCCATTGTTGCCGTATATGCCGCTGGAACAGGGTAATCTTGATAATCTAATAAGTTATCAAGCGCGCGTACGGCTAAATCAGCTAAACTTTCCAATTCGTCTAAACTTTCAATTGCACCTAGGTTAAAGGCAGAAAGTGTACATAAAGCAATTTCACCGTCTGGATCATTAACTTCTTTCATTGGTTTTGTTGGTAACGCAATCTCTAAACATAAATTACTTTGTCTGATCGGCGCAACTTCTGGTCTGAATGGACTATGAGTATTACAGTGGTCAACGTTTTGTAAATAGATACGTCCAGTACTTGCTCTTTCTTGAGCAAATAAGCTGAAAATCTCAATCGCTTTAATACGTTTTTTACGAATTGACTCATCCGCTTCATATTGTGTATATAAACGTTCAAATTCGTCTTGATCTGCAAAGAACGCATCGTATAAACCAGGGACATCGCTTGGGCTAAATAAAGTGATAGATTCACCTTTGATCAAGCGTTGGTACATTAATTTATTAAATTGCACACCATAATCTAAATGACGAACGCGGTTTTCTTCAACACCACGGTTATTTTTCAGTACTAATAAGCTTTCAACTTCTAAATGCCATAGTGGGTAAAATAACGTAGCTGCACCGCCACGAACACCACCTTGAGAACAACTTTTTACTGCTGTTTGAAAGTGTTTGTAAAATGGAATACAACCTGTGTGGAAAGCCTCACCGCCACGAATATTACTACCCAAAGCACGAATTCTACCGGCATTTACACCAATACCCGCACGTTGAGAAACATATTTAACAATAGCACTTGAAGTGGCGTTGATTGAGTCTAAGCTATCACCACATTCAATTAACACACATGATGAAAATTGACGAGTAGGGGTGCGAACACCGGCCATGATCGGGGTTGGTAGCGATAACTTAAAGGTAGAAATAGCATGATAGAAGCCTTCTACGTAGGCTAAACGTTCAGATTTTGGATATTTAGCAAATAAGCAAGCAGCAACAAGAACATACAAAAACTGTGCACTTTCGTAAATTTCACCAGAAACACGGTTTTGAACTAAATATTTACCTTCAAGTTGTTTTACCGCGGCATAACTAAAGTCGAGATCACGACTATGCACGATGAATTTTTCCATCGCTTCAAAATCTGCTTGATCGTAATCAACTAATAAATGTTGATCGTATTTACCACGCTCTACTAAATCAACTACGTGACCATATAACGCGGGTGGCTCAAATTGGCCATAAGCTTTTTTACGTAAATGAAAAATAGCTAAGCGGGCAGCCAAATATTGATAATCTGGTGTTTCTTCCGAAATTAAATCAGCGGCTGATTTGATAATAGTTTCGTGGATATCACCGGTTTTAATACCGTCATAAAATTGGATATGAGATTTTAATTCAACTTGAGAAACAGAAACATCTTCAAGACCTTCTGCGGCCCATGCGATGACTTTGTGAATTTTTTCAAGATCAATGGCTTCTTTTTCGCCATTACGTTTGGTTACGAAGAGATTGCTATTCATGAAGGACCTGTTTATCTAATTATAATTTTTATTATTAAGACGGTTAAAGTTTACGTTATATACAAATTGTTTAGCAATTGTGCCGTTTGAACAATTCATACACAACATCTTGGGTTGTTTTTTTTTCTAGACACAAGATAGTGAGGTTTTAACTGTTTTGCAAGTGTTAAAATTACGTAGAAAATCACACTTTTTACTCAATTTTTTTTAGGGTTAGTTGTCACTAACGTAGTAGTGCTTTTCAATTTTACTTTTTGAGAAAGGCAAACTTTATTTTAACTTTTTTATTGATATAGAATTAATAATTTATTTTTTAAAATGCGTTATAGCGATTTGTAATAACGCATTTTACTGCGACTTAATCCCTTAAATTGAACAAGGTTAATTATGTGCGATTTTTAGGCTAAATTAAGGCCAAAATATCGGTTGGCGATAAACACAAATGATCACTTTGCCAAGTGTCGCAATCATTAATGTTTGAAATATAGCCCCAGCCAGCAATAATCGTTGGCATATTTGCTCGATTTCCAGCTTCAATATCCCGAGGGGCATCACCCACATAAAAACATTGCTGGGCAGGTACGTTTATTTTATCCAGTGAATATAATAGGGGGGCTGGATGTGGTTTACGTTCAGCTAATGAATCTCCTCCTACCATAACTTGTGACTGCGCTAACTCAGGAAAATGTGGTAATAATTTTAACGTCAAACCTTCAGGTTTGTTGGTGACAATGCCCCAAGCGATGTTTTTAGCGTTTAATTCATCAATAAGCTCGGTAATGCCATCATATAGCTTGGTATGATGAGCAATATTATCTTCATAATAATTGAGAAACATTTGACGAAGCGTGGCAAAATCATAATCACTTATTTTGTCACCAAAACCTAATTCTAATAAGCCTTTGGCGCCATCAGATGCAATAGGGCGATAAGCTTCACTGGTGACTGTGGGTAAGTTATACTCGGTTAAAACAAAATTTAAGGCTGCACCAAGATCGTCAGCAGTATCTAATATCGTGCCATCTAAATCGAATAATACTCCGGTAATTTTAGGCATAACTATTAGACCTTTTGACAACAGAGAAGGTAATTAACATCTAAACCAGCAGCAAGCTTATGATTTTCAGTTATCGGGTTGTAATGGATACCGGTAGCGTCAATACACTTTAATTGTGCTTGTTCTGCCCAGCTGATAAGTTGTGATGGTTTAATAAACTTATCATGATCATGCGTACCATTAGGAACTAACTTTAATAGTTTTTCAGCCGCGACAATCGCCATAAGATATGATTTGATGGTTTTATTTAGGGTAGAAAAAAACACATAACCGCCAGGTTTTACTAATTTGGCGCAGGCTTGCACAACCGATTGCGGATCTGGCACATGCTCTAGCATTTCCATACAAGTAACAATATCAAATTGTTCAGGGCAGCTTTGAGCTTTTTCTTCGGCAGTAATTTTTTCATAATTAACGCTAACACCAGATTCTAATGCGTGCAGTTTGGCAACGTTTAAAGGCTCTTCACCCATATCAATACCGGTAACATTAGCGCCTAATTTAGCTAAACTTTCGGCTAAAATGCCGCCACCACAACCAACATCAATGATTGCTTGTTCAAAAATATTTTCAGCATGCTGAATAATAAATTGTCGGCGTAATGGGTTGATTTGATGTAGTGGTTTAAAATCACCTTGTAAATCCCACCATTGATGGGCAACTTCTTCAAATTTGGCAATTTCGTCTAAATTAACGTTTAATGGTTGGCTCATAATTTTACATATATTTGATATTTTTAGTCATTCTAAACGAATCATTTTCTGAAACCTAGCGTCTTAGCTTAAGTTAACTGAATTTTGATTAGGTTTAATCAATGCCAACTCATATAATGAAGCTGATTTCGAACTATTCGTGGTAGAAATAAGAGGGATAAAAGCTTAATCATGAGAAAGATAGAAGCGCATTTATCGCGTTATAAAAGTGTTCATCTTAATAAAAAAAATGTCATCAGCCACTTTATTGGCGTGCCACTGATATTATGGGCAATTGCCTTGGTATTCAGTACATTGACTTTTACGGTTGAAATTGCAGAAAAAATACAAACTCATTCGGTGTTACCGTTTTTAGCGCTTGCGTTGTTTATCTATTATTTACTACTTAATAGCCGACTTGCTTTTTGGGCAATTATTTTACTCTCGCCCATTTTTTATCATGCTTCTTTATATAACGACCATATTTATGTTTATTGGTTGGCAGTAACGGTATTTATTATCGGCTGGTTATGTCAATTTTTAGGGCATTATTTTGAACAAGCCAAACCCGCTTTTTTTGATGACATCAAGCAACTATTGATTGGCCCATTATTTTTGATTGCCGAATTGTATTTTGCTTGTGGTTTTGAAAAGGAGTTGGCTGACAAGATCCACCAAACAGCAATTGCTTATCGAAAGAAAATGGCAAAATAAAATATAGGTTGCTAAATCGCAATGAATATTCTCAAGCAATATTTGTTATGTACTAGAGCGTGTTGAACTTTTCTGTATATTTTTGCAACAGTCTGTATGGGTTTTATACAAGGCAGAGCGATTGGGTGTAGTTGTTCTACATAAATGAGCGATAACGTAGTAGAAAGTCCATACAGATGTTGCCCTTCGGGTTCGTCCTGAGCGTTTCCAGCACTGCGTTACTCACTTTTTATATATTCCTGTATGGATGCAGGTTATTAGGGCAACGCAGGAGCAGTTGTCGAGAATAACTATATTACATCGCTCGCGCCTTGTTCTGAAAGCGCTCAGTTAGAACAAAAATGATACCCGAAAGGTCAATACGCTCTAATAATTTAGTACAAGATAAATTTGTGAAAAATTACCACTAAAATAGGTTGAATTTCACCTTCGCTAATCGTTGTTCTTGATCAGCTGCTTGGTTAACTGTTTATAAATCGAACAGCTGCCGTGTGATTTAATTTTAGCTGTCTAAAAAATCAACTTATTTACAAAATTTTCAACAACTTAACTTTAACTGCCGGTTCCATAAATATTTACTTGAAATCGTATCGGATACCGCGCAAAATGTCTTGTTATAAAGCAGTTTGGCATGCGCAGAAATTGTGTTAGTATGCGCTGTTGTTAATATAATAATAATTTCGAAATTTTCTGAGTTTCTTCTTAGTTATTTTCTTAAATAAAAGGGATACCATCGACCTATGACCGATTTGGCAAAAGAAATCGTCCCAGTCAATATTGAAGACGAGTTAAAAAGCTCGTATCTAGATTACGCCATGAGCGTTATTGTTGGCCGAGCACTTCCTGATGTACGTGACGGTTTGAAACCTGTGCATCGTCGTGTTTTATTCGCGATGAATGTATTAGGTAATGACTGGAATAAAGCATATAAAAAATCAGCCCGTGTGGTTGGTGATGTAATCGGTAAATATCACCCGCATGGTGATACTGCTGTTTACGATACTATTGTTCGTATGGCTCAGCCATTTTCGCTTCGTTACATGTTGGTTGATGGCCAAGGTAACTTTGGTTCTGTTGATGGTGATTCAGCAGCCGCAATGCGTTATACCGAAATTAGAATGGCAAAAATTGCCCATTCAATTTTAGCTGATTTAGATAAAGAAACCGTTGATTTTGTACCTAACTACGATGGTACTGAACATATTCCTGCTGTAATGCCAACACGTATTCCTAATTTATTAGTGAATGGTACGTCTGGTATTGCTGTTGGTATGGCAACGAATATTCCGCCTCACAACTTAACAGAAGTGATCAACGGTTGCTTAGCGTTAATTGATAATAATGATTTAACCATTGATGAATTATTAGAATATATACCAGGCCCTGATTTTCCAACGCACGGTATTATCAGTGGTAAAGCGGGTATTATCGAAGCCTATAAAACAGGTCGCGGTAAAATTAAAATTCGCGCTCGTGCTGAAATAGAAGTTAATGAAGCTACGGGTAAAGAAACCATTATTGTTCATGAACTTCCTTACCAAGTTAACAAAGCTCGCTTAATTGAAAAAATGGCCGAGTTAGTTAAAGAAAAACGCTTAGAAGGTATTTCTGCTTTACGTGATGAGTCTGATAAAGACGGTATGCGTATGGTTATAGAAATCAAGCGCGGTGAAGTTGGTGAAGTTGTTTTAAATAATTTATTTAAACTGACACAAATGCAAGTGTCTTTTGGTTTAAATATGGTGGCGTTAACTGACGGCCAACCTAAATTATTTAACCTGAAAGAAATGCTTGAAGCTTTCTTACTGCATCGTCGTGAAGTGGTAACTCGTCGAACAATTTTCGAATTAAGAAAAGCCCGTGAACGCGCGCATATATTAGAAGGTTTATCGATTGCTCTTGCTAATATAGACCCAATTATTGAGTTAATTAAAAACTCAAATAACCGTAAAGAAGCAGAAGAAAAATTAATTGCTCAAGGTTGGCAGTTAGGTAATGTTGCTGGCATGTTAGAGCGTGCTGGTACCGATGCTGCTCGTCCTGAATGGTTAGAGCCTGAATACGGTATTCGTGACGGTTTATATTATTTAACTGCGGAACAAGCAAAAGCGATTGTTGAATTACAGATATACAAATTATCTGGTATGGAACATGAAAAAATTCTTAATGAATATAAAGATTTATTAGAATTAATCGCTGAATTGATGCACATTCTTGCTAGCCCTGAACGCTTAATGGAAGTGATCAAAGAAGAATTAGAAGCTATTCGTGATGAATTTGGTGATGAACGTCGTACAGAAATCACTTCTGCTTCACATGATATTTCGTTAGAAGATTTAATTTGTGAAGAAGATGTGGTTGTTACTCTTTCTCATGAAGGTTACGTTAAATACCAAGTGTTATCGGATTATGAAGCGCAGCGTCGTGGTGGTAAAGGTAAAGCCGCAACTAAGATGAAAGAAGAAGATTTCATCGAGCGTTTATTAGTGGCTAATACTCATGACACGATTTTATGTTTCTCTAATCGTGGTAAATTATACTGGTTAAAAGTGTATCAATTACCATTAGCAAGCCGAACGGCACGTGGTCGTCCAATTGTTAATTTATTACCACTTGAGGCTGATGAACGTATTACCGCGATCTTGCCGGTTCGAGAATACGAAGATGATAAGTTTATTATCATGGCGACAGCTTCAGGTACAGTTAAGAAAACACCATTAAAAGCATATTCTAATCAACGTAATGGCGGTATTATTGCCCTTAACTTACGTGATGATGACACGTTAATTGGTGTTGACATTACTAACGGTGAAAATGACATCATGTTGTTCTCAGATGAAGGTAAGGTGGTTCGCTTTAACGAGAAACAACGTGATAGCGAAACCGGTGAAGTGAAAATCGATCCTGAAACTGGCGAAGAAATTCATGCACTACGTGCTATGGGACGAACAGCTACGGGTGTTCGTGGTATTCGCTTAGAAGGTGAGCAAAAAGTGGTATCACTGATTGTACCGAAAAATGACGGACCTATTCTAACGGTTACGGAAAACGGTTACGGTAAACGTACTGCCCTTGAAGAATACCCTGCGAAAAGTCGTGCAACTAAAGGTGTTGTTTCTATTAAAGTGAGCGAGCGTAACGGTAAAGTGGTTGGCGCAGTTCAAGTTGAAGATAACGACGAAATTATGATGATCACAGACAACGGTACTTTAGTACGTACCCGCGTTAATGAAGTGAGTGTTATTGGTCGTAATACCCAAGGTGTTCGCTTGATCAGAACGGCAGAAGACGAACATGTTGTTGCTTTACAACGTATTGACGAAATTGAAGAAGCAGAAGTGCTTGTTGATGAAGCGTCAGAAGAGGGCTTAGCGACTTCTGAAACACCAAGTGTTGACGTTGATAGTGCATCTGAAGCAAGTTCTTCGGAAGACACTACCGACTAATCTTTACGCGTTTAAACAATTAATGGGCGGCAGCAATACCGCCCATTTTCTATTTTTTAAATCCCAAATCTATTAACACCATAGGTTTGGGATTTTTGTAAATTTAAATATCAACTTTAAAATTAAAAAGGACACATTAAATCATGTCTAGTGTTTATAACTTTTGTGCTGGCCCTGCTATGTTGCCTCAACCTGTTATGCAACAGGCGCAACAAGAGTTTATTAATTGGCAAAATCATGGCTGTTCAGTAATGGAAATGAGCCACAGAAGTAAACCCTTTATTGCGCTAGCAGATAAAGCTGAGCAAGACTTACGTGATTTAATGAACATACCTGACAATTATAAAGTGTTGTTTTGCCATGGTGGCGGCCGCGGTCAATTTGCTGCAGTAGCCTTGAATCTTTTACCTAAAGGTGGAAAAGCTGATTATATTGTTGATGGTTCATGGTCTGAAGCGGCGGCATCAGAAGCTCAAAATATTGGAGATGTTAATATTATTAGCATTAGCCAAGAGCAAAACGGGAAAACTTCTGTTTTGCCTGTTGAGCAATGGCCTTTATCAAAAGATGCTAGCTATGTACATTATTGCCCGAATGAAACAGTCAATGGTATTGAAATATTTGATATTCCAGAAACGGGTGATATTCCGCTAGTAGCCGATATGTCTTCAACGATTTTATCGCGTGAGATTGATGTTAGTAAATTTGGCGTTATCTACGCTGGAGCACAAAAAAATATTGGCCCGTCTGGTTTAGCGATTGTTATTGTACGCGAAGACTTAATGGGTAAGGCCCGAAAAACCACGCCTAATATTATGAATTATCAAGTATCTGCTGATAATGACTCTATGCACAATACTCCTCCAACTTATGCTTGGTATTTAGCGGGTTTAGTTTTTCAGTGGTTAAAAGATTGTGGTGGTGTAAAAGCACTTGAAGCAAAAAATAAATTAAAAGCACAACTGCTTTATGATTTTATTGATAGCTCTGATTTTTATCAAAATAATATTGTTACAGAATATCGTAGTCGTATGAATGTGCCATTTTGGTTAACGGATGAAAGTTTAAATAATGAATTTTTAGCCCAAGCTGAGAAAAACAACTTATTAGCCTTAAAAGGGCACAGAATAGTTGGTGGTATGCGTGCGAGTATATATAATGCCATGCCAATTGAAGGGGTACATGCCCTTATTGAATTTATGAAAGCCTTTGAGCAGGAGAACAAATAACGTGGAACAACTAACTTTACACCCAATTAACAAAATTGATGGGGAAGTGTTTTTACCCGGCTCAAAAAGTTTATCAAACCGCGCGTTATTAATTGCTGCTCTAGCTAACGGTACAACTAAAATTACTAACCTTTTAGTGAGTGATGATATTAAACACATGCTGAATGCGTTAAGCAGTTTAGGCATTAGTTATACATTAAGTGACTGTGGTACTGAGTGTACCGTTGTTGGTAACAATGGCTTTTTTAATACAGATGCTCCGTTAGAATTATATTTAGGAAACGCTGGCACCGCAATGCGTCCACTTTGTGCGGCACTTGCTGCAAGTAACGGTGAATTTGTGTTAACCGGCGAACCTAGAATGAAAGAGCGTCCAATTGGTCATTTAGTGGATGCACTGAATCAATTGAATGCCGATGTTGAATATCTTGAAAATAAAGATTATCCGCCAGTTAAAATTAACGGTAAAGCGTTAAGTGCTAATTCAAATGAAAGTAAAGTTAGCATTGACGGTTCAATTTCAAGTCAATTTTTAACGGCTATTTTAATGATAGCCCCGTTATTAAAAACCAATACTACCATTGAAATTGAAGGTGATTTAGTTTCTAAGCCTTATATTGATATTACTTTAGATATTATGGCGCGCTTTGGTGTTCAGGTAGAGAATAACAATTATCAATCTTTTTTTGTTAAAGGCGAACAGTCATACCAAGCCGTTGAACGTTATATGGTCGAAGGTGATGCTTCTTCTGCTTCTTATTTTCTTGCTGCAGCAGCTATTAAAGGTGGCGAAGTAACGGTACATGGTATTGGTAAACTCAGCGTACAAGGTGATAAATATTTCGCGGATGTGCTTGAAAAAATGGGCGCAGAAGTTATTTGGCATGATGAGTCTATTACGGTTAAAGGTGCGCCATTAACCGCTGTTGATATGGACATGAATCATATTCCTGATGCCGCAATGACAATCGCGACAACAGCGCTGTTTGCTAAGGGTACAACCAGTATTCGTAATATTTATAACTGGCGCGTAAAAGAAACCGATCGTTTATTTGCTATGGCAACTGAATTACGAAAAGTAGGTGCTGAGGTTATTGAAGGCGATGACTTTATTACTATCACACCACCGGAAGTTATCACACATGCCGCAATTGATACTTATGATGACCACCGTATTGCCATGTGCTTTTCTTTAGTGGCGCTTAGTGATACGCCAGTGACGATTAATGATCCTAAATGTACTTCGAAAACATTCCCTGATTATTTTGATAAATTGGCACAAGTTTCAAGTTAATAAATAATTTTATTGGTAATACAGTGAAATTTACTGAAACAATTTTTTTGGCGATTTTATGCTTTGTTTCTCGTATAATGCTGCCGATTTTCGACTTTAGGAGAGAAATCTATGCAGGAATGCATTCCAGTTATTACTATTGATGGACCAAGTGGTGCAGGTAAAGGTACTGCTGCTAGGTTAGTAGCTGAGCATTTAGGCTGGCAATTATTAGATAGTGGCGCCATCTATCGAGTTTTAGGTGTTGCCACTCAGCATCACGGTATTAGTGTTGATGAAGAAGAGCCACTTATTCCTGTTGCTGCTCATTTAGATGTCCAATTCACCATTAATAAAGATGGCGAAAGCCAAGTTATTTTAGAAGGTGAAGATGTTAGCAACTCCATTCGAACTGAAGAAGTTGGTGCCTTAGCTTCAAAAGTTGCGGCTTTTCCACGCGTTCGTGAAGCTTTATTAAGACGTCAGCGGGCATTTAGAGTTTTGCCTGGCTTGGTTGCTGATGGTAGAGATATGGGTACGGTTGTTTTTAAAGACGCACCGGTAAAAATATTCTTAACTGCCTCGGCCGAAGAACGCGCAGAACGACGATTTAATCAGTTGAAAGCTAAAGGCTTTGATGTTAAAATCGGGCGCCTTTTGGATGACATACGTCAACGAGATGAGCGAGATGAGAACCGAGAGGTTGCTCCGCTTGTACCCGCTGAAGGGGCGTTAATTATTGATTCTACTGACATTTCTATTGAAGAAGTGGTTAATAAAATCCTTTCATTTGCGAATGAAAAACTTAATTAACAAAACAAATTTATATTCAAAACCTAAAGTATGGATACGCTAGGTTCTATTAACAACCCCATAAAACAATGATGTTGATTGGATTAAAACTGAGTTCATAAAAAATTATGACTGAAAATTTTGCACAACTTTTCGAAGAAAGTTTAAAAGAAATCGAAACACGCCCTGGTTCAATTATCAAGGGTACAATCGTAGCTATCACTAAAGACAACGTTTTAGTTGACGCCGGTCTTAAGTCTGAATCTGTAATTTCAATCGACCAATTCAAAAACAATGCTGGTGAAGTAGATGTTAATGTTGGTGATGAAATTGATGTTGCTTTAGACGCTACTGATGATGGTTTTGGTGAAACAATTCTTTCTCGCGAAAAAGCAAAACGTCACGAAGCTTGGCAAGTTCTTGAAAAAGCATACGAAGAAAAAGAAACTGTTATCGGTGTTATCAACGGTAAAGTTAAAGGCGGCTTCACTGTTGAAGTTAGCGACATTCGTGCGTTCTTACCAGGTTCATTAGTTGACGTACGTCCAGTACGTGACACTGCACACCTTGAAGGTAAAGATTTAGAATTTAAAGTTATTAAGCTTGATCAAAAGCGTAATAACGTTGTTGTTTCTCGTCGTGCTGTTATCGAATCAGAAAGCAGTGTTGAACGTGATCAATTATTAGAATCATTACAAGAAGGCCAAGAAGTTAAAGGTATTATTAAAAACCTTACTGACTACGGTGCATTCGTTGATTTAGGCGGCATCGATGGTCTTCTTCACATCACTGACATGGCTTGGAAACGTGTTAAGCACCCAAGCGAAATTGTTAACGTTGGTGATGAAATCCAAGTTAAAGTTCTTAAATTCGACCGTGAGCGTACTCGTGTATCGCTTGGTATGAAGCAATTAGGTGAAGATCCATGGGTAGCTATTGCTAACCGTTACCCTGAAGGCGCTAAGCTTACAGGTCGTATCACTAACTTAACTGATTACGGTTGTTTTGTTGAGATCCAAGAAGGCGTTGAAGGTTTAGTTCACGTTTCTGAAATGGATTGGACTAACAAAAACATTCACCCATCTAAAGTTGTTAACTTAGGTGATGAAGTTGAAGTAATGGTATTAGAAATTGACGAAGAACGTCGTCGTATTTCTCTTGGTCTTAAGCAATGTATCCCTAACCCATGGGAAGAGTTTGCTAAGAACTTCAACAAAGGTGATAAAGTTTCAGGTAAGATCAAGTCAATCACTGACTTTGGTATCTTTATCGGTCTTGACGGTGGCATTGACGGTCTTGTTCACTTATCAGACATTTCTTGGAATGCTGGTGAAGAAGCTGTTCGTGAATACAAGAAAGGTGATGAGATTTCAGCTGTTGTATTACAAGTTGACCCAGAGCGTGAGCGTATTTCATTAGGCGTTAAGCAAACTGAAGACGATCCGTTCAATCAGTATCTGACAGATAACAAAAAAGGTGCTATTGTTACAGGTAAAGTACTTGAAGTTGACGCAAAAGGCGCTAAGATTGAATTAGCAGAAGGCGTTGAAGGTTACTTACGTGTATCTGACATCTCTCGTGACCGTATCGAAGATGCGTCTACAGAGTTATCAGTTGATGACAGCATTGAAGCTAAGTTTATGGGTGTTGATCGTAAGAACCGCACTATTAGCTTATCTATCAAAGCGAAAGATCAAGCTGACGAACGTCAAGCAATGGACAATGTAAACCAAGCACCTGCTGAAGATGCTGGTTTTGCAAATGCTATGGCTGAAGCGTTTAAAAACGCTAAAGGTTAATCTTTAGGTTTTAGGTTGAGGAGGGAAGATTTCCCTCCTTGTATATTTTAGGTTGCGAGAGCAAAATGAACACTGGGAGGTCCTGTGACCAAGTCAGAACTCATTGAAATATTAGCCGATAAATTAAGTCATTTATCTGCGAAAGATGTTGAATTAGCAATAAAAGAAATTCTTGAAATGATGGCGCAAACTTTATCTAAAGGTGAGCGTATTGAAATCAGAGGCTTCGGCAGCTTTTCATTGCACTATCGAGCACCTAGAGTAGGTCGAAACCCTAAAACAGGTGAATCTGTTGAACTTGCTGGAAAGTACGTTCCTCATTTTAAACCAGGTAAAGAATTACGTGAACGAGTTAATCTTAACGCGTAAAAGCAAAATATATTAAAATTGGCATGCTTATACGCATGCCTTTTTTTTATTTAAAGTTTATTTTAATAGGTTATATACTGTGCGCTTGTATATTACGGTTCTATTTTTAATTGTTTTATTAACCATCGCTTTTATTTTTGGTAGTCAAAATAACCAATTATTTACCCTCAATTATTTAATCGCAAAAGCAGAAATTTCCGTTGCTGCTGCGGTGAGCTTGTTTACAACAATAGGTTTTTTACTCGGTTTATTAACGGCCGTTTTATTTCGAATTGTTAAATCGTTAAAATCTAAATCCACTAATTAATAGAGTTTCAAAATTTTATGCTTGAGTTAGCATTTCTTTTATTACCCATTGCTGCAGCCTACGGTTGGTATATGGGTCGCAATAGCATTAAGCAAAATGACCAATCGGTTAAAGAAGCTTTATCAAAAAAATTCTCCACTGGTATTAATTATTTATTATCAAATCAACAAGATAAAGCGATAGACTTTCTCATTGAAGCGCTTAAAGTTGATGATGATACTGTTGAAGCGCATTTTGCTATGGCGAACTTATTTCGTCGTCGAGGCGAACTAGATCGAGCGCTGCGAGTACATGAGCACCTTGTTCACCAAAAACACTTACCGTCAAAAGAGAAGCAAAAAGCGGTATTTGAATTAGGTAAAGATTTTTTAAGTGCCGGATTGTACGACCGGGCTGAAGATATGTTTATGCGCCTGATCAAAACCCGTGTTTATGGTTTGAAATCGTTAACTTATTTATTTCAAATTTACCAATCAACGAGTGATTGGCAAGCTGGTTTAGCAATGGAAAAGTTAGTTGTTAAACATAATGATAAAAAATTACTTCATATTCTAGCTAACTTTTATTGTGAACTGGCAACCACAGCTCTAAGCCAAGATAAGTACATTGAGGTTGTTGAACTGTTAGAAAAAGCTTTAAGTTTTGATCCTCAATCTTGTCGGACAAATTGGTTATTAGCGAAAGTTTATGAAAATCAAGAGCAATATAATGTAGCTTGCCGTTGTTATAATGAAATTTATCAACAAGACAATGAGTTTTTCCCTGATGTGATAGAAAACATGCATCAGTGTTATTTAAAGTTAGATGCCGAAAAAGAATTTTATCAATTTCTTCGTAAAGCTTACGATGAAACAGGTTCCACAAGTGTGCTGATCAAATATGTGACACATATTGAACAAAAAAATGGTAATAAAAAAGCACAAGATTATATGGTGACCGCACTTAATCGTCGTCCGACCATTCGTGGTTTTAAACATTTTGTAAAATTGCAAAACAATGAAGAAAGTGTCAATGGCAATACGGAAAGTCTTGATATGATCAAAGGTTTGATCACCTCATACTTAAAAATAAAGCCAAGATACTCTTGTCGTACATGTGGATTTAATAGCAGTACCCATTATTGGTCTTGTCCATCTTGCCATGGTTGGGAGCAGTTAAAACCCGTACGTGGTTTAGAAGGCGAATAACGACGTATTATTTGCTATTTTATTCGATATTTTCGTCAAAGGTACTCACTTAACTTATAAGTAACGTGCCTTTTCCCAATCTAGAATAAAATACCTATCAGTACATTCGTTTTTAAAAAGTTAAAACTTGAAAATTTTGAAGGAAAATATAATGAATGATGCAAAAGTTGTTGTTGCATTAGATTTTAATAATCAAGCCGATGCCTTAGCATTTGTTGATAAAATTAACCCAAGTGATTGCCGTTTAAAAGTTGGCAAAGAAATGTTTACTTATTTTGGCCCTGAATTTGTCAAAGTATTAGTTGGTAAAGGTTTTGATGTTTTTTTAGATTTAAAATTTCATGATATTCCTAATACTGTCGCTAAAGCAGTTACTGCAGCCGCTGAGCTTGGCGTCTGGATGGTTAACGTTCATGCTTCTGGCGGTTTAAAAATGATGGAAAAGGCGAAAGAAGCACTACTTCCTTATGGTGATAAAGCACCATTGTTAATTGCGGTAACCGTATTAACCAGTATGGAAGAAAGTGATTTGTTAGGGCTTGGTATTACTAAATCACCAGCCGAGCAAGTTGAGCACTTAGCCACCTTAACCAAACAAGCAGGGCTTGATGGTGTGGTGTGCTCTGCACAAGAAGCGCAGTTATTAAAAAATAAATTAGGTAAAGATTTTAAATTAATCACACCAGGTATTCGTCCTGAAGGTAGCAGCGTTGATGATCAAAAGCGGATCATGACGCCAGTTCAAGCCGTTGAGATAGGGGTTGATTATTTGGTAATAGGGCGACCAATCACTAAAGCAGAAGACCCACATAGTGTTTTACAAGTGATTAATGACTCGTTAAATAAATAGAATATTTGACAAATTGCGGATTCAATTCTAAACCTATTAAGGTCACTAGTTTGTGATGTTAATAGGTTTTTTAAAAGGATAGAATTATGCAAAAATCACGCTTATTACTCGTTTTAACCCTTCTTATTTCATTTCTAACGCCTACTGTCTTTGCTGTTGACCATGATGTTCAGTCAACGAATAACAGTACAGCTATTCAATTAGTTGATATTAATAAGGCTGATATTAAGACGTTAGCAAAATTAAAAGGAATAGGAGAAGTGAGAGCTAAGGCAATAGTCACGTATCGGACAATGCATGGTAAATTTACTTCTCTTGAGCAGTTAAAGAAAGTGAAAGGCATTGGCGAAAAAGTGTTGACCGAAAATAAAGCTTTTTTAACGATTTAATTTGATCATTAACAAGGCATAAAAAAGAGGCTGAATAGCCTCTTTCTCTTAAAATAAGTTAATCAAAGTTAACTTAGACCCTGTAACAAAATCTGTGTAACTGCCTATCATTAATACCCATGTAGGGTTTAGGATAGGCAGACTATGAATAAGAAAGAACTTGAAGCGTTTGCGAAGCAAGCCGCTAAATCGATTAAAACCGAAGCAGACTTAACTGACTTTCGTAAAATACTAACTAAGGTAACGGTTGAAGCAGCACTTAACGCTGAATTAGACGAACACCTTGGTTATGCCCGCCATGAACAATCTGAGCATCAGAATTACCGTAATGGTTTTTCACCTAAAACCATTCGTACAGAAGATGGCGAGGTTGATTTAAACGCACCTCGTGACAGAGACTCCAGTTTTGAGCCTCAGCTCGTTAAGAAAAACCAAACCCGTTTTACTTCGATGGATGACAAGATTTTATACCTGTATTCCAAAGGTATGACAACGCGAGATATCGTCGCAACGTTCAAAGAAATGTATGATGCTGATGTCTCACCAACACTTATTTCTA